>CAZOMJ010000062.1:0-6164 GCA_964581055.1 uncultured Candidatus Kuenenia sp.
CCTCGTGACGCCGGTCGCATCAGGCTCGCGGTGTGGGTCGAGCGTGTAGGCCACGTAGAAGACCGACGCCTTCGCTGCGCCATCCTCCTTGAGCAATGGCAGCATGCCGGCCTCGGCGTGATAGCTGATCGACCGGCCGTCAACCGTGATCGAGTGCGCGGTGACCACGGGCTTCTCCGTGGCATCGGGTACGCGGCTGACTGCTGGCTTGGCGTCGGCTGGCTTGGCGTCGGCTGGCGCAGGCTTCGCCGATCCTTCGTCAGCCTTCGCCGTCAGGAAACCGGATGCAGAAACGAGCAGCCCCGCGAATAGCGTGAACAGCAGGACGCGGGCAGCCGACAAAGCTCCAGCATGAAGCGCGACGATCATCGATGATGTTCCGAAGAAGTGGTCGAGCAGAGACGACCACCCAAGGATAATCAACGGTAGGAATGGAGTCAGGCACTCGACGGTCGTAGCGGAGCTATCCCGTCGCTTACGCTCAGGGCGACTCGCTTCACGCGAAACACGACATCCTGTCGTTGTCGCTTGGAAACCTCCGGTTTCTGGTGCTGCGAATGGCATCCTGCCATTCAATCGGGGGCTTCTATGGGAGCGGGGTGGCCTCCAAGCCCGCGGCGGCCGTCCGCACCGAATCGCAGGCCGGCGGCGCGATGTCGGCAAACCGGTCGGAATCGCAACGGCAGGTCATTTCATCCGGGCCCACGCGGGTGAGCGTGCAGAGGCAGTCGCCGCTGGCATTCTCCAATCGCAGCATCCATTCATCGCCTTGCCGTGACCAGGATCCCTCCGCGAACCGGCCATCCGACGTGAAGAGCCACGAGCGGATCTGGCCACGGTCCTGATCCCAGCCGATGATCTCGGTGATCTCGCGACTGCCCGTGGTGCCAGCAGGCAGCAGGCCAGGGATGCGGCTGTCGCCAGGCAGCGGCCGCTGCTCCTGCATCGCATCGGCACTGACGGCATGCGTGCGGATCAGGAACGCCTTGTTCGTGGACCAGAAGCAGTGGGTGCTGGCCGTCACTCCCTCGCTGACGTCCTCCCACGAGCCGACGAGCCAGGCAAGTTCGTCGATGGGCCGCGCGGGCGCATGCGGGGCCGGTTCCGTTTCGGCGGGCTGGAGCGGCGCGGTGGATTCCCGAACGGTGTCGAGCACCCACGTGCCGTTCTCCCGCACGAGCACCGCGGAGAAGCGACTGTTCGACGGCGGCGCATCGGTGAACGAGATTTGCGACACGCCATCGACCACGGCGACATCGTCACGGAGCGATCGGATCGAACCGACGTCGATGTCGATCGTGGCGCCGGCATCCTGCTCGAAGAGGGCGGCGAACACCTCCTGCACCGCCTCGCGGCCGGCGGTGGTTTCTCCAGAGTCGAGGTCGACGTTCTCACCCTTGGTGCTCCAGTGCGCCGCGAGGGCTGCTGGATCATGGCGATTGAAGGCCTGGAGATAGCTTCGCATCATCGTGTTGATGCCGGCGACATCCGGGCCGGCGGTGGGCCGCGATGACATCGTCGTCGGCATGACCGCGCTGGCAGTCGTGACATCGGAGGAGACGCCGCCATGGGACGGCCTGGGGAGAGCCCTGGCCGTGATTGCTGGCGACATCCGGAATGGCTTCGCCTTCGCAATCACTTCCGGGATCGGCCGCACCGGCCGGTGGCCCCGGGGGGGCGCTGCGGTGGGCCGTGTGGCGGCGACTGTCACCGGCCTCTCCGTTGCCATCGTCGCGGGACGATTGGACATGCCGGTCTCGACCGGGCGGGATGAACAACCGGCTCCCAGCAGAAGGCAGGCTGATGCTGACACGGACGCAACGAGGCGGGCAACGGGACGCTTCACGATCGATCCTCCATGAACGTGGCAGGGGGCTGTGCAGGCCCATGCGGCAGGCACGACATCATGCTGGCCACCGCGTCGAAAAGACTACTCTGTTCGCCGCGGCGCGCACAGCCGAACATGGCCGTCGGCCCGCTGGCTGGGACGCCTGCTGGCACGGGGACCTGGTTCGTGAGTGGTCGCCGCAGGTCGGCTCAGTTAGCGTTGGACGTGACGCCCGGAAGATCGTCGGTGCGGAAGGGTGTCAGCGGCAGGCCCGATGACGCATACATGTTGCAAACGGGGTTATCGGCCCAGGCATAGCGGACGGCAACCGGTTCGGTGACCGCCTCGCTGGAGACCTCGATCCTGCCGTCGGGCAGGATCACGGCCTTCGCCGCCACGAACTTCTTGTCTTCTCCGGCGATCGTGAAGCCCCGCGGCTCTGCCACGTCGAAAGGCCGCCAGCTGCCAGCATTGCCAGCAACGTTGTCGAACGACAACACGATCTTCGAGCCCTGCTTCTCCATCGACTTGTAGAGCGGGCTGCGGGCCGCGATCCCGGGCTGCTTGTAGGTCTCGGCAAGCGCCCAGCGGGCCAGTCGCTTGGCGACGTCCTGCTTGTTCCTCGGGTGGATGTCCTTCCCCTCGCCGATATCGATGATCACCGCCTCACCTGTATTCGGCAGCGCCTTCATCGTCATCGTCTGGGCCTCCCGCAGTTCCGCCCACGCGCTGTCTGCAGGCTCGGGCTTTTCGCCCATGAAGTCGGCCAGTTGCACCCAGTAGAACGGGAAGTCGCCGAGCCCCCACTCTTCCCTCCAGCTCTTGATCATGAAAGGGAAGAGCTCGCGGTATTGATACGCGCGGCTCGCATTCGACTCACCCTGGTACCAGATCGCGCCGCGGATGCCGTACCCGATGCTCGGCTTCAACACGCCACAGTAGATGTTGCCGGGGCGGGCGTTGCCCTTCATCTGGCCCTCTGGGTTGCCAGGCTGCCTCGGCTCGGGCTTGCCCTCGGCCTTCGCCTTTTCGGCTGCGGGCTTCCATTCAGCCAGCTTCTTCTCGTAGTCGGCCTTGGCGGCGGGGAAGTCAGCCTCCGTCTTGGTCCAGCGTTCCATGAGCGGCTTCAGCTTCTCGTTGGCGGCGAGCTTCTCGCGGTTCACCCAAGCCTCGGCGGCGCTGCCGCCCCAGGCGTTGTTGATCAGGCCCACCGGCACGCCGAGCGTCTGGTGGAGCTGGCGACCGAAGAGATAGCCGACGGCCGAGAAGTTGCCCACCGTCTCGGGCGTGCAGGCGGCCCACTTGCCGTTGAAGTTCCACTGGGGCTCCTGCGTCCCTACGTTGGGCACCGAGATCAGGCGGATGTTCGGGAACTTCGCCGCGGCCTTCTCCAGGTCGGCGTCGTTGCTGCTGTTGACGCTCCACTGCATGTTCGATTGGCCCGCGCAGACCCAGACCTCGCCGATGAGCACGTCGCTGAACGTGAGGGTGTTCTTGCCTTTCACGGTGAGCGTGTGCGGACCGCCATATTCCTGCACGGGATCGAGGAACACGTGCCACATGCCGTCGGCGCCGGCGGTGGCGGCGTGGGTCTGGCCGCCGAGCGTCACCGTGACCGCCTCACCCGGATCGGCCTTGCCCCAGACTTTGTTCTTGAGGCCCTGCTGCAGCACCATGTGGTCGCCGAACATGTTGTTGAGCGCGACGTCGGCGCGGGCTGGGGCCGCGATGGCCGTCAGCAGGAGGCAGGCGACGAGGCCGCCAGCGTGCACCGTGGAAGCAGGACGAGCGATGCGCATGGGAGAGTCCTTCGGAGTATGGGGATCACTGCCTCACGAGCAGTGAGATCAACGAGCAGTGAGATCGAGGAGATAGAGACGCAAGACGAGAAGACGAGAAGAGGCCGAGAGTATATCCGGGGATGGCCACCGGGTGGAAAGGTGCGTCGGGACTCGGGGGGGCGTCGACTGCTTGCGGACCGCCTTCCCAGAGCGGAGGATGTTGGCCCCCCAGTCGGCATCAACCGCGAAGGAGCAGTCCATGACGATTCACAGCCAGCATGAGCAGTCCGATGCCCGCGAGCCCCGGCGCGAGCCATCCCAATCCGGCGCCGGCATCGCTCTGCCGGTGGCGGCTCTGGCGGCGCTCACGGCGGCCGTGATCTGGTTCGGGCTCTCGCCCGCACCGCCGGCCAGGACGAATGCGGTCGGCAAAGTGGCTGCGTCTGCTGGTCCACAGGCGTGTGCGTCTTGCGATTCGCAGCCGGCCGTCGCTGCCGCGAACGGTGCTCGGACGGTCGCGGGAGCGACGCAGGTCGATCCGCTGCCAAGCTGGAACGACGGACCGACGAAGCAGTCGATCCTCGACTTCGTGGAGAAAGTCACGCGGCAGGGCGGCGACATGTTCGTGCCGGTGCCGGATCGCGTGGCCGTATTCGATCACGACGGCACACTCGTCTGCGAGAAGCCGATCGTGCACGGCATGTTCTTCATCGACCGCGTCAGGGCGCTGGTGGGTCGGCAGCCAGAGATCGGCCACGACGAACCCTACGCCACCCTGCTCACGGGTGACATCGATTTCATCCGTCGGCTTGGCAAGAAGTATTTACTCGACGTGATGTTCGACACGCTCGCGGGAGTGCCGGAGGAGCAGCTCGAGGCCGATGCCCGGCAGTTCCTCGCCACGGCCAGACACCCGGTGTTCGACGTGCCCTACGCCGATGTCACGTTCCAGCCGATGAAAGAACTGATCGCGTTCCTGCGAAGCCGCGACTTCTCGGTCTGGATCTGCTCGGGCAGCGGTGTCCACTTCATGCGGCCGGCTGCCGAGGCTTGGTATGGGATCGGCCCGGAGCACGTCATCGCCTCGCGGCCAGCCTCCGAAATGCGGGAGGTCGAGTCGCGTGAGATCGACGGCGATCAGCTCAGCGACGCGGCCAGCGGTTCGTCCAATCGGCGGTTGGAGCTCGTGGTGATCCCGCGGCTGGAAGTGCTCAACGACGAAGAGCGAAAGCCGGTCAGTATCGGCGAACACATAGGGCGGCGGCCGATCTTCGCCGCCGGCAACGTCGGCACGACCGGCGATATCGAGATGCTGCGGTGGTCGCAGTCGAGCCGCCATCCCAACCTGCAACTGCTCGTACTGCACGACGACGCCGATCGTGAGATGGCCTACGGCGAGGCCTCGAACGACTCGCTGGAGGCGGCGGAGAAGTATGGGTGGAGCGTGGTGCGGATGGCGACGGACTGGAACCGCATCTTTGCCAGGCCGCTCGAGAAGAAGGCCCTGGCGGCGCCGAATCCTTCGGCGCCGGCGACGTCCGCTCCGGTGGCGCCGCAGGCCGCCGTGCCGCCGCCGGTGCGTTGGGAGAACGAGATCGCCGCTTTCGAGAAGGCGGACCGAGAGCAGCCGCCGGTACCGGGCGGCGTCGCGTTCCTGGGCTCGTCGAACATCCGCATGTGGACGACCATGGCCGAGGACTTTGCCGGCATGCATCCGCTCAACCGCGGCGTTGGGGGCGCGCGGCTGGTGGAGTTGGCCCCGGCCGCTTTGCGGCTGGTGGCGGCGGCGAAGCCGGCGGTCGTGGTCGTGTCGGCCGGGTCGAACGACGTCGCCGCCGGCGCGACGGCCGACGAGGTGCGGGCGGCCTTCGAGCATCTCGTGGACAACCTGCGGCGGGAGCTGCCTGAGGTGCGGGTCGCGTTTCTGGCGATCGCGCCGAGCATCCAACGCTGGCCGCAGTGGGAGCGTCAGCAGGCCGCCAATGCCGCTGTTCGCGAGTGCATTGCGTCACGCGGGGCGGACGCCGGGCTGGCCTATATCGACGCCAACCAGGCGTTTCTCGACGGCGAGGGCAAGCCGGCCGCGGAGTGTTTCCTTGACGATCAGTTGCATCCGAGCACGATCGGAAATGCCCGCCGGGCGGCGATCATGCGGCCGCTGCTGCTCGATCTGATGCCTTGAAAATGCCACCGGTGCCCGGGCGGAATAACCCGCGTTTTGGCCGGGCATTTCGGCCGTGAGTGCAGGTTTTGCGGGGATTTTTTCCAGGGTGTCGCGCGGAAATGCCAGGGTCGGGCGGGCCGGCTGCCGGACAGGGCACCAGCAACAGGGGCTTTCCCCCGAGAAAAATGCGGTCTGTGAGCCATCCTCCAAAAAACGAAATTTTCAGAGCCCGAGCACTTGCAAGGCCGGCAAGTCAACGTAATCTATCCAACTTATCAGGCGGCCGAGCTGTTTCGGTCGTGAAAAGAGAAAGGTCTCTTCGACCGACCGGAACCCGGGCGCGTTCGAGAACAACCTGCTCGAGTCTTCTCCCTGTTCCTTTCCCTAGTTC
>CAZOMJ010000063.1:0-13971 GCA_964581055.1 uncultured Candidatus Kuenenia sp.
CAACAGCTATAATTCGATGCATGAGTACTCCAGTCATCGCCATTCCCGTGGATGCCTCGACTGCCGACGCCTATCAATCCGCGTCTGCGGATCAGCAACGGCGGCTGCAGTTGCTGTTACGGCTGCGGCTTCGAGAGTTGACGACTCGGCCCGCGCGGCCGCTCGACGAGATTTTGGACGAGGTAGGGCGTGCGGCGATGGCAAAAGGTCTGACGCCCGAATCGCTCTCGTCGATACTCGGCGAGCGGTGAAGGTTTTCATTGCAGCCTCACCTCGTAGAGCTGGGCGATGCCGCTCGAGTCGCTCGTGAACACGACCCGCGAGCCGTCGGGGGAGAAGGCGGGATGCGGATGCGTGTGCTGCGGGGCGAAGACTTTGACAGGGCCGTCGTCGTAGGGGCAGTGGTCGCCGTTCCAGTGGTCGCCGGCGTTGCTCGAACGGCTCTCGGCGAGCGGCACGACCGATGACTCGGGGCCTGCCGACGGGTCAAAAATAAAAAGGCCGCGGTCGGGGTTCTTCGTGTCGGTGACGCACGAACGGCCGTCGCGGGAGACGCACGGGTGCCATGCGGGAAAGTCCGTCACTCGCCGCACGGCCCCGGAATCGGCGTCGATCCCAATCATGCCGTGCAGCCAGACCACCGTCACGATCTCGTTGCGGCCGCCCACGGCACTCCGCGGCATCCACATCTCGTGCACCACCCATTCTTTTTTTGCGGCGTCTCTGGCGTAGGCGAGCCGGTGGCCGCTGCCGTCGCGATTCACCACGTGAATCCGGTCAGTGTAGCGGCCGCCAAAACGAATGATCGACGGATCATCGGGATGAAACTGCGGATGGCCGATCGTGTCATGCTCGCAGGCGGTCGAGACCGAGCCCGTAGTCGTGTCGATGACGTGCAGCCGCGCGATGTTGCCATTCCCCTCGCCGTATTTCACCGGCACGGCCCACCAGCGGCCGTCGGTCGAAAGCGACGTCGTGCCCATTGCGTCGCCTACCATGCCAAGCGGGATCATCGGCACGTCGCCGAAGTCGGCCAGGCACTCCTCGCGGAAGCCGTTTCCCGTCGCGACCCACCAAGCCCCGCAGCCGGCCGTGAAGTAGACGAATCGGCCGTCGTACGACGGATGCACGCTCCACTCGTTGACGTCGTCGCGGTCGGTGAGCTGCACGAGCCGGCCGGTCGCCCGCTCCTCGACGAAGATCTGAGGACGACCCGTGCGGTGCGACACGAACACGAGCCACTGCATCGCATCGTCGTAGGCCGGCAGGTAGTAGAAGGGATGGTGGTGGATCGACGGGTGCGTCGTCACCTGCCGCACCGCCGCACCGGTCGTGGGATCGACAAAGGCCGTCGATTCAGCCGGATGCACGCGACCCTTGCCCGCGGCTGCCATGACGCGGCTCGTTTTGCACGCGGCTGGCATGCCGCGGCTCTCATTGCCGGTGCCGGCCGTCATGCGAGTGCCGCCCGTTCGCCCACCGGCCGTCGCCGCTCGCGGAGGGCGAGCGGAGCCGTCGCCGGATCGACCGGGCAGGGAAAGCCGATCGCCTCGAGTCCCTGCCTGATCGCCGCGAGCTGCTCGGTGGAGAGCGGCCGCATCGGACGACGGAAGACCGGGCTCGGGAATTTTCCAAGGAGCCACTTGGCCGCCTTCATCCGCTGGTGGGCCCCGCAGCCCGGCTCGCCGAAGGCGTAGACGATCCGCGCGAGCGGCGCCACGATGTCGCCCGCCTTGCGTGCCCGGGCGAGGTCGCCGTCGAGCGCCGCGTGCACGAGCTCCACCATGAGCTCCGGCACGAAGCCCGCGAAGCCGATGAGCGCGCCATCCGCCCCTTCGAGGAGCGACGCCAGCAAAAACTCGTCGTGGCAGGTGGTGATCGAGACGTGTGGCGCGACGGCCTTCAGTTCCTCGTAGTCGTACCGCCAGCGGGCCATGTCGCGGGTGCCCATCTTCACCATCACGACCTCCGGCAGCTGCACCATTTCCTTCATCTCGGCGAGTGTGTAGCCCGCCTTCGTCCAGGCCGGATATTGGTGCACGATGATCGACACGCCGCTCCCCACCGCCACGTCCTCGATGAAGCCCACGGCCGTTGAGCTCGACCGGCCGAACCGGAGCCAGTGGTGCGGCGGCATGAGCAGGATCGCCTCCGCGCCGGCCTCGCGGGCCGCGATCGCATGGTCGATCGCCTCCTGGCTTCCCTCGGCCGACACACCGGTGATCACTTTCACCGTGCGGCCGGTCTTCGCATTGGCCCGCGCGACCCCTTCTGCCACGAGCCGCGTGACGTGTGCCCGCTCGGCCGGGTCGAGCGACATGATCTCGCCGGTGTGGCCATTGCAGACCACGCCCTCGATCCCCGGCACGCTCGCCACGTCTTCGATCGAAGACACGAGCCCCTCCTCGTCGATCGACTCGTCAGGATGAAACGGGCAGAGCGTGGCGGGATAGACGCCGCTCCAGGGGCGGTTGCGCCAGGGGGAGGCATGGGCGGCGAGCGACGGGCGGCCGGCGTGGCCGTTGGAAGTGGGCGAGGTCATGGGGTTCTCCAGTGATTCACAACGGGGGCGATGGGGCAGAATGTGTTCGCGTGTTCTATCGCTATCACGGTGCGGCGGCGACCTGGCCGGCGGGCCGTTTCTGCGTGAGGAGGAAGGCGACGAGGTCGGCCAGTTCCTCGGGCGTGAGCGTGCGGTCGTAGCCGGCCGGCATGAGCGACACCTGCTGCACGGCCCGCTCCTCGATCGCGTCCTTGCGCACCGAAGTCGAACGGCCCTCCGCGTCGATCACGCGAAGTGTGTCGGGCGTGTCGTCGAGCACGAGGCCGGTGAGGCTGCGGCCATCGTCGAGGACGAGCGTGCTCACGCGATAGCCCTCGATGATCGTGGCGCTCGGCTGCAGGATCGACTCCACGATCGCCGCCGGCGCCGCCCGAAGGCCGATGTCGGAGAGTTCGGGGCCGATGCCGCCCACGCCGTGGTCGCCCGCCCGATGGCAGGCGGCACAGTTGGCCCCGCGGGCGTCGGCGAAAAGTTTTGCACCGCGGGCCGGGTCGGCATCCTTGAGCCGGCCGAGCACGGCGTCGGTATTCGCCGGCGGCCGGGGCTCGGCGAGTTTTGGCGTGGGCACGCCCAGGCTCGTCGCGACGGCCGGCACGCGGTCGAGCAGCCGCGGGTCGGGATCGGCGGCTGCGGCGAGGAGCAGTTTTTCGGCGTTGCCGCGGGCACTCGCATCAGCCTGCCACGAGGCCGGATCGATCGCGGCGAGGCACGCGAGCACTTTGCCGCGGAAGCCCGGCTGCCGGTTTTTTTCCCAGGCGGCGGCGAGCGCCGCGACGAGCGGTTCGCTCGCCGCGAGCCCCTGCCCGGCCGCGGCATATCCGGCGAGCGCCTCAACGCCGCGATCCCGCCGGGCCGGATCGGCCTTTGGCAGTTTTTCGGCGAGCACGGCCAGGCCGTCGCCACCGAGTTTTGAAAAGCCCGCGGCGACCGAGTCGGCGAGCATCGGCCAGCCGTGGCCAAGCAGGCCCCACGCCGTCTCGGCCGCGCGGCGGTCGGGCTTCACCGCCCAGAGCACGGCCGCGATCTCCTGTGATTTTTCCTGCGGCACGACCTCTTCGCTCTGGAGTGTCGCCCCGCTCCAAGCGTTCACATACATCTGCTCGAGGCCGGCCCGCACCTGGCCGTCGATCTGCTTCCCCTCGAGCTTCCGGAGTAGGGCGAGCCGGATCCGGTAATCGACATGGCGATTGTCGAGCCGTTTGATCGTGGCGAGCACGGCGGCGGGGTCGTCGAGGCCGAAGCCGGTGTTCGCCAGCCATGCCGTGGCCGTCTGCGACACGCGTTCATCGGCATCCTTCGAGAGAGCGACCACAGCCGGACCGTCGAGCCGGCCAAGATCGAGCAGGGCGAGGAGAGCGGCCAGCCGCACGCCCGCCCGCTTGTCGGCGAGCAGGCCGCGGAGTTCGTCGGGTGGCACGAGATCGCGAAGCGCGGTCCAGGCGGCATAGTGAACGAGCCGGTCGGCTTCATCAGCCGCGGCGTCGATGATCGCCGGCACGGCAACACGATCGGCCACGCTGGCGGCGGCGAGTAACGCCGCGAACCGCATCCGCGGCGCGGGGTTAGCGAGGCTGGCGATCACGCAAGGCGGCAACTTGCGGACGTCGGCCGCACGGCCCGCGACGCGATGGGCGAGGATCCGCACGGCCTGGATGCGGTTTGTTTCGGAAGCGGCATCCCTTGATTCGACCAGCCGCGTGCAAAGCGCATCGCCTGCAGGATCGTCGGCCGCGATCCGGCCGAGCGTCCAGAGGAGCCAGGTCTGCCGGGCCTCGCGGCCGGGCTCTTTGATCGCAGCGGCGGCGAGTTCGGCAATCTCGCGCCGTGCGGTGGCGGCCTGCGAATCGCCACCGGAGGCCCGGCGCAGGAGTTCGTCCTGCGCTGCCCCCCGCATCGCCATGATCGGCGAATCAAAATCGACGGCCACGTCGGCGACCGACCGCGTCTCGACCGCCGGCCGGGCGGCGAGTTTTGCGACCGCGGTGGCAAGCGACGGCCCTCCCTCGGCGCTGATCCGAAACACGCGGCCCTCGGTCTTGTCGCCATTCCAGCCGTAGGTCGATCCCCAGCCGCCAATCCAAAGAGCCCCATCGGGGCCGACGGCCATACCGGTCGGACGGAAGAGCGGCTTTTTATCGCCGAGCGAGACAAACGGCTCGACTCGCCCCCCAGCGGGCACGAGCATCGCGCCTTGCCAGTCGCGGCGAAAGATCTCGACCGCGCCCCGCAGCCAGTCGGCCCGGTAGAAGACGTTGCGATGTGTCTCGGGGAACTCCCGCGTGTCGTAGAAAAGAACTCCCGTCCCCGATCCCTCCGCGATCGGGCCGCTCGCGGGCACGCTCGCGAGCGTTCCCTCGCCGGTCCAAGAGTTGTTCCAGCGATGCCGCATGCCGAAGTGGGCGCCCATGAATGGCATCAGGAACCGGTCGCCGCCGAGGTCGTCCTGATCGGTCGCGAGCCAATCGAAGCTGTTATCGAAGGCCATCCCCCACGGATTGCGACAGCCGCGGCAGACGATCGCG
The DNA here is from genome assembly GCA_964581055.1 of uncultured Candidatus Kuenenia sp. Classification (GTDB taxonomy): domain Bacteria; phylum Planctomycetota; class Planctomycetia; order Pirellulales; family UBA1268; genus CAMCQY01. The sequence continues at coordinate 5,086 of CAZOMJ010000063.1, forward strand.
AGATGTTTCCCGCTCGCGTTGCACCGGAGGATGCCACCGCCGGTGTGGCCGTCGGTGGGAAATCGGTAGCTCGCCCGCCAGGCCGCCGGCCACTCGGCCCGCGTGAACATGACCGGCTCGGGATCGTCCACAGCGCCCACGCCCGCCTCGACCTGCGCCAGATCCCGGAAGGCCCGCGGGGCGTTGCCGAAGACGGGGGTGTCGCCCTTGCCGAAATAGAAGTAGCCGTCGGGGGCGAAGGATGGCGCGTCGAGACCATGCTCGAGCGTGCCCAGGCCCGTGGCGATCCGCACGTATTCGTCGGCCTCGCCGTCGCCGTCGGTGTCGCGGGCGACCGTGAGATCGGGTGCGTTGGCCACCCACAGTTCCGGCCCCCGCGGCCCCTGCTTCCAGGCCATCCCCTGCACGCAGTGGAACGGGCCGGCAAAGGGCTTCTTCGCGTCGAACGTGCCGTCGCCGTCGGCGTCGACGAGCATCACGATCGCGTCGCCCGGCGTGTTGTCCCGCGGATGGCGATACTGCGGGCCCATCGCCACGTAGAGCCGGCCGCGGGTGTCGAAGGCGAGCATCGACACGTTCCGCACGAGCGGCTCGCGGGCCGGCATCGTGGCCACGAATCCCGCAGGCACGACCGGCAGCGCGTCGGGATCGGTGCCCGACACGTCGAAGCCGGCGGCCGATGCGGGTCGTGACAGCGTTGCCATCACGAAGATCGTGAGCAGGGTCACTGCCGGCAGGAAGACTCCTGACCATGCGGCTCGCCATGGGACAGCAGGCTGAGTCTGCGACGTGGCTTTCTTCATCGGGCTCTTCATGGCAGCAATGGGTCGGGGTGGAGCGACGTATGTCCCAACGGCAGAGTACCGGCTCTGTTCATCCGGCCGATCGGATTTCTGCGCAACTAGGCGCAACACATGCTCTCCAGGAACGCGAAAATGTGTCTCAGGCCAGGATCTTCGTAACGACATTGCCATGCACGTCGGTGAGCCGGAAATCTCGGCCTTGGAACCGGTAGGTGAGCCGCCGGTGGTCGACGCCCAGACAGTGCAGGATCGTCGCCTGCAGGTCGTGGACGTGGATCGGGTCCTCGACGATGTTGTAGGAGTAGTCGTCGGTCTTCCCCACGACGGCCCCGCGGCGGATCCCGCCGCCCGCCAGCCACATCGTGAAGCAGCGGGGATGGTGGTCGCGGCCGTAGGTGTTGGCCGTGAGCTTCCCCTGCGTGTAGGCCGTGCGGCCGAACTCGCCACCACAGACGACGAGCGTCTCGTCGAGCAGCCCCCGCTGGTCGAGGTCGCGAATGAGCGCCGCCAGTCCCTGGTCGGTCTCCTTGGTCTTGTTGCGGAGCTTCTGGGGCAGGTCACCATGGTGATCCCAGTCTTTGTCGTAGAGCTGCACGAACCGCACTCCCCGCTCGACAAGCCGGCGGGCGAGCAGGCAGTTGCGGGCGAACGACGGCGCGTCGGAGTCGATCCCGTACATCTCGAGCACATTCCGCGGCTCGTCGCGGACGTCGACCAGCTCTGGCACCGATGCCTGCATGCGGAACGCCATCTCGAAGGCGTTGATGCGGGCCTCGATCTCGGGATCGAAGCCCTCCTCGAGCTTGAGGCGGTTGAGGCCCGACGTGGCCGCGACGATGCGGCGACGGTCGTCGCGGGTGAGGCCCGGCGGATCGGTGAGGTCGATCACGGGCTCGCGGTCGGCCCGGAGCTGCACGCCCTGGTGCTGCCCGGGCAAGAAGCCGCTGTGCCAATATCTCGAGAGCAACGGCTGCCCACCCTGGGCAACTCCGGAAAGCATGACGACGAACGCCGGCAGGTCGGCATTCTCCGACCCGAGGCCGTAGGAAACCCACGATCCCATGCACGCCCGGCCGCTGATCGGACTGCCCGTCTGCAGGAACGTCACGGCCGGATCGTGGTTGATCGGCTCGGTGTGCATCGAGCGGATCACGGTGAGCCGGTCCACGATGCCGGAGAGATGGGGCAGTAGCTCCGAGACCTCGAGGCCCGCATCGCCCTGCCGCGAGAAGGCGAAGTGCGAGCCGGCGAGTGGAAAACTCGCCTGCCCGCTGGTCATGGTCGTCAAACGCTGCATGCCGACGACGCTCTTGGGAATCTCCTTGCCGTTGTCGGCCTGCAGCCGCGGCTTGGGATCGAAGAGATCCATCTGCGAGGGCCCGCCGGAGAGGAACACGAAGATCACGCTCTTGGCACGGGCCGCGGCATGGCTGGCGGCCGCCGCCACCTCGCGGCCGCTTCCCGTGCCGGGGAGCAGCGAGGCGAGCGCGGCCGCCCCGAGCCCGCGAGAGGAGTGCAGGAGAAATTGCCTGCGGCAGGCCGTTCTCCAGGCTGCCGACATGCTTTCGTGGTTCATCGCCAGGGCTCCGAAAAGGTTGTGTCTATTCACGGGTGATCGCCTCGTCGGTGTTGATCACGGCGCTGGCCACCGTGGCCCACGCGGCGACCGCGACACGGTCGAGGCCCGCCCGCGGCGGCGCCGCCCCCTGCGTGGCGAGCAGGTCGGCGTCGGTAGGTTGCGCCCGAAACCGCTCCTGCTCGTCGTGCAGGAGTTGCAAGAGCAGCTCCCGCTCGGCCGGGCTCGGGGTTCGGGAGAGGATCCGCCGGCAGACCTCGTCGAGCCGCGTCTCGTCGTCTGCGCCCTCCATCCCGACGACCTGCTCCGCGATCACGCGGGTCGCCTCGACGAACGTCGGGTTATTGAGCGTCACGAGGGCCTGCAGGGGTGTATTGGTTCGCGGCCGGACGATCGTGCACTCGCCGCGGCCCGACATGTCGAACGTCTGGAAGAGGGGATAGGGAATCGTCCGCCGGATGAACGTGTAGAGCCCGCGGCGGTAGAGATCGGAACCCCGCTCCGTCGGCCACTTCAGGTCCCCCGCGTCATCCTCCAAGGCGTGATAGAGATGCTCGGGCTGATAGGGATAGACGCTGCGGCCGCCCACCGTCCGCACGAGCAGGCCGGATGAGACGAGGGCCGCGTCGCGGATCTCCTCGGCCGAGAGGCGATACCGTGAGCCGCGGGCGAGCAGCCGGTTGTCGGGATCGCGGTCGCGGACCGGCCGGGGCACGGCCGACGACTGCCGGTAGGTTGCGGACATCACGAGCATCTTCAGGAGCCGCCTGACATCCCAGGCTCGCCCGCCGCCGGAGGGCTCGCGAAATTCGACCGCCAGCCAGTCGAGCAGTTCTGGATGCGTGGGCAGTTCCCCCCGGGTGCCGAAATCCTCCGGCGTACGGACGAGGCCGGCGCCGAACACGAGCTTCCAGGAGCGGTTGACAGCGACGCGGGCCGTGAGGGGATGGTCGTCCTGCAGCAGCCAGCGGGCCAGGGCGAGCCGATCCCGCGGCGCGTCGGCCGCGAGCGGCGGAAACACTGCCGGCACGCCCCGCTCCACCAATTCATCCGGCTGCAGGAAGTCGCCCCGCTTGAGCAGGTGCGTCGGCCGGGGCTTGTCTTCCTCCCAGACGAGCGCCCTCGCCCCGCGGGCTGCGATCTCCGCCCGCTGTCCGCGGAGGGCCTTCATTTTTTCGATTCCGTCTGCGGACTCGGGCACGGCCCGTTCCACGTAGATGTCGCGGATGGCGGCGAGTTGGGCCGGCTCGAGCCCGGCGGCCCTGGGCCCGCGGAGCCGTTCGACCGCAGCCGACACGCCCGCGCGGACGAGCCGCCCGACCCGCAGCCCAAAATCGTGACCATCCGCGTCGTTGCCGAGGCCCTTCCAGCTCGGATCGGCCGTGAAGTTCTCCCGTCGCGGCGGGCCCGCGGGCGACGCGGTGTATTCGAGATCGTCGATGACGAGGATCATGGGGCCCGCGCGGCCCTGCAGGCCGCGGGCCGAGATGCCGAAGGCGTCGAGCGCGACTGCCGCCCGGCGACGCTCGGCGGGAACGACCAGTTCCGATCGCCCCACAACTTGGTCCTTGCCGCTTGTGACCTTGCCGCTCCGCAGTTCCACCGAGAGCTTGCCGTCGCCGGGGTCGTAGGCGTAGGACCAGTCGTACGCCGCGCCGTATTTTGCGGCAATGGCCGGGCCGTGGAGCACGCTGCCGTCAGCCGCCGCAAAATGGGCGAAGACTCGCGGCCCCTCGGCGATGGCGATGCCGACGCCGGGCAGGGCTGTCTCGGAGGCGGCGTGGGCGAAGTGGCCCACCTCCGTGTCGCTGTTGTCGGCCTTCGCGACGACGAGGCTGCCGCGGCCGCGGAGCGGCGTGTCGAACGACAGGCCGCCGGGGAGCGAGGTGTCGGCGAAGAAGCTTCGGCGGGGGCCGCGAGCGACCACCCCTCCGATCGAATCCGGATGCAATCCTGGGGCCGCGACTGGGTCGGCGAGCCACTGCTCGAATCGAGCGACCGCCGGCGCGATCTCCCGGGCCCGTGCCTCCTCGACTGCCGCGATCTCCCGGTCGATCTCTTCGAGCCGCCGCCGATCCTGTTCGGCATACACCGTGACGAAGGGTGGAGAGGCCTCCTTGCCGACCGGCACCTCGCCACGAAGGCTGTTGAAGAAGGCGAGGAGCTGGTAGTACTCCTTCTGGGAGAAGGGGTCGTACTTGTGGTCGTGGCACTGCGTGCAGCCGAACGTGACGCCCATCCAGGTCGCGGCCGTGGTGTTGGTGCGATCGATCGCGTAGACGACGCGAAACTCCTCCGGGTCGGAGCCCCCCTCCTCGTTGGAGCGGTGGAGCCGGTTGAATCCCGAGCGGACCTTTTGCATGACGGTGGCGTCGGGCAACAGGTCGCCGGCAAGCGACTCGATCGTGAACTGGTCGAAAGGCATGTTGGCGTGAAACGCCTCGATGACCGCGTCGCGGTAGGGATGGTTGGGCCGGTCGCCGTCATCCTGGTAGCCGCTCGAATCGCCGAACCGGGCCAGGTCGAGCCATTCCATCGCGAGCTTCTCGGCGTAGTGCGGCGAGGCGAGCAGCCGGTCCACGGCCCGCTCGTAGGCCTGCGGGGAATCGTCGGCCAAGAAGGCGTCGAGTTCCTCGACGGTGGGCGGCAGGCCCGTGAGGTCGAGCGACAGCCGGCGCAGCAACGTGTGCCGCGGGGCCTCGGGGGCCGGCCGCATGCTCGCCTTCTCGAGCCGTTCGAGGACGAAGGCGTCGATCGGTGACCGCACCCAGGAAGCGTCTTCGACGGCCGGAACCGGCGGCCGCTGCGGCGGGCGAAACGCCCAGTGGCTCTCGTAGTGAGCCCCGGCCTCGATCCACGCCCGCAGGAGTTCCCGCGTGTCCGCCGGCAGCCGCTTGCCCGAGTCGGGGGGCGGCATCACCGTGTCGGGGTCGTCCGATTCGATCCGGTGGATGATCGCGCTGGCTTCGAGCCGGCCGGGCACGACCGCCACCGCCCCGCTCGGCAGGGCCGCGGTGGCGGACTCGCGATCATCGAGCCTCAAGCCCGCCTCGCGTCCGGCGGCGTCCGGGCCGTGGCAGGCCAGGCAGTATTCGGCGAGGATCGGCCGGATGTCGCGGGAAAAGTCGGGGGCCGGCGGGGCGGCCTGGGCGGCTGCAGCGGCCGCCGCCGCGACCGCCGCGATCCAGAGCGACGCGGGGAGGGCCGCACGATCGGGTAGGTACGAATCCATGTCGTCGCCTCGCAGGCTTCTATCCGGGGTCCAACGGTTCGATCATAGGCCGGCCGGACAGTCGGCATCGCGATGTTTTTGCGCAACTAACCGCAACACGCGGGGCCTCGTTACAACATGGAAAGCCATGAAAATCGACGCCTACTCCCACGTCCTGCCGCGGGCCTACTTCGACCGGCTCGTCGAGATCGCACCCGACAAGGGGGCGATCAAGCGGTGGCTCACGATCCCCGTGCTCCACGATCTCTACGCGCGGCTGGCGATGATGGAGGAGTTCGGCCCCGGCTACCGCCAGATCCTCACGCTCTCGATGCCGGCGCTCGAGAGCGTGGCCGGGCCCGACGAGACGCCGGCGCTCGCCCGACTCGCCAATGACGCGATGGCGGAGCTCGTGGCACGGCGGCCCGACCGGTTTCCGGGCTTCGTCGCTTCGCTCGGGCTCAACAACGTGCCGGCTGCGCTTCACGAGATGCGGCGGTCGATCGAGGAACTCGGGGCGATCGGCATCCAGTTGTTCACGAACGTCGGTGGCCGGCCGCTCGACGAGCCGGAGTTCTGGCCGATCTTCGAGGCGATCGCGGACTACGACCTGCCGATCTGGCTGCATCCCACCCGCGGGGCCGGCTGTGCCGACTATCCAGGCGAGCCGAAGTCGAAGTACGAGATTTGGTGGACGTTCGGCTGGCCCTACGAGACGAGCGTCGCGATGTCGCGGATGGTGTTCGCGAAGTTCTTCGTGCGGCTGCCGCGGCTCAAGGTGATCTGCCACCACATGGGGGCGATGATTCCATTTTTCGCCGGCCGCGTGGGCCACGGCTGGGACCAGCTCGGCTCACGGACGGCCGACGAGGATTTCGCGCCGCTTCTGGCAGAGCTCGGCCGGCCGCTCGACCACTTCAGGAAGTTCATCGGCGACACCTCGCTCTCGGGATCGAAGGCCGCGATCGCCTGCGGCCTCGACTTCTTCGGGGCCGAGCAGGTGGTGTTCGGGTCGGACTGCCCGTTCGATCCCGAGGGCGGGCCGCTCTTCATCCGCGAGATCATCGCGGCGATCGACGGGCTCGACATTCCGGAGGCCGACCGCCGAAAGATCTACGAAGACAACATCCGCCGGCTCGCCCGGCAGCGGCTACGCAGTTGATTCGAACGGGTCATCGTGACCGGCGACGGACTGCCTTGCCCGCTCGCCGGCAAGCCGCTCTAGAAAGAGCTGCGTCCTTTTCAGTCGCCCCATGGTAGAATGGGGACATGACCGACACATCTCTCCCGTCAAACTCTCCGACAGCGAAAGAGCTCGAACAGGCCGGCACCGATCGGTCGGAATGGCCCGTGTGGGTTGGCCGGATCGGTGAGCCGGAGCCCAAGGCCGACTATTCCCATCTCACCCCGTCCGAGCGGATCGAACTGTGCTGGAAGGTGACAAAACAGGCTTGGGCCCTCACGGGAACTCCGCTTGATGAATCCGCATTTTGTCGAAATTCTGAAAGCGTTTCGAGACGAGGCCGTTGAATACCTCCTCATCGGTGCTCATGCACTCGCCGCCCACGGTCACGTGCGTGCCACTCTCGATATCGATCTGTGGGTGAAGCCCACGCCGGACAATGCACGCCGCACGTGGCGGGCCTTGCAGCGTTTTCGGGCCCCGCTTTCCAAGATGAACGTGCAGGATTTTTCGGAGCCCGACGTGCTCTACCAGATCGGCCTGCCGCCGAGCCGCATCGACATCATGACGAGCGTCACGGGCCTGGAATTTCACGCGGCCTGGCCGAATCGAATCATGGCAACGTTCGGCGACCTTGCGGTGCCCGTGCTTGGGCTCGATGACATGCGCACAGCCAAGCGTGCCGCAGGCCGACTCAAGGACCTCGCAGACCTCGAAGAACTGGGCTGAAAGTTTCGTCCGTGACGTGCTGCGGCGGCGATGGCCGCGTGGTCACTGCTTCTGGTCGGCGCGCTCCGAAAAGAGCTGCGTCCCCTTTTCAGGCCCCGTGGTCATTGCTTCTGGTCGGCGGTTGCCCGTTCGGCCGTGAACGTGAACATGTTTGGCTTCGGCTCCACCGTCACCTCCCAGCCGGATGTTGCAAACGAGTGGTAGCGGGGTGCCACGATCCGCGTGGTTGCCGCTGTCGCCTTGCCCAAATCCTCGTCGCCATCAACCGACCGAGGGGGCGCGATCAAAACGCGATACGCACCAGGCCGCATGCCGTCCGTAGCAGCCAGTGTCCCCATGCGAAAACCGCCATCAGCCTCGATGCTCCCCTGGGACGACACCCGGCCATCCGCGGATTCGAAAACGATCAGGGTTCCGGCCAGCTCCACCAGCGCCGCGCCGTCGGGCCCGACCACCTTGCCGCTGACGGGATAGAACTCGCGGCTGCCGCAGCCAACGACCGCCAGCCACATGATTGCCAGAGAGGCGCCGCGCCAGTCGAGCAGAAGCCCGAAGGGGCTGCCCATCGTGATCCTCTCGTTGGGCATCAATAGTCTCCCACGGCGTTGCCGTCCGCCCGTTCGACAAGGCGTTGCAGGATCGTCCCAGAAGTCTGGTTTGACACGGCGCGGACGCTGCCGTCGCCATATACGAACTGGCAGACACCCTGATGCCAGCTGCCGAACTGATCGTTGTACGCAGTCGTCGGAGATACTGCGAGCGGGTAGCTTGGCCCCGCAAACCGTCCCGGCACGCGGTAGTCGTCAGGATTGAAAACGGAGGAGTCTCCTCCCCCCGTGAACCTCCTCAGAGCCGTTGGAGGCACGTGCTTCTCGCCGAGCAGGAACGTGTATGACAGGCCATCGGTGATGGAAGAAAACTTGGTCGATGATGTGAAGGTGATGCCAGAGAACAACGGACTGGTTCCCCCGTAGGAGCCGCTCGGGAGTGTGATTGCCGAAACGGCATTGCTATTCGGCCTTATCCTGGCTGGAGATCCGCCGAAGAAGGTCATGTCGGATGATCCGTTTGCGTTGATAGCATGCGCGTAGTCGCTGCACGTTCCCCGCATCGCAGGCATGCCCAAACTGTCCCGCTCGTCCCCCTGCTCACTCAACTGGGTAGGCCCTCGCCGGGTCGGGCAAAGATACCCTGGGATGCTCGCCTGCCTCGCCGCATTCGTCTGGGCGTGGTAGGACCTTGTGACGTCCCAAGCCTGATAGACGTCGTTCATTTCCAGAAACGGCAGCAGAAAGACCGCCCACGTGGGGCCGTTCCCCGGAGCTCTGCTCGGCGGAAGGGCCCTTCGGCCATCGTGATAGCTGTGGACGGCCAGGCCGATCTG
>CAZOMJ010000064.1:0-15037 GCA_964581055.1 uncultured Candidatus Kuenenia sp.
CATCTCCCGCAAGAAGAAGCTCTGGGCCAAGCAGAAGGAGGGCAAGAAGCGGATGAAGAGCGTCGGCAGCGTCGACATCCCGCAGAAGGCCTTCATGGCGGTGCTCGACACCGGCGCCGAGCGGCCGTGAACGACGAGGTCAGACCGCGTGACTGACCAGCCTCGATCGTCCGTCGATCCGCTACCTCGCACGATCCGGGCGCTCGGCTGGACGAGCTTTCTCACCGATCTCTCCAGTGAGGCGATCTACCCGCTCCTGCCGGCCTTCGTGAAGAGCCTCGGCGGCACGAGCGTCGAGATCGGGCTCATCGACGGGGTGGCCAACGCCGTGGCCGCGGTCGTGCGGCTCCCGAGCGGTGCCCTCTCCGACGCGATCGGCCGCCGGCCGCTTGTGCTCTTCGGCTACGGGCTGTCCGCGGTCGTCCGACCGCTCATGGGGCTGGTCGCCACGCCCGCGGGCGTGATCCTCGTGCGGATGGCCGACCGTTTCGGCAAGGGCATTCGCAGCGCCCCCCGCGATGCCCTGGTGACCGATCTCGTCGAGCCTGCCAGTCGTGGCAGAGCCTTCGGCCACATCCGTGCGATGGACCATGCCGGCGCAGCGCTCGGGCCGCTGGTTGCGATGCTGTTCCTGCTCGCCTTTCCGGGCCGCGAACGGCTGCTCTTCCTGCTGGCGCTGCTGCCGGGCATCGTCACGCTCGCCGTGATCTGGAAGACGGTTCGCGATGCCCCCCGCCGCACGGCAGTGGCGGCCCGCACGGCACTGAGCCCAAGCCTCTCCCGTCCGCAGGCGATGCTCCTCGGCAGCGTGGGCGTCTGGTCGCTGGGAGCGGCGAGTGAACAGTTTCTGCTCATGCGGGCGGCTGAACTCGGCGTGCCGGCGGCGCTGGTGCCGTTGGTCTGGCTTGCCATGAGCCTCGCGAAGAGCGGCTCGGCCCTTGTCGCTGGCCGGCTGGCGGACGCCTGGCACCCGCGGCTGGCGCTCGTTGCCGGCTGGCTCGTCTTCGCCGCGGCCTACGGCGGACTTGCCACGACAGCGCATCTATGGGCGGCGGTGCCGCTGATGATGATGGTCGGCGTGGCCTACGGACTCGCCGAACCGGCGGAGCGGTCGCTCGTGGCACGGCTGGCCCCGGAGGGCAGGCAGGGCGGCGCCTTCGGCTGGTACACGCTCGTGCAGGGGCTCATGGCGTTGCCCGCCGGCCTCTTGGCCGGCTGGCTCTGGCAGCAGGGGCCTGAGGGGCCCGCGAAGGCATTCGCCGCCACGGCGATCCTCGCGATCGCGGCGTGTGGATGGCTCGTCGTCATGGTCCGAGAGGCGGAACCGCTCTCACGAGCTTTGGAAAAAGCCGTCCACAGCCATCCTGATCCATAAGCAGTTCGCGGTTGCCGGCCTCGTCAAACGCCGCGAGGAGAATCGCATCGCCTCACGCGGCGTCTGAGGCGGTATGAAGGCCGTTGCTCGTTACGGCGGGCAGCCTCCCAACACTTTGGGAAAACCTTGGGGGTTTGCCCAAATAATCGAGCGGCCACAGTGGGTGTATCTGGCCTTCAAGACGGTATCCAAGCGTGGCCACCGCTCGCGGAATCATTGCTGGCGGCTTTGCTTCTTGACAGAACACCCCAACACCCCCCTAATTGAGCTACCCTCCTCTGGGCGGGGCTCATAAAAATGGGAAATGTGGCCCTCCAGGACATCGGGGCTCGCCTTCCCAAGTAGAACGCTCTTGCTACGAGTTCTCTGCACCTCAGACGGACGGTCCAGTTCATTGACCGAGCCGTTCGTCAAGTCAAACGTTAGGACCCCCCATCATGGCCCCGCTTCAAGGTCTGGCCAGTTTTTTCCAGGTTTCGCGGCATCGACGTGGTGCACGTCGTATTGAACGGGCCCGCATGATCGCTCCAGCGGAGCAGTTGGAGAGTCGAATCGCGCTGAGCATCAGTCCATCCGAACAGGAGTTCATCTATCTTCTCAATCGGGCTCGTCAAAATCCCGCCGCTTACCAGATCGAGCGGGGGCTATCCACAAGTCTCAGTTCTATAACGCCTCGGCAGCCCTTGGCCGTCAACACACGGTTGACTGCGGCAGCAGGACTCAAGAGCGAAGAGATGGCGACTCGCAACTATTTTTCGCACACGTCCGTCACCGGAGAAACACCGAACCAACTCGTGCGTCGCTTCGGTTATGACTTGCCGGAGAGGGTTTCTGTAGGTGGGCAGACATATCTCCTCCCCACTGTCGGCAACCAGATTGAATCGCTCGCTGGCGGTCAGTCGACCCCCTCAGCTGCATTGCAGGGGCTGATCGAATCCTCTGGCCACCGCAATCACCTGCTGGGCGTGACCGCCCATAATCAGGTGGCGCGAGAGGTAGGCATTGGCTACCACTTTCGTCAACAGGCCACCTACAAGCATTACTGGACAGTGCTCATCACGCCGTCAAAGGCCACGACGCCATTTCTGACGGGCGTGGCGTTTGTCGATGGTAACAACAACAGGCGATTCGAAGGCAACGAAGGTCTAGGGAACGTTACCATCACGGCATCGGGTCCTGGTGGCACTTTCACCACGACCACTGCTGCAGCCGGAGGCTGGGCGTTGGCGGTACCCCAAGGCGACTACGTTGTCACGGCTTCTGGGGGTAGTTTTTCAGGTACCTCCTTGGCACCGGTCCGTGTGGGAACTCAAAACGTAGCAGTCGATTTCGTGTCAGGCGCATCGGCGGCCTGGGTAAACTTTGCGCAAATTGGGAACACCGTCCCCGCTGTCCCGACGAACGTCGTGGCGACGGCGGGCACCTCCCAAGCCAGCCTCACGTGGACCGCCCCCGCGTCCAACGGTGGTGCGGCACTCACGCACTACGCGATCCAGTTCAGCAGCAACAACGGCGGTACGTGGACGACTGTGAATCGGGCCGCCTCCACCGCCACGACCGCTACGGTGACGGGACTGGTCAACAGTACGAGCTACATCTTCCGAATCGCGGCCGTGAACAGTGTGGGCACCGGCGGCTACTCGACGAACTCGAACTCGGTAAGGACGGTCGCGCAGGCCACCGTCCCCGCTGCCCCGACGAACGTCGTGGCGACGGTGGGCAACGGCCAAGCCAGCCTCACGTGGAATACTCCATCGTCCAACGGCGGTGCCGCAATCACGCAGTACGCGATCCAGTTCAGCAGCAACAACGGCGGTGCGTGGACGACTGTGAATCGGGCCGCCTCCACCGCCACGACCGCTACGGTGACGGGACTGGTCAACGGAACGAACTACATCTTCCGAATCGCGGCCGTCAACAGTACGGGCATCGGCTCCTACTCGACGAACTCGAACTCGGTGAGGCCTAACGCCTCCCCGGCATCGATTACACAAACAACCACCGTCAGCGGGAGCATTTCGGCTGTCGGTGAGGTGGATAGTTTTTCCGTGGCGGTAGCTCCCGGGGCGATCGTCCGCGCCACCGTTAACTCCTCACATCAAGAACTCTTTCCGCTGATTGACTTGACGTCAACCGGCGGGGCGATTCTGAAGCGGGCAGTGGCCTATGGAAGGACATCTGCGGATCTGGGCATGTACGACCTTACCTCGGGCACAGCTGTCATCCTTGTCAAAGCACAGGCAGGGCGAACCGGCTCATACACGCTGAATGTCACCGTCACCACGCGAGCGGAACTCGTATCAGAGGTGATCAGGCTCACCAACGTGGAGCGCCAAAGAGCCGGGCTGGTCCAACTCGTAAGTAGCAGCCTGCTCCAGCAAGCCGCACAATCTCATGTTCAGGATATGGACAATAACAACCGGTTTCTTGCTCATACAGGGAGCAATGGCAGCTCTCCGGACAATCGAATCAAAGCCGTCGGCTACAAGATGGCGTGGGTTAGCGAAGGCAATCGACTGCGTGGCATACGTCTCGAAAATGCTGCAAGCGGTCAATTATCCGCAGCAGAGGTCGTACAAGGCTGGATGAATAGTGCTGGGCACAGGGCTGCTATCATGGATCCGGCGACCAAGGAAATCGGCGTCGGGTTCGAGTACGACGATCAGACTGGGTATACGTACTGGATCCAAAAGTTCGGCAACCCGTGGCGGCCAGGGATGAATCTTTGGTTTTGAAACACACGACGCGAGCGCGAACCGCGGGATGCCAAGCTTCGTTGGGCCGAAGGATCGGGCGGTGAATGAACGGGGTCTATCGTAGCGATCGATGGCTCAACAGCGGGCCGCAACACCGAGCGACCGCCAGCCGGCCCGCCGCGCGGCGGCGACGTCGAGTTCTGGATCGTCGCCCACGAGCAGCACCTCCGCCGGCTCGCAGCCGAGCCGCCGCTGGACCCATTGGAAGAATTCGGGCGCCGGCTTCCTCCAGCCGATCTCCGACGACGCAAAGACATGGGGCACCCACGACAGCGGCTCCAGCCGCTCGGCGATCGCCAGCAGCCGCTCGTCAAAGTTGCTCGCCAGCGCCACGGTGGCCCCTGCGTCAATCGCCTGCCGCAGGAGGTCGCTCCCATGGGCCAAAGGCTGCCACGCCTCGACCTGCCCGAAGTGCTCCCAGAGATCGGCGAAGATCACCGCCGACGCGGCCGAGCCGCTGAAGACATCGTCGACGATGGCCCGCCATCGCTCGGCCTCGCGATCGCGGCTGGTGGCAAACGCCGGCACCGCCGCCGCGTCGATCGCCTCCTGGCGACGCCAGGCAGCCTTGAAACGCTGCTGGATGAGATCCGCATCGAGCGTCAGACCGTGACGCGCGGCCGTCTGCTGATAGGCCACGGCCACCGACGGGCTCGGCTCGATGAGCGTGCCCACCACATCGAACACGACCACGTGCACGCCCAGAGGAGGAAACACTGCACCGATGTTTCCTTCGACCACCAGGACGTCGCCCAACGGAGTCATGAGCGTTCCAAGGAGACTAGCGTCGCGGGATCAGCCCCAGATCGAGCCCGAAAACGAACATCATCAGGCTGAGGATGAGGGCTAATCCCAGGTAGGAGAGCACAGCAACCACCTTTTCGCTCGGCGGCTTGCCACGGATCCATTCATACACCAGGAAAACCATATGCCCACCGTCCAAAACGGGGATGGGCAGAAAATTCACGACCGCGAGATTGGCGCTGAGCATCGTCAGAAACAGCAGGAAATGGCTGAACCCCTCCTCCGCCGACTTGCCTGCCTGCTTGGCGATCTCGATGGGCCCCCCGAGCAGGCGAGGGCTGATCTGGTTGCTCGTCAGCTTGTGCAGGAAGCGATAGACGAGCGACAGGTTTTCGAATGCCTTGCGGCCGCCCCGCGAGAGCGCGTCGGAGAACGAACCAGCCCGCACGATCTCATAGACAGGCTCGAACACGAGCCCGCGGTCGACCACGAATTGATCGTCCGTATTCCTGGCGGAAAGCTCCACCGTGCGTCGTGCGCTGCTGCCTCCGGCATCGGCCGACGGCTCCACCTCGAGCGAGAGCTTCGTCCCCTCGCGAACCTGCTGGAGCACCGATGACACATAGGGCCAACTCGGCGACTTCGGCGACAGTTCGAGCCCCGCATCCGCCGCGGGCTCCTTCTTGCCCGGCTCGATGAACGCCACGCGAACCACCCGCTCACCCGGCTGGATCCCGGCCTCCGCCGCCGGACTGCCCACCTCGACCGCCGCCACGGTTGCATCGACGCCGATCGCAGCGCCGATCGCGGAGAGTGATACAGGGCTCGACGGCCACCGCGGATCCTCGATCCACGTCACCTCGCGGGGCACGATCTCGACGTCGACCGCCGTGCCGGCGCGGTCGACCGCGAGTTTCACTGTCTTGCCGGCCAACCCGCGGAGCCGCATGTCGACCGCCAGCGGATCGCCCACCGGTTCGCCATCGATCGCCGTGATCAGGTCGCCTGGCTTGAGTCCGGCAGCCGCCGCGGGCGAATCGTCCTGCACCGCCCTGATCGGACCGGCCGTCATCACGAGCCCTGTCGTCCGCATCTCTTGCGGCGGCAGCGTGACCATCAGCTTCTCGGCCGCCTGCCCCGCCTTGGCCCGCCGCTCTACCGACAGCTGTGCCGCCTTGTAGGGCTGCCGCGACAGGGCGGTGATCAGTTCGGCATAGGTCTTCACCGGCGCGCCATCCACGCCGAGGATCGTGTCGCCCGCCTCCAGCGGCGGCACGGCCTTCCCCGCGGCGCCCGGCAGCCCGTCGGCCAGGTCGGCCGGGAGCCTCACCGAGAACGGGCTCGTCACGCCCACCGTGGGCACGCCCAGATCGGTGTCGGGATGGAGCGTGACCGTTCGTGTCGAGTCGTCGGCCGGCCGATGGATCGTGAACTCCACTCCTTTGGCTGCATCGCCGAGCGTCACGCCATTGCGGAGGTCGGTGAAGATCGGGTTCTTGCGGCCACCGATCGCCGTGATGTGGTCGCCCGTCCGCAGTCCTGACCGCCAAGCCGCGCCGCCAGGCCGCACGCTCGAGAGTTCGCAGGTCATCTCGCGCACGCCCAGCCCCAGGGCCCACGACGCCATCAGCACCGCAAAAATCACGTTCATGATCACGCCCGCAGAAATGATCGCCATTCGCTCGGGCACGCTCTGGGCGGGATAGCTCCGCGGATCCCAGGCGGGATGGGGGCCAGAAGTCGGCTCCGGCGGCAGGTCGCCCGACTCCAGCGCCGCCCGCGCACGGTGGGCCTCCTCGGCCGCAGCGGCCGGGTTGTCATCCTGGCCGAGCATCTTCACGTAGCCGCCCAGCGGCAGGGCACCGATGCCGTATTCCGTCTCACCCCACTTGAAGCTCGCCAGTTTCATCCCGCCCACGTCGAAGCCGAGGAAAAACTTCTCGCACTTCACGCCGCAGGCCTTCGCCACCAAAAAGTGGCCGAGTTCGTGCACGAAGATCACGAATCCCAGGCCGAGGGCGACCTGCAGGATCACCCACCAACTCGACGGCTGGATGATCCACTCGAACCATGATCCTGCTGCCAAGCACGCCGCCGCCATCAGACACATGCCCACTTCACGACCTCCTGCCTGGCCCACGCATCGAGTCGACGGACATCGTCGAGCGACGGATCGGGCTGAAAGGGATGCTCGTCGAGCACCCGCGCACACACCTCTGTGATATCGGTGAACCGGATCGCCCCCTCGAGAAACCCGCGGACCGCCTCCTCATTGGCGGCGTTGAGCACGGCGCCGGCGGTGCCTCCCCGGGACGCCGCCTCGTGTCCCAGCCGCACGGCCGGAAAGCGTTCCGGATCCGGCGGGGCAAAGTCGAGCGTCATCGCCTGCGCAAAATCGAACCGCCGTGTCGGGCCGTCAATCCGCTCCGGATACGAGAGCGCGTATTGGATGGGCAGCCGCATGTCGGGCGGGCTGAGCTGGGCGATCACCGAGCCGTCGACGAACTCCACCATCGAATGCACGATCGACTGCGGATGCACGAGCACGGCCAACTTCGCGGCGGG
Organism: uncultured Candidatus Kuenenia sp.; assembly: GCA_964581055.1. Taxonomy (GTDB): domain Bacteria; phylum Planctomycetota; class Planctomycetia; order Pirellulales; family UBA1268; genus CAMCQY01. The sequence goes on from CAZOMJ010000064.1 coordinate 7,441, forward strand.
CTGGCCGAAGAGCCACCGCGCCTCGATCAGTTCGAGGGCCTTGTTCATCATCGTGGCGGAGTCGATCGTGATCTTCGGTCCCATCGACCAGGTGGGATGCTTGAGCGCCTCCTCCGGGGTGACGTGCACGAGCGTCTCCCGGGCCCGAGTGCGGAACGGCCCGCCGCTGGCGGTGAGCACGATCCGCGTCACCTCGTCGGCCGAACCGGTGCGGAGCGCCTGGTGGATCGCCGAATGCTCGCTGTCGACCGGCACGATCCTGCCCCCCGTCCGCTCGGCCAGCCGCATTGCCAGCGGCCCGGCCATCACGAGCGTCTCTTTATTGGCAAGGGCCACGGTCTTCCCGGCCTCGAGCGCCGCCCACGTGCTCCGCAGGCCCGCTGCACCAACGATCGCCGACACCACACGATCGACCTCCGGAGACCGAACGAGGTCGTCGAGCGCCTCCGGGCCGACTGCCAGCCGCGTGCCCTCGGGCAACGCCCCGGCACCGATTTCGGCCGCCGCGGCGGGGTCGACGACCACCACCCACCGGGGCCGGCAGGCCCGCGCCTGATCCAGCAGTGTCCTCGTGCTGCGATGCGCCGCCAGCAAAAAAGGAGAAAACCGCTCGGGGGAGGCGGCGATCACGTCCAGCGTGCTTCTGCCAATGCTCCCCGTGGATCCCAACACGGCGACACGGAGCGGATCAGACCGCTGTCCGCCGACCACGGCACGGACGTCGGGAGCCGCGCTGCGGTGGGTTGAAGGCATGGCAACAGGGGACACAACGCGATGGATGACCTCCGAAGTGTAGAAGTTTAGCGCCGAAACTTCCACTTTTGCCTGCGTTTGTCGCCGGGTTTTTTCCGGCATAGGATGTCAGGCAGTTCGATCCGTGATTTCCGCGACAGCATGCCTGAAAGGGATTTCCTCGCCCATGGCCAAGAAACGTGACTCCGCCAAGCGTCCGGCAGAACGCCGACCAAGCCTGGGAGGCTCCAATCTGCTCTGGTCGCTGATCGCGGCGGGCGTCGCCGGCCTGTTTGCCATGAGCCTGATCGGCGTCACGCCGGAGATCGAACTGTCGTACAGCGACCTGGAAAGGCTCATTCAGGCGTCGGGAAAACAGCAGCCAGGCAAGCAGAAGCCTGCGACCGCGACCGCCGGCGAGCGCGGCGATGAGGCCATCGAGTGGGTCGAGGTCTCCCAGTCCGGTGCCGACGGCCGGCAGACGGCCCGATACGGCGACCTCCGCGATGTCGTGATCGGGGCGTTCCAGGTGTCGGGCACGGTCCGCGAACAGTCCACCGGCGACGCCGGTAAGCCCAGGGCCGAGCAGGTGGAGGGCGGACAGGCCGCCAAACGTGCCGCGGCCGCCGACGGCGTTGGCACCCTGCGCCGGTTCCATACAGCGAAGCTGCCCAGTGAAAACTCCGAGAGCCAGCTCATGCGGCAGTTGTCGGAGCACGGCGTCCCCTTCCGTTACGAGGAAGCGCCGAGCCCCTGGCGGAACTGGCTGCCGATGCTCTTTCTCACGAGCCTGTTCGGCCTCGTCTTCTTCATGATGATGCGGCGGATCGGTGGCGCCGGGAGCCCGATGGCCTTCGGACGCAGCCGCGGCAAGATGTATGCGCAGGAGGATCTCGGCATCACCTTCGACGACATCGCTGGCATCGACGAGGCGGTGGATGAGCTCCGCGAAGTGGTGGAGTTCCTGCGCAGCCCGGAAAAATACCAGGTGCTCGGCGGCCACATCCCCAAGGGCGTGCTTTTGGTCGGCCCGCCGGGTACGGGCAAGACACTCCTGGCCAAGGCGATCGCCGGCGAGGCGGGCGTGCCCTTCTTCGGACTTTCGGGCTCTGACTTCGTGGAGATGTTCGTGGGCGTGGGAGCGGCGCGGGTCCGCGACATGTTCCAGCAGGCGGCCGCGAAGGCTCCCTGCATCATCTTCATCGACGAGCTCGACGCCCTCGGCAAGACCCGCGGCTCGAGCGTGGTCGGCGGCCACGACGAACGGGAACAAACACTCAACGCCCTGCTCGTCGAGATGGACGGTTTCGGTAGCAATAGCGGCGTGATCGTGCTCGCGGCGACGAACCGGCCTGAAACTCTCGATCCCGCGCTGCTTCGGCCCGGCCGTTTTGACAGGCACGTGCTCGTCGACCGGCCCGACGTCCGCGGCCGCGAGGCAATCCTGCGGGTGCACGTCGCCAACGTGAAGCTCGATCCAGCGGTCAACCTCGAACAGATCGCCCGGATCACATCGGGCTTCGTGGGCGCCGATCTCGCCAACCTCGTCAACGAGGCGGCGCTGCTCGCGGCCCGCAACAACAAGACCTCCGTCGGCATGCAGGAGTTCAACGAGGGCGTCGAACGGGTGACCGCGGGACTCGAAAAGAAGAAGCGGGTCATCCACGAGGACGAGAAAAAGCGGGTCGCCTACCACGAGGCGGCCCATGCGCTCGTCGCCTTCTCGCTGCCCAACACCGACCCGGTCCACAAGGTCTCGATCATCCCCCGTGGCCTGGCGGCGCTGGGCTACACCATGCAGCGGCCGGAGGACGACCGCTACCTGCTCACGCAGTCGGAGCTGGAAAGCCGCATCGAGGTGCTGCTCGCGGGCACCATCGCCGAGGAGATGGTCTATGCCGACGTCTCGACCGGCGCGCAGAACGACCTCGAGCGGGCCAGCGCGATCGCCCGCTCGATGGTGATGGACTACGGCATGAGCCGCTTGGGCAGGGTGGCCTACCGGGAAAGCCAGCGGTCGCCCTTTCTGGCCGGTGGCGGCGCCGACCTCTCCCACGCACGGAGCCACAGCGAGGAGACGGCGAGGGAGATCGACGAGGAGGTCCGCCGCATCATCGACACCGCCATGGAGCGGGTGCGGAGGATCATGGAATCGAGACGCGGAGCGCTCGAAGCGATCACCAAGCGGCTGATCGAGTGCGAGGTGATCGACGGCGACGAACTGCGGACGATCATCGAGGCCTCCATCGGCACACCGCAGCTCGTGCCGGGCACCGAAGCGGAGCGCCGCGTGCCGGCGGCGGTGTCATCCGCAGCTCCCCGCCCGCCGGCGGCCGATGCCCCCGAGGCCGGGCTGGGACCGGCTGACGTTTCGGGCTGAAGGCCCGGACCGGCCGGCGTCGCAATCGCTGCAACCGGTGCGGTCGCTTCCGCAGCATCAGCCTTGCAGGCCCGACCAACCACGGACCGATACCTCCCGTGGAAGCAGCGTGCAGGTCAGGTGTCTACGGTTCCCGCCAGTGGCGGGCAGGCAGCCATGTGGAAGAGCGTGTTTCTGGCGGCGGGGATCTTCGCCTGTGTGGCGGGCGTGGAACTGCTGCTCATCGATTCCGCGGTCGTCCTGCCGGTGGACGGCCGTGGCGACCCCGCTGTGTTCACCGCGCCGGATTGGGCGCCGTGGAGCCTGATCTCGGCGGGAGCCGTGACGATCCTTCATTTCTGCACGCTGCCGACCGGCGGGTCGAAGGCACCCGTCAGTTCCCTGGCGCCGGAGCCGCGATTCCGCTAGCTGGGTCGCGAATCCGCTGGGCCGGACGCTGTTCTTTTGCGGGAACCGTCCTAGCATGAATGGCGAGCGATGATCACCACCCGCCACCACCCGGCCCGAGACACCGTTCTCTACGACGGGCGCTGCCGTTTCTGTCGCAGCCAGATTGCGGTCTTGCGCGGTCTCGACCTCTCCGGCAGACTCGCCTTCACGTCGCTGCACGACCCGAGTGTGCCCCGCGACTTTCCGGAGCTTGCCCCGGAGGATCTCCACCGGCAGATGTATGTCGTCGATTCGCGGGGGCTGGCCCGCGGCGGCGCCGATGCGGTCCGCTATCTCTCGCGGCGGCTCGTACTGCTCTGGCCGCTCGCCCTGCTCCTGCACGTGCCGGGGACCATGCCGATCTGGCAATCGCTGTACGCCTTCGTCGCCCGCCACCGTCTGAAGATCGCAGGATCGTGTGCGGACGGCACCTGCCGGTTGCCCTAGGGCTGGTGTCAGGCCACCCGCAGTCCCTTGCTTGCGCTGCGGGCTTGGATGATGTCAGGGACGGGCGTCCGCGTCATCTCGTACGCCCAGAAAGAGCAGATGCTGCCAGGGCAGCCGATCGAATTCCCGCACCATCTCGAACCCTGCCGGCTCCAACTCCGCCCGCACCTGCGCCTTGGTCATCTTGTGGAGCGGCTTGATCGGCACCGACGGATCCTCGCCGCGAAACTCCACCAGCACGAGCTGGCCATCGGGGGCGAGGCTCTCCTTGATCTTGGCCAGCATGGCGTCGGGGTGGGAAAACTCGTGGTAGACATCGACGCAGAGCATCATGTCGATCTCACCCGCCGGCAGACGCGGATCGATCGGCGTGCCGAGCACCGGACGGATGTTGGCCAGCCGCGCCTCGGCCGCGTTGCGGGCGAGCATCTGCAGCATCTCCGGCTGGATGTCGACGGCATAGACGAGGCCCCGCGGACCGACGAGCCGGGCAAGTTGAAGCGTGTAGAACCCGTTGCCACACCCCATATCACAGACGGTCTGCCCAGGCTTGATGCCGAGCGCCCGGAGCATCGTCCGGCAGTCCTCCTCCCGCTGCCGGCTCTCGCGGACCAGCCATGGGGCACCGGTGAAGTGCATCGTCTGGGCGATCTCGCGGCCCATGTGATGCGTTTGGGCCGGGGGAATCGCGACCGTCTGATCGACGGCGGCATCGATCGGCACAGGCTGCGCCACCGCGGTGCCCGCCAACGGCAGGCTCTGGCCAACGACGAACAGCGCGAGAACGAAAACGGTTCGCATGCCGTCAGTATAGGAAAATGAGGACGGGAGCGATTTTTCAACACGACCCTGGTCGAAGAGAGCGGGCCTACCTCGCGAAAATCGCTCCCGTCCCCATTTTGCAGCGTCAGGCCGCGGTCCGCAGTTGCGGCGCTCCGGCCTCGTCGCAGACGCTCAGGATCGTGATCCCGCTGCGGCGGGCGAATTCGGCGAGCTCGTCGGGGTCGACGAGGATGGTGCGGCCCGCCTCGATCGCGAGCACCGTGGCCCCGGCCGCCCGCAGCGACTCGAGCGTGCCGCGTCCGATCGTCGGCATGTCGAACCGCAGGTCCTGTCTGGGTTTGGCGACCTTCACCACCACCATGCCACCCGAAGCACACAGCCTACCCGCGCGGCGGATGCATTCGTCCGTGCCCTCGATCGCCTCGAGCGCCAAAGGCGCGCGGTTCTTCACCACCACGGTCTGGCCGATGTCGAGCCGTCCGAGTTCCTTGGCCAGCTGCCAGCCAAAAGCCACGTCGGCCTGCTCGGCAGCCGACAGCGGCCGGCCGGCGAGCACGCCCTCGTCGGCCAGGAGCTCCGGCGCGAAGTCTGTGGCAGGGCAGATCTGCACGCCCGCGGCGTCGAAGGCCGAGGTGATGGCTGCCAGCAGCGAGTCGTCGCGATTGTCGCGACGTCGGCTGATGAAGTGCGGCCAGAAGGTCACCAGCGCCCGCCAGTCGGGCAGATGATGGATCCAGGCATGGCGGCCGAAGAGTTTCGTCTTGTGGATCTTGCCGGCCATCGTCGCCCGCTTGACGCCGTGCCGCCGGAAGAACTCGATCGCACCGCCAAGCTGCGCCACGCCGACATGCCCATGGACGTCGGCCAACGGCTCGAGTGCCGCGTCGGCATGGTCGCGGATCGACAGGATCGCGGTGCGGCCACCACGACGGCGGATCGCCTCGGCCACCGCCACGGGAAACCGGCCCCAGCCGGCGATGATGCCGATCGTCTCGTCCCTGAGCGAGTGCGGATCGTGAGGTGGGATCGGATGCATGGCGTTCTGCATGAAAAGAAGAGGAGTGAAGCGGCCGCCGCGGCCCGTGCCGGCAGCCGGCGCGTGATCGGTCAGGCGGCCTCGGTGCCACGGCCGCCCTGCGACTGCGTCCGTTCGATCGCGTCGACGCGGGCGACGAGCTGCTTGAGATCCTTCCGCATCTCCGGCAGCTTGCTCATGGTTGCCAGTTGCAGCTTGCGGTCACGGAGTTCGATGGCGGGCTCGCCCAGCACGGTGATGCCCGGCGGCACGTCGTTCGACACGCCCGACCGGGCGCCCAGGATGGCCTTGTCGCCGATGTGCACATGGTCGCGGACGCCCACCTGCCCCGCCATCACCACCCAGTCACCGGTGCTCGTGCTGCCCGCCACGCCCACCTGCGAACAGATCATGTTGTGCCGGCCAAGACGGCAGTTGTGGGCGATCATCACGAGGTTGTCGAGCTTCGTGCCATTGCCGATCGACGTGGCCCCGTAGGTGCCGCGGTCGATCGTGGTCCCGGCGCCGATCTCGACGTCGTCGCCGATCTCCACCCAGCCCAGCTGGGCCGACAGGCAATAGCCGCCGCCCACCACCTTGTAGCCGAAGCCGTAGGCTCCAAGCACGGCTCCCGCGTGGATAACGCACCTGGCCCCCACCTGCGTGCTGTCGTAGAGCACGGCATTCGGGAAGATAACCGTGCCGGCGCCGATCCGGCAGCCCGCCATGATCTGCGCACCCGGATGGATCGTGGCGCCCGGCCCGATCTCCACGTCGGCGCCAATCACGGCAAGCGGGTGAACGTCGGCGTCGGCGCCGATGCGGGCCGTGGGGTCGACGACGGCCCGCGGGCTCACGCCGATGCGGGCCGCGGCGCGGGGCGGCCGCAGGCGGATGATCACCGCGGCAAACGCCGCATGCACGTCGGCCACTTCGACCGTGGGCCGGTCGAGCGGACCCGAACCCTGCGGCACGATCGCCGCGCAGGCGCGGCTCTTCGCCAACAGATGCAGCTTGTCGGCCGCGTCGATGAGCGTGACGTCGGTCGTCCCGGCCGTCTCCAACGTGGCTGCGCCGGTGATCGACAGACCTGCGGCACTGCCAACGACCGTTCCCTGGACATGGCTGGAAAGTTCTTCGAGCGAGATGGGCATCGCATCCTCCATGGGGCCGTCCCACTCCAGTCCCGGTCTCGGCCGGAGGGCGGACGGGGCGGTAGGGTAGGAGGCTTGAGGACGTGGTGCAAGACGGCTTGTGGCCGTGGCGCCTGACCCGGCCTCTTCCACGGTTCCATGGCAGAATGCCGTGATTGCGTGAAGATTGCTCGCTTCGGTGTCCAGCGAGCCCGCCCTCCGGTCACCTCGCCAGTGCGGGCTCGGTCTCCAGATCGTCCTGCGTCTCGCCAGCCGTGGCCAGCGAGCGGGGCGGCCAGAAGGCGACCAGCAGGAGCACCGCCGCTGCCAGCGACATGGCTGCGGGCACGAGGAAGAGTTGCCGGTAGTCGGTCGCGCCGTCCACGCTGAGCCGTTCCTGGAGCGGAATGAACAACCACTTGGCCGCCAGGTCGCCCAGGCCGAGCACCAACAGATTGAAGAGGCTCTGGGCGCTCGACCGCACATCCTTCGGGAAGGCGGCGTCGATGAAGATGTAGAGCGTCGCGAAGAAGAAGGCGTAGCAGACGCCGTGGAGCACCTGGACTCCGATGATCATCACCTGGTTCTGCGGCATGAAGGCGAACACGGCGAAACGGGCGGCATGCCCGAGGATGCCGAGGATCATCGTCGTCTTCCAGCCGAGCCGGGCGAGCACGC
>CAZOMJ010000065.1:0-17262 GCA_964581055.1 uncultured Candidatus Kuenenia sp.
CAAATCTCCCGTGCTCGACCGCTGCCCGCAAAAGCGGGGCGTCTGCCTGCAGGTTCGCACGATGACCCCGAAGAAGCCGAATTCGGCTCTCCGGAAGATCGCCCGCGTGCGGCTGTCGAATCAGAAGGAAGTCACGGTCTACATCCCGGGTGAAGGCCACAACCTGCAGGAGCACTCGATCGTGCTCATCCGCGGCGGCCGTGTTCGCGACCTCCCCGGTGTTCGTTACCACATCATCCGCGGCGCACTCGACACGCTGGGCGTGCAGGGTCGGAAGCAGTCCCGCAGTCTCTACGGCGCAAAGAAGGGTTGATAAGGAATCATGGGAAGAATCACATCGAGCCGTGAGCAGCTCCGCCCCGATCCGCGTTTTGGATCGCTGTTGGCCAGCAAGTTCGTCAACTGCCTGATGGAAGACGGCAAGAAGAGCGTTGCCCAAAACATCTTCTACAAGGCGATGGACATCGTCTCGCAGAAGATCACCGACGCCGAGCCGATCGAGATCTTCAACCGCGCCATTGAAAACATCAAACCTTCGGTCGAGGTTCGGTCGAAGCGTGTCGGTGGTGCCGCCTACCAGGTGCCGATGCAGGTCAGCCGCAACCGCCAGCAGTCACTGGCGATCCGCTGGCTGCTCTTGTCGGTCCGTGAGAAGAAGGGCCGTGGCACGCATGAGAAGCTCGCCGAAGAAATCATCGCCGCCTACAAGCGCGAGGGTGCCGCGGTGACCAAGCGTGATAACGTGCACCGCATGGCCGACGCCAACAAGGCGTTCGCGCACTTTGCTTGGTAGTTTCTGGATGTTTGCCGGGGTAACTCCAGGCGTGGTGACAAGATTGCATCTTGTCGGTATTGTCCGACTGCACCGTGGTGACAAGATTGCATCTTGTCGGTGTTGTCCGACCGGATTCAGCAACTTGAACACTTGCTGCCACGGATTGAAATCGTCCTGCTTCCCGCGTTGCAAGCACGCATCATGGATCCTGCAGCCTCGCACCTGCTCGGGGAATTGATCCGCAGTCGTTCCGTGGCCTCGCTGGCCACGCTCCACGACGGACTGCCGTTTGCCTCGATGGTGCCATACGCGACCTGGCACGACGTCGGCAGTGGGCGGCTGCTCTTTATCACGCACGTCAGCCGGCTCTCGGCCCACACCCGCGACATGCTCGAGTCGCCGCAGGTCTGCCTGCTGATGACAGCCCCGGAAGCCGGCGCCGGTTCGGAATCGGTCCCACCGCAGGCCTTGCCGAGGGTGTCGATCCCGGCAGTGGCCTCGTTCATCGATCGGGAGCATCCCGACCACGGCTTGCTCGCACGGGCGTACCTCGAAAAGTTCCCCTTCGCGGCCGACTGGTTCCAGCTCGGCGATTTTTCGATCGTGGCATTCACGCCCTCGGGCTCGGCGCGGTTTATCGCCGGATTCGCCCGCGCGATGACGGTGTCGACGGCCCAGCTCGAGGCCGCCGTCGGCGGTGCCGCTCAGGCCTGACAGACCGTGTCTCCCCTCGACGCTGCTACCGACGATCGAGTGCCGGCGCGTTGTCGACGCGATGGGATATGTCCTGCAACTGATCCGCAAGCTGGTCGATCTGCATCTGAAGCACGTCGGTGGGCGACGCCAGAAACGCCGGGTCATCCCAGACCTCGGCCCGCAGCCGGGCGATGTCGAGGCGGATTTCCAACAGCCGCATGTCGAGCGGCGAGACAGCATCGGCTTTGCGGCCATTGATCGCGGAGGCCGCCGCGAGGTCCTGCTCGGCGAGCCGGACGGCGGCCCGGGCGGCCCTGCGCTGAACGGCGAATCCGTAGCCGTGGGGCTGGCCTCGCGTCTCGGCCACCTGCTCCCGAAGAAGGCCGATCCTCGTTCGCAGGGCCCGCGTGTCGGTCTCGGTGACCTGTCCCGGGGAGATCGCGTTGATTTTCTCGGCCTTCTCGAGTCGCGTTTCTGCCAGCCGCAGCTGCGCCTCCGCGTAGCGAGCGTGCAGTTCGGCGTGCCGCCAGGAGGATGCTTCATCAGGGTTTTCAGCGCGGTCGCCGGGCGGCTGCGCGAGTGTCCAACCTGCGACGCAGCCCAGTGCGAGCAGGGCTAGCATCCACGGCCGACCGGTGGCAATGACGAAGTGGCGGACCACGGAACATGATTCCTTCGGACACACGGCGCACATTCACGCTCGCGGCGATCCCACGAGGTCCGCCGCCGAGTCCATGAGCGACTCTATGCGTCACGAACGAGGCGGGCCACCAGCGGTGCCGCGGGGGCTTCCCACGGCCAGGACACTTCCCCAGAGCGGCCGCGGGAAGAAGGCTGCGGCCACTTCGCCGACGTGGCGTCGAATAGGCACGCGTTGGGGCCGACGGGCTTCCCTCCAACCGCGGGCGATCAGGTGGTATCCGGCCACGACGACATCGTCACTCGCACCGGCGGCCGCCAGATGGCTGATGACGGTCCTCTTCAGAGTCTCGACCAACGGCTACCGCACCCGTACCCGCATCGGCAGCATCATGAGCGGCCGGCCCGACGAGAGCTGCACGAGAGCGTCGGCCTCGGCGGCCAGCCCTTCGAGCCCCGGCACGCCCGCCATCCGGGCCAGCAACGCCGCCCGCACGAGAGCCTCACGGGCGAAGTGCGAGCCCGAGGCAGCCCCCGCACCGGCAAGCCGCGCCACAGGGGCCGCTTCGCCGGCCATGCCGAAGAGGTCATCGAAGAGCCCCCTGGGCTCCGGCAGAAGCACCCGCTCGACCGCGTCGTCGGCATCGATCCCCGCCAGCTTCTTCGCCTCGTCGATCGCGTCCTCGAGCGTGCCCAACCGGTCGACGAGCCCGAGTTCCTTGGCCATCCGTCCGGTGAAGACACGGCCCTCGGCAAGCTTGCCGAGGGTCTCCATGTCGAGCTTCCGGCCCGCGGCCACCTTCGACGTGAAGAGGCGATAGCAGTCCTTCATCGTCGACAGGAATACCTCCCGCTCCTGATCGGTGAATGGCGTCTGCATCGAGAGCCAGCCGGCATTGCGGCCCTTGGCGACCACGTCGGTATGCACACCATATTTTTCAAGCGCCTTCCCGATGGCGATCTTGCCGCCGACCACGCCGATCGATCCGGTGAGCGTGCCCGGCGCCGCCACGATCTTGTCGGCCGCCACGGCCACGTAGTAGCCGCCACTGGCCGCGATGTCGGAGAGGCTCGCCACCACCGGCTTCGTGCTCCGCTCGGCCTCCCGCCAGATCATGTCGCTCGCAAGCGCCGACCCGCCGGGAGAATCGATCCGCAGCACGATCGCCACCACCTTGTCATCCTTCGCCGCTTCGCGGATTGCCTTGATCACGCTCCCGGAGCCGGCCGAGCCGTTGCCGAGCAGTTCGTCCTTCCCCTTCCCCTCCTTGATCTCACCCGTGAGATAGATGATGGCGATCTGCTTGTCCTTGCCGGCGGCAGCTGCCTGCTTTTGGCCCGACAGCAGTTCGACGAGCTTCACGAGCCCGCCAATGCCGGAGAAGTCGTTGTCCATTTTCTGCTCGGCATAGTCACGGGCAATCTTCGGCTCGTCGATCTTCAGCCGGCCGGCCAGACCGCTGATCACTTCGTCCTCGTAGGCCACCGCATCGATGAGCTTCGCCTCGAGGGCCGCCTCCGGCGTGTAGACGCCGGTGTCGACCAGCGTCCGGACCTGCTCCACAGGAAGCTTCCGGTCGGCGGCAATGCGTTCCACGAGCTGTTCGTAGAGATCGCCGACGAGCTGCTCATACTGGGCCCGGAGCTGCGGACTCATGCTCGTCCGCGTGAGCGGCTCGCCGGCACCCTTGAACTCGCCAACCTGCAGGATTTCGGCATCGACGCCGAGCTTGTCGAGCATCGCCTTGAAGAAGGTCAACTCCGTCCGCACACCGGTGATCTCGAGCGTGGCCGCCGGCGGCATCGCCACCGTGTCGCACGCCGAAGCCACGATGTAGTGCACGGGTTCCGAGCCGATCAGGTGGGCGGCCACCGGCTTGCCGGCCTTGCGGATTCGGCCGATCGCTGCCCGCAGTTCCTCGGCGCGTCCACGACCGATGGCCGGCGATTCGATCGACAGCACCACCCCCTTCACCCGGGTGTCGGTGGCTGCCTTGTCGAGCCGCTCGATGAGGCGGTGCAACTGCGGCGAGACATCCGCCAGGAGCCCGCCCTGGCCGACGCCATCAGGGATCGATCCCGCGAGCGTGATCTGGGCGATCACCGACGACTTCTTCTTCGCCTGCTTCTCGGCAGACTTGGGTTCCTTCTCGGCAGTCTTGGGCTCCTTCTCGGCAGTCTTGGCTGCTGGTTCGGCTGTCGCCGCCTGCCCGAAGACGGTCGCCGGCGGCAGCGCGGCCAGCACAAGCGTCAGAGCCGGCAGGACGCCGACGGACAATACGCAGGCGCGAAGGGAGGCTTGAATAAGGGTGCGGCAGCCGGAAAAGCGATGCATGTTATGCAACTCCGAAGGAGGCGTGAAAGAGCGGTCGCGGAATCAAAACCGGCAGAAAACACGGGGACTTGAAAATGAACGGCCGTATAGTAAGATACTGACGTCCACACCGATGACAACAGGCCACGAGGATCGTCTCGCACACTTGCAGCGATTGTGCCGATCATACACCAGCCCGACACACTACCCAAAGGAAAGCGTCGCCACCGCTCGACACACATGTCCAAAACTCTCGCCAACAAAGCGTCTTCTAAGAAGGCTTCTTCCCCCCGCGCTGCTGCCAGCAAGTCGGCGGGAAAGCGGCCGCCCGCCTCGGCCGCGGCCCTGCGGAGCGTGGCCTCCCTCCAAAACGGGCTGCTGGGCCGGACGGCAGACAACAGCGTGAACGAAGGAGAGGATGCACCGACTGAGCGACAGATGGAGATCTATGCCTTCATTCGCGACAAAATCCACTCCCGTGGCTATGGCCCCACGGTTCGCGAGATCGGGACTGCCTTCAAGATCCGCTCACCCAACGGCGTGGTCTGCCATCTCAAGGCACTCGAACGCAAGGGGCTGATCACTCGTGGAAAGAACATGTCGCGAGCGATCGAACTGGTGGCGGAGCCCGCCCATCTCCGCGGGCTGCCCCTGGCGGGCTGGGTGGCGGCTGGCACGCTGCGTCCGGCGGAGGAGCAGAGCGAGCGGATTGACTTCGAATCCCTCTTCAAGCGGGACAATCACTTCGTGCTCAAGGTGATGGGCGACTCGATGATCGATGCCCAGATTGCCGATGGCGACTGGGTGGTGATCCAGAAGAAGCAGACCGCGCATTCCGGCGACATCGTGGTGGCACAGACGGAGGATGGCGAGGCCACGCTCAAACAGTGGTTCCCGGAACGCGACCGCATCCGCCTACAGCCCGCCAACACCTCGATGAAGCCGATCTATGTGAAGAATGCACGTGTCCTTGGCGTTCTTGTCGGAGTGGTCCGCAAGACGGGGTAGCGGCCTCAGGCTACCGGAGCCGCTTCCTGGAGTTGATGCAACTTGTTGTAGAGCGTCTTGAGGCTGATGCCGAGTTCCTCGGCGGTGCGTGCCTTGTTGCCGTGGTTACGCTCCAAACCCTCGAGGATTGCCCGCATCTCCAGATCACGGAGGCTTTCGGGCTTGCGCGGCGACGTGGCGGCACCAGGCGACGTAGCCAAACCACTTGCGGGTTCGACTGGCGTTCCGATGACGGCGTTGCACCCGGTCGTGGCCCGGGGAAGTAAGGCCCCCAGCCGCGTTGGCAGATGCTCCACCAAGAGCGGCAGTTCGTCGCAGAGCACCAGCGCGTGCTCGACCACGTTGGCCAACTCGCGAATGTTCCCCTGCCAGCGATGGCGTGCGAGTGCCTCGAACACCTCCGGCACGGCGACGGCGGCGTCGGGCGGGGTCTGTGGCTTTGCTTTGAGTACGAAATGCCGCACGAGCTCTGGCAGATCGTCGATTCGTTCTCGCAGCGGCGGGATCGCGACCTCGAACGTGTTGATCCTGAAGAGCAGATCCTCCCGAAACTCTCCGCTGGCCACCATTTCCTCCAGTGAGCGATGGGTGGCGCAGACGACCCGCACGTCCACCGTGATCGGCTGATTGTCGCCCACACGGCGGATCTCGCCGCTCTCAAGCGCCCGCAGCAGCCGCGACTGCAACGGCTTGGGGAGCTCGCCGATTTCGTCGAGAAAGAGTGTTCCGCCGTCGGCCACCTCGAACAGTCCGGCCCGGTGCTCATCGGCGCCGGTGAAGGCCCCCTTGCGATGGCCGAACAGTTCGCTTTCCACCAGATGCTCCGGCAGCGCGCCGCAATTGACGGCCACGAGCGGACCGGCGGCCCGGGGGCTGCCTTCATGGATGGCCCTGGCGACCAGTTCCTTGCCCGTGCCGGTCTCGCCGCGGACGAGCACGTTTGCATCGCTTGCAGCGACGCGGGCGACCAGCCGCCGCACCCGTTCCAGGCCGGCCGACGCGCCCACGAGTTGGCTCGTGCCCTCGGCTCGACGGACGCGGCGTTCCAGCGCCCGCAGGCGGCTCGTCAGCTCCCGCTTCTTCCTTACCCGCTCGAGGACAGCCTGGATCTCAGCCAGCTTGCAGGGCTTGGTAAGGTAGTCGAAGACGCCCTGCCGGACCGCCGTCACGGCACTCTCGAGAGACGACTTGCCGGTGATGATCACCGTCTCGGTGTCGGCCGACGTTTCCCGCACCCGCGCGATCACCTCCAGCCCGCCCACGCCCGGCATGTCGAGATCGACGATCACGCAGTCGTATGAGGTTCGGTCGAGTGCGGCAAGCGCCGTGCGTCCATCGGGACAGACCGTCGCCTCGTGGCCCAGCCGCGGCAGTTCAATCCGCATCAATTCCTGGATCGAGGTCTCGTCGTCTGCGAACAGGATTCGCATCGGCCTGGCGTGCTGCTTCATGGCAAACCTCCCGGATGAGCGTTAGGCGGCGTGGGCATGCTTGTCGGCGTCCGTGACGGGGCCCTGCGGCGCGGCGGCCTCGCCCACGGCCGCCAGCGGCAGCGTGACGCGGAACGTCGAGCCCTGCCCCGCCCCTGCGCTTGCGGCCGCGATCCTGCCGCCATGATCGGCCACGATACGGTGCACGATCGAAAGGCCGAGGCCCGTTCCCTGCCCCGACCGGCGTCTGGTGAAGAACGGCTCGAAGAGGTGCTCCAGGACCTCCTCCGTCATGCCGCAGCCGTCATCGGTGATCGTGAGCATCGCCTCGGTGCCGCTCCGGCGCACGCCCACACGGACGTGCCCCGACTCCTCGATCGAGTCGAGTGCATTGACGAGCAGGTTGAGGACCACCTGCTTGATCTCCTGCGGATTGACCATCACGAGCACGTCCGGTCCGTCGTCGATTTCGATCGAACGGCCGGCGAACCGGCCGACATGCCGAAGCATGTCGGCCACATCGGCGACGAGCGCCACCATCGCGGTTGCCTGCCGTCGCACCTCGCCCAGCCGCGAAAAGTCGAGGAGCTTCTCGGTGATCCCCTTGCAGCGAAAGGCCTCGTTCTGGATGAGCTCCAGATAGCGTTTCACGATCCGCGCTTCGCCATCGTCGGGGGCCAAGCCCTCCAGCCGGCTCTCCAGCGACTCGGCGCACATGGCGATCGATGCCAGCGGATTGTTGATTTCGTGGGCGACGCCGGCCGCCAGGAAGCCGACGCTGGCGAGCTGTTCGCTGCGAATCACCTCGCGGGTGCGGAGCTGCACCTGCCGGTCGAGGTCGTCGCGAATCTCCTCGAACCGCTCCGTCATGTCGTTGAGCGCGGCGGCCAGCTCCGCCATCTCGTCGCTCGTATCGAGCTTGAGCCGGAAGCCAAAATCCCCCGCCGCCACCCGGCGGGATCCATTGCCGAGCAGACGCAGCGGCCGGAACACCCAGCGGTAGCTGAGCGCGCCGAGCGCCGCAAGCAGCGTCGCGGCCGCAATGGCTGAAGCCCAGGTGGTGACGATCAGCGTGCGATAGCCGCTGCGAACCTCGTGCGAGAGGTCGCTGAGACGCTCCTGAAGGAACGTGGGCAATGCGGCGGACAGGGCCGCCAGCCGATCGAGGTGCGGCCCGCTTGCGAGCAGCCTGCCCCGTTGCCAGGACACGCTCTTCTCGTCCGCACCGACATCACCTGCTGCCGGCGGCTCGATCGCGACGATCGCATCGATGGTATCGAGGCAGGTTACGATCGCCGCAGCCGTTTCCCGCTCGCGGCTTCGGTCACCGAAGGGGAACGGCATGTCGTCCAGTTCTCCCTCGGCAAGCTCTTCGCAGTATCGGCCGAGCGTCCAGCGGGTCCTGGCGATCTGCCCTGTGAAGGTGTCATCGAACACCGGTTGTTCGTCGTCATCTTCCGTCGCCGCGGGCGGAGCGGCCTCCATCACGCCAAAGTCAGCCTCTCCCGAGAGTGCCCGGGCGTGTGCCAGACGAAGGCCACCGACGCTGGCGTTCAAGTCGCTGGCACGGGGGAGTTCGGCCGCCCGGCAACTGAGCGACCGCACCAGCCGCCGGTAGGAATAGACACCGAGAAAGCTGCTGGCCGACAGCACGGCCACCATGATGCCGACGAGTGCACCGCCGAGCAGCAGTTTATTGCGGATAGGGCGTCGCTTGATCACGTCCGGATTCCCTGCTGGCAGACTGCGGTGGCGGGGGAACGTAGCAAAAGCCCCGCGACGCCAGAAGGGCGAATTTGAGCCCCGGCTACACGAGCCCGAACCGCTTCCGTAGAAACCACTCGGTGCACATGCAGGCTGCCAGCAGCAGGAACATCGGCCACTTGTCCCAGGCCGCAAACGACCATTCCTCCGTGGTCTCGA
The DNA here is from genome assembly GCA_964581055.1 of uncultured Candidatus Kuenenia sp. Lineage (GTDB taxonomy): Bacteria > Planctomycetota > Planctomycetia > Pirellulales > UBA1268 > CAMCQY01. The sequence continues at coordinate 8,786 of CAZOMJ010000065.1, forward strand.
AAGCCGCCGGCTTCTTGGCGATCTCGTCGAAGATGCCTGGCAGTTCTTCGGGCAGGCGCACGCCACCGCCGGTCGCCTCGGCCAATTGCCGCATGAGCAGCGGATTGGCCCGCGGGTTGGCCAGTTCCAGATCCTGCCGCACCACCGTGAATCGCGCGGCGCGTTCCCGCGGGGACGGTTCTCCCGGGCGCGATGCCTTCACGACGAGCTTCCAATCGCCGGGATCGGTGAAGTCGGCCGCCGTGCCGGTGAAGGTGTCGCCACGCCGCGCGATGCGGACGGGCCGTGGCTGGCCGGTCGGCGAAACGGCGAACGCCTCGACCGCCACGTCGGTCACCGCCGTGCCATCGGGCTTCGTCAGCCCGGCATCGAACGCGAGCGGCACACCGGGCGAAATCCGCCGCTGCGCGAGACGGATCCAGAGCGAGTCCTGATCGGCGTCATCCTGCTTCGCGAGCCAGAGGACCAACTGCCGCCAGAAGCGCCGGTGCTGCTCGACAGCGCCCTGCATCGCCCATCGCCAGGTCGAATCAGCCGCGAAGGCCAGCACGCGGCCGTCGCCATATTCGCGGCCGACGAGCAGCGGCCGGCCGTCGGCCGTCACCGCCAACGGTTTGGCCGAGGGTACGAGCCGCCCGAGGTCGTTCGCGCCCTCGAGTGGCGGCAATGCCTGCCAGACCGCCCGTGAGGCCTGCTCGCTCTTGCCCTGCCGCAAGATCGACACGCCACCGAAACGCGCGTCCGGGAGCATCTGCAGCGGGCCCTCGAGATGCAGACTCTCGCGCACCGGACCGTCGAAAGGCTGCCGCGCGAGACGGTCGGGCTCGAAGGGCAGTGCCGGTGCAAGCGTCGAGCTGCCCCAGCCGCCCGCCTCGAACGCATGAAACCCGCCAAGCAAGCCGATGCCGGCACCGGCCTGCACCTTGCGGAGAATCTTCTGCAGGTCATCGCGACGCATCGCCGTGGAATCGAGATCGCCGATCAGGAAGACGTTGTAATCGCCCGACAGTTGCCGGCCGAGATCGACCGGCCAAGTGTCGCGGCGGCCCGAATCGATCCAGCGAAAGTCGACCTGCATATCGGGGCTGGCCGAGAGCACGCGTCGCAAAAATCGCTGCTCAACCCGCAGGCTCCCCTCGAGGTAGAGCACCCGCAGGCCGCCGTCGACCACTTCCACGAACGTGGAGAGTTCGTTGTTCGTGACCACGACCTCGCCCTCCTGCCGTTCGACGACGAGCGAGAGCTTCCGCTCCCCCAAGCTCTGCGGCGTCCAGACGAGGCGGACCGCCTCCTCGACCTCCGCTCCACCTTTCACGGTGGTGCGGGCCACTTCCTCCATGCTGCCGGTATCGTTCTCGGCCAACAGCTTCACCACCGCATCCCGATCCGCCAACCCCTCCAACTGCACGCGTCCGGCGACCTCGAGCTGGTTCTTGAGATAGACGGTCTCGCCCACCGACAGGTTCACGATCGCCGCGTCGCGGCCCTGCCCCACCCCGCGTTGCTGGCCGAACGTGACGCTCCAGAGCGGCACACCGGCATCGCCGATGGCGCGGGCGGCCATCTGCGGCGGTTCATCTCGCGGCGGATAGGCGTGCTGGGCGCCGTCGCTGAGCACGATCACGCCGGCGAGCTGCCGTCCGGCCCCGGCCCGGGCAGCCTCGGCGATGGCCGCGCCGATCGCCGTCTGATCGGAGGTCTTGCCGGCCTGCCAATCGGTGAACGGAAACGGATTGCCCGCGGCCTCGGCCACGGGCCGCAGCTCACGGTCGAAGACGTAGGTCGCGATGTCGAAATCGCCACCTTCCACCAACGACTCCGCTGCCGGCCGCGCGGCCGCGATCGCTGCCTTCAACTCCTCCCAGCGGGTCCGCCCATTGGGACCATCCGCCACGGTCATGCTCTTCGAGGCGTCCGCCAGCACCACCACCGTGCCCTGCTGCCTCGCCTGCCGTGTCGAAACGAGCGTCGGCCTCAGCATGCAGAGCACGAGCGACAGAAACCCGCCGAGCCGCAGGAGCACGAGCAACAGCACGCGGCCACGAGACACACGGGACCGGTCGGGCGGCACGGCCAGCAGCACGGCCAACAGCGCGGCTGCGACCAAAGCCACCAGCAGCCAGGAGCCGACCGGGTCAAAGTGCACTGCCATCCGTTGCAAGGACGTGACCGCCATCATGTGCCGGCCTCCTGCTCGACCGCGCTCGGCAGGGGCGGCGGCTCTCCGGCGGCCCGCCCCGGCATCGGCGACGGCCGCGTCACTGCGGCTGCCTCCCTCGCATCGTCTGCGGCCGCCTCACCGGCCGCCGCCGCAAACTCGGCCGCCGGACCCGCACCGACCGCGATTTCGTCACGCGGCGCATAGAAGCGGTTGGCCACCACCCAATCGGCCGCCATCACCGCGGCGACGAGCAGGATGATCCAGCCGAAGAGTTCGGCGCCGACACGTTCCAGATTGACATCGCGGACAAGTTCCGCCTCGGTCCGCGCGAGTCTCTGACCCTGTCCCCACACCGCGGCGAGGCTGTCGGCATTGAGGCGGGTGAAATCGGTGGCCGAGGGATCGAGACTGGCACTGAACCCGGTGGCCATGCCCCCCGCCGCGCCGCCGGCACGGATGGAATAGTTGCCGGGCATCTGCGTCGCCGTGACGGTGATCGCACCGCGGGTCTGATCCACGGCGACCGGAAACTCCTCGCCGCTCGGCGGCCGCACGAAGGCCGCCGGCACGTCGCGGCGGGACACGTGCAGACTGGCCGGCCGGCCGGCCACGACGTTCAGATCGTCGGTCGTGTCGATCGCCCGCAGGAGCGTCTCGTTGGCGAGCATCACGAATGGCCATGGCTCGAAGCCGGTGGCGAGGGTGTTCCACGCGTCCGGATCGTCGGCGACCTGCGATACCGGCGTGGTCACGGTCACCACCATGCCCTGGCCGAGCTTGTGTTCGATCACCGCGGGCAGTCCGTTGCGATAGGCCGCGACCACCTGGGCCGTCGCATCCACGGCCGCCGCCGCGGGACCAGCGGGAGTCGGCTTGAATTCCCAGTGCCTCGCCACCGGAAAATCCTGCCATGGCACGGCATCGCCGACCCGCCGGAAGGCCGCGAGCATCGGGTGGTCGAGCGCCGTGGGGGCCAGGTAGTTGTCGCCGCCAGCCGCCCGCCAGACCCGCACGATGCCGCCGCCAAGCACCCGCTGGGAGGCTTCGCTATTGAACCTCGCCGCATCGACGGCCTTGGGGCCGAGCCACACCACCAGTCCCCGGCCCGCAGCCACCCACTGGCCGAGCAACTCCCAGGTCGCCGGCGGCAGCGGCGGCGGATCGATGAGGATGATGCCTCGAAAGTCATCCCAGGCGAGCGACGCCAGTTCGGCCACGTCGGTGAGCGTGACCTCGAAGGCCGCCTTGCCCGCCTTGGACAGCGCCACCGGTGCGATCGCCTGCGACAGAAACAGACCCGTGCGTGATGCGGGTGCCGGGGCCGCCACGAGCACGCGGGCCGCGGCGCCCACCTCGACGGTAAAGCACCGGGCATCGTCGGCCTCGAGGTCATCCGTGCCATCGATCACGACGCGGCCCTGCCGAACGCCCGGCTCCAGCCCCGTGATCTCGAAATCGAGTTGGCCGCCCGTGCCTTCCTTCCACGCCCCCGGCTTCACCGCCCGCCGTGCGGCACGGCCGTCGGCGCCGATCAGTTCCACTGTCACGGGCCGGCCACCATCGGTGCCGACACGGCTTGTCGTCACCGTGATTCCGAGCGGCGCGCCGGCGGGAATCCTGTCGCTGGAGAGCTCGATGGCGTCGATCGCAAAGTTACGGGCCGCCGTCGCCCCCACGTCGATGACGAGCAGGCTCGTGTCGGGGTGCGACGCGGCGATGTCGAGGGGCGGGGCATTGTCCCAGGCGCCGCGTGAGCAATCGGTAAACAGATAGACCTCGCGCCGCGGTATTCCCGAGCCGGCGAGCAGCCGGAGTCCCGCGGCGAGCGACTGCGAGAGCGATGCCGCCGGCGTGGCGGTGGCGAGCCGGTCGATCCGGGCCGCGGCCGCCGCGATCGTCGGGGAAAACGCCGCCGCACCGCCGGTCGTGTCGAGCACGGCGACCTTGCTCTCGGGCGGCAGTTTTTGGACGAGCACCCGGGCCATGGCAATGGCCTGCTCCAGCCGCGTGCGGTTCCCCTCCCGCAGAAGCATTCGCGGCGCCGTGTCGAAGACGAATGCCGCCGCCACCGGTCCCTCGCCGTCGGCCAGCCAGCCGGCGCCGCGGAGCACGGGCCGGGCCAGCGCGAACGCCAGCAGGGCCAGCGCCGCCATCCGCAGCAGGAGGAGAAACAGGTGGCTCAGCCGGAGCCGACGGCGATTCGCGACCGCCTTCTGCCGCAGGAACCGGAGCGCCGGGAACTCCCGCTTCACCGGCTTTCGCCGCATGATCAGGTGGAGCACCAGCGGCACAGCGACGAGCGCCACGCCACCCAGCAGCATCGGTGTCAGAAACGAGAGGCCCATGCCTTTAGTTTAGCCGGCTTTCCGTCAGAACCGGTTGCGGCGGCTGGAGAGATATCCCAATAGGGCGCGGTCGAACTGCATGCTCGTGTCGAGCGGCACGTAATCGATGCCGGCGTGAAAGCAGGTCTTGCGATAGTCCTCCCGAAATGCCTCGACGCCCGCGACATACTGCTTGCGGGCCGCGTCGGCATCCACCACCAGACGGTCAAGCGACTCGGGCTCCGTGAACTCGACCATTCCCTCGAACGGGAAGCGGACCTCGGCCTCGTCAAGCACGTGAAACAGGATCACGTCGTGCCCGCGGTGCCGAAGCCGCAGGAGCGCATCGCGAATCGGCTCCGGATCCGCCAGCAGGTCGCTGAAGACCATCACGAGAGAGCGGTGCCGGAGCATCGCGGCCACCTGGATGAGGCTGCGGGCGATGTCGGTCTTCCCGGAGGGCTTTACCTTCGAGAGCACCGACAGCACCTGCGCAATCTGCGATCGCTTCGAGCGGGCGGGGAGGCTGGCGTGAAGCTTCTCGTCGAAGACCATCAAACCGCAGGGGTCCTGCTGGTGGATCATGAGCCAGCAGAGCGCTGCCGCCAACGAGATCGAGTAGTCGAGTTTCGTGAGCTCCTGCCGGTAGGTGTAGGCCATCGAGGCGCTCGTATCGACCACCAGATACCCGGTGATGTTGGTTTCGGCCTCGAACTTTTTGACGTAGTGCTTGTCGGTCTTGGCGTAGACCAGCCAGTCGATGTCCTTGGGGTCGTCGCCGGCGGTGTACTTGCGATGCTCGCTGAACTCGACGGAAAACCCCTGATAAGGGCTGGCATGCAGACCCTGCAGGAAGCCTCGCACGATGAACTGGGCGCGGAGGTCGAGCCGCGCGATCTGCCGCACAACCTCCGGCTTCAGGTATTCCTCGACCGCCCGCACCATCGCCTCGCTCCGGTCACTTCACCAGCTTCGGTATCTCGGGCTCTGGGATCTCGCGGACCAGACGCTCGATGATCGACTCGCTGGTGAGTCCGTCGGCCTGCGCCTGGAAGTTGGTGGCGATGCGGTGCCGCAGCACCGGCACTGCGATCCGCCTGATGTCCTCGAGCGACACGCTGAATCGCCCGTCCATCGCGGCCATCGCCTTGCCGCCTTGGATGAGGAACTGCCCCGCCCGCGGGCCCGCGCCCCAGTCGACCAACTCCGCCACGTAGGCCGGCGCCTGCGGATCCTTGGGCCGCGTCGCCCGCACGAGCCGGGCCACGTATTTCACCACGTATTCGCTCACCGCCACGCTGCCGACGAGCTTCTGGATGTTGACGATCGCGCGGCCCGACAGCACCTTCCGCACCTCGGGCTTCTCGGCCCGCGTCGTCGCCATCAGGATCTGCTCCTCCTCGCTCGCCGTGGGATACCCGACCTTGATGTTGAACATGAAGCGGTCGAGTTGCGCCTCCGGCAGCGGATACGTCCCCTCCTGCTCGATCGGGTTCTGCGTGGCGATCGTGAAGAAGGGATCGGGCAGGCTATAGGTCTCCTGCCCCACGGAAACCTCCCGCTCCTGCATCGCCTGCAGGAGCGCCGCCTGCGTCTTCGGCGGGGTGCGGTTGATCTCGTCGGCCAGCAGGATGTTGGTGAAGATCGGCCCTTCGACGAAGCGAAACCGCCGCCGGCCGGCCTCGTCCTCCTCGAGCACGTTGGTGCCGGTGATGTCGGAGGGCATCAGGTCGGGCGTGAACTGCACCCGTTTGAAGCCGACATCGAGGATCCTCGCCAGCGTCGACACCATCAGCGTCTTGGCCAGTCCCGGCACCCCCTCCAGCAGGCAGTGCCCGCGGGTGAAGATCGCGGCGAAGAGCTGCTCGATCACGTCGTTCTGGCCGACGATCACTTTCTGCAGCTCCTCCTGCATCAGCTTCCGATGCTGGGCGAACTCCTGCAGAATCTCGTCGAGCGTCTTGGGGCGGGCGGCGGTGGACACTCCTGCGATCCCTCCGGTGTGAACCTGGCGTGCTCGCGTGGCGGCACAGAATGTCAGTATCCGCCCCGGAACCCAAACCGGCAAACACGGGCCGCTCTGCCACCCGCTTTTCGGCTCTTCCGCTCCGGCCCCAATCTGTCCGGGCGGGGGAAAACCGGTACGATGGATTCTTGCCTTCACAAAAGGGGTTTCTCGTGGATTTTTCGGCACGAATTTCCAGTCGATACACCGCTGGATTGTCCCGACTCCTGCTCGTCGTCGTGCTCTGCTCGACAGCGCAGCACGTTCGGGCAGCCGAGCCGGCTCCGGTGTCGCCCGAGAAGATCCAGCGGGCCATCGACAAGGCACGCGACTGGCTGATCCGTGAGCAGGAGGGGAATGGCTCCTGGGAGTGCTCGATGCGCACGGAGGAGACGCGGGTGGGCGCCACGTCGCTGGTCATGCTGGCGCTGGCCAATGCGGGTGTCGACCGCAGCCATCTCGCCATGCAGCGAGGGCTCGACTGGCTGCGGCGGCAGAAGCCCGACGAGACCTATTCCGTCTCCCTGCAGACGCTCGTGCTGGCGATGCTCTCGCCCGACGCCGACCGCGCGATCCTCGAACGCAACGTCGACTGGCTGGAAAAGGCACAGGTATCACAGGGACCGGCCACGGGCTCCTGGTCCTATGGCACCAACAAGGGAACGGGCGACAACTCCAACGCCCAGTTCGCCCTGCTGGCGCTCCACGAGGCCGACCGGGCCGGCGTCCGCGTGAAGCGGGATGTATGGGCTCGGGCTCAGCAATACTGGGCGGCGTGCGCCAATCCCGATGGCTCGTGGGGCTACACCATCGGCAATGCAGCCGGCTCGGGCAGCATGACCTGCGCAGGCATCGCCAGCATCTGGATCACCTCGGAGCACATCGGCACGCCCGACGCGCAGGCCGCCGCCGACACCGTCTCCTGCTGCGGCGGCGGGTCTTCGCCGAAGGTGCTCGAACGCGGCCTCCAATGGCTCGGTCGCCGGTTCTCAGTCGTGGAAAACCCGGGCAGCGGCGGGCAGACGTGGCTCCACTACTATCTGTATGGTCTCGAACGGGTGGGGCGATTCACGGCGCGGCGGTTCATCGGCGAATCGGACTGGTATCTCGAGGGCGCGCGGATGTTCGTCGCCACGCAGGACGGCCTGACGGGCGCCTTCCGCGGCGGTCGGATCGAGGATCCGACCGTGGCTACCAGCTTCGCGCTGTTGTTTCTGGCCAAGGGCCGGCGGCCCGTGCTCGTGGCCAAGAGCCGCCACGGCCCAGAGGACGATTGGAACCGCCACGGCCACGACATCGCCCATCTCGTGGAGCATGTGGAGTCACGCTGGCGGAAAGACCATCCCGCAGGTCTCTCGTGGCACGTCCTCGACACGCCGACCGCGTCGCTCGACGACCTGCTGCAGGCACCGGTGTTTTGGCTGTCGGGTCGCGACGCCTTCAATCTGGGCCCCGATGCGGGCGGCCGCCTGCGACGCTACATCGACGAGGGCGGTTTCGTGTTCGCCGAGGCGTGCTGTCCGTCGAGCGGCGAGTTCGACCGTCGGCTGCGGCGTCTCGTCGGCGAAATCTTTCCAGAGCCTGAATACCAGCTGCATCTCCTGCCCCCTGAGCACCCGGCATGGCACGCCGAGGAGATCGTCCCGCCCGAGCTGCATCGGCCGTTGCTGGGCGTCGACTACGGCTGCCGAACCTGCCTCATCTATGCTCCTCCGACGGATACGCAGTCGAAGGAGAACGCGATGCCCAGTCTCTCCTGCCTGTGGGAGCTCGGCGGAGCGTCGAGCCGCAACCTGCGCGAGCCGGTCCGCCGCGAGGTGGATGCGGCATTGGCCATCGGCACGAACGTCATCGCCTACGCGACCAACCGCGAGCTGAAACGCAAGGATGAGCTGTTCGTGCTCGATCGCGCCGTGCCCCGGGAGCCCGACGCACTGGAGCGGGGCCAGATCGCCATCGCCAAGCTGAAGCACTCCGGCATGTGCGA
>CAZOMJ010000066.1:0-12641 GCA_964581055.1 uncultured Candidatus Kuenenia sp.
GGCACGACTTGTGCTATCCCCCGTGGCGGCAAGTTTTTAACTTGCCATGATCCCCCGTGGCGGCAAGTTTTTAACTTGCCATGATCTCCCGTGGCGGCACGTTTTTAACTTGTCCGGTGGGGTCGTGACGGCACCGTTGACGGCGTGCTGAACTGCCAGCCGCTTTCTGCGCAGCGTCGAACCCTGCGTCACCCACACGACACCTCGCTGCTTCGTTCACAGCAGATGGCGGCAGCCGGGCATCTGCTTGAACATCCTGAAAAACAGCTCGATAAGCCAACGCAGGCAGCCCGTCGAGTCGGTTCATCACGATTCTCAACCTGCCGTCGCACCGTGGCTCTCCGGAGCCGCCACGGATCGAAAATGGCGCCGATTCGGAAAGCGATCCCAACGCGGCACGAGTGACCCCGAGGCGTTTTCGCACCTTCGCCATGCCGGCAACGCCCGGATCAGGGCAAGTTGAAAACTCGCCCCCACGGGGGACAGCACATCCGGTGCCGAATACTACGCACTGTGTCGCCGTTTCGGCTGTTGTAGACTCTTCATCGTCATGATCGCTCGTCAGTCACACAACCGGGTCGTTCCCGCGCCGGCAGCACGCGACGTGCCACGCGTGCCCGACCGCCGCGTGGCATTGCTCGTGGAAACCTCGAAGGCGTTTGGCCGCGGCGTGCTGCGGGGCGTGAGCCGGTGGCTGCGGGAGCACGAGCCATGGAGCCTCTACGCCGACGAACGCGGCTTCGAGGAGGGCGTGCCGCCGGGGCTCGAAACCTGGCAGGTCGACGGTGTCATCTCCCGTGTGCCGCGGGACCGCCTGCCAACGGCGTGGCGGAAGGGCAAGGTGCCGCTGGTGTCGCTGCGGTGGGAGGAGGGCAGCGGCCCATCGCCCGGCATCCATGCCGACGAGGCCGCCATTGCCCGGGCCGCCGCCGATCACCTACTCGACCAGGGATTCAACCAGCTGGCTTTTTGCGGCCTCCGCACCCGCTGGTCGCAGCTCCGCGAGGAGGCCTTCGCGGAGCATGCCGCCGCCCGCCGTGCCACCGTGCATGTCTTCGACTCACCACAGGCCAGCCAGATGGGCATGCGGGTCGACGCCGTGCCGGCCATCGCGCGCTGGATCGAATCATTGCCGCGGCCGGTGGGCATCATGGCGGCGTACGACGTCAGGGCGCTCGAGGTGCTCGACGCCGTGCGGTCGCTCGGGCTCGCATGCCCCGACGACGTTGCCGTGATCGGCGTGGACGACGACGAGGTGCTCTGCGACCTGGCGTCGCCCAACCTCACGAGCGTCAACCAGAATCTGGAGTGCATCGGCTACGAAGCGGCGCGACTGCTCACCGCCCGCATGAACGGCGAGGCCGTCACAGCGGAGAGCGTGTTCGTGCCGCCCTTGGGCGTGAGCGTCCGCCGCAGCACCGACATTCTGTCGGTCGACGATCCCGATGTGCGGCTGGCCCTGCGGCTCATCCGCTCGAAGGCCTGCGCCGGCCTCGCCGCCGAGCAGGTCGCCGGGGTCACGAGCCTGTCGCGGCGATCGCTCGAGCGACAGTTCACGCGGTCGCTTGGCCGCTCGCTGCACGACGAGATCATCCGCACGAAGCTGCTCGCCGCCCGCCGCCTGCTCGCCGACACCGATCTCAAGCTGGCCGCGATCGCCGCCCGCTGCGGCTTCGCCCACGCGGCGCAGCTGTGCACCGTGTTCAAGAAGACCTTCGGCCTCACCCCGACCGAGCACCGGCGCCAGGTCCAGCCGTGGACCACGCCGCCCACGTGAGATGCAGACCGTTCCCATGACGCACTCGCCCATGACCGACCCCACCGCGATCTACCGCTACCGCGAATCCCTCGCCGCAGTCGATGCGCTGACCGTCGCGATCGTGCATCTCGATCTCTTCACGTCCCTCGCCAACGATCCCGCCGACCTGCCTGCCATCTGCCGACGGTTCTCGATCCACCCACGGCCGGCCGACACGCTCTGCACGCTCTTGCTCGCCAACGGCCTCGTGCACCGGGACACCGCGGGCGTTCTGCACGTCACCGACACCTCGCGGGAGTTCCTGGTGTCGGGCGGTCCCTTCGACGCCCGGCCCTACTACGCGAGCATCGCCGAAAAACCGGGTGTCGCCGACTTCCTCACGGTGCTGCGGACCGACCGCCCCGCCAACTGGCCTGGCGAGGAAGGGGCGTCTGACTGGCATGCCGCGATGCGAACGGAGGCGTTCGCGGAATCGTTCACCGCCGCGATGGACTGCCGCGGCCGCGTGCTCGGGCCGGGGCTCGCGTCGGCCCTGACCGGCAGCCAGCCCGGCACTGCCCCCGGACGACTGCTCGACATTGGCGGCGGATCGGGCGCGTATGCGATCGCGGTCGCACGGGCCTTCCCTCAGGCCCGCGCGACGGTTCTCGAAGCGTCGCCTGTCGACGGGATCGCACGGCGGACGATCGCCGCCGCGGGGCTGACCGACCGGATCGACGTCACCACGGCCGACATGTTCACCGACCCGTGGCCCGCGGACCACGACACGCACCTATTTTCGAACGTGCTGCACGACTGGAACGAGGCCGACTGCCGACGGCTGCTCGCAAAGAGCGTCGCGGCGATGCCGCCCGGTGGCCGGCTGCTCGTCCACGACATGCTGCTCGACGACGACAAGTCGGGTCCGCTGTGGGCGGCCGAGTATTCGGTGCTGCTGACGACGGTGACCCAAGGACGGCTCTACTCAGCGGCCGAGATCGGCGGCTGGTTGGCCGATCTCGGCCTGCGGATCGTGGGCCGGTCGCCGACGGCGCTGGGGCGGAGCGTGCTCATCGCGGTCCGCGGTTAGAAGAGGCAAGTTACAAACGTGCCGCCACGATTCAAGATGCTGAGGAGCCGGTCGGAGGCACGCGCAGGAGCCGGTGAATTCTGCGACTCACGAGCGATTCGCGATTCGTCCAAGAGCCTCCCGCAGCAGAATCCGCCGGCGACGAGCATGCCGCAGCCGGCGAACCAATGCGGGCGGCTTCGACCTGCGCACGCCCGTCGGCCGGTGGAGGCTCAGGCCGCTTCCACGCCGGGGCTCTCGCCGAAGTAATACTTCTTGGCGTCGGGGTTCGTGAGCACCTCCTGCGCCGTGCCGTGGCAAAGCACCTTGCCGGCGCGAACGACATAGCTGCGGTCGGTGATCGCGAGCGTCTCACGCTCGCGGTGGTCGGTGATCAGGATCGAGATGCCGCTGTCGCGGAGGCCCGTGATGATCTTCTGGATCGAGTGGATCGTGACCGGGTCGATGCCGGTGAACGGCTCGTCGAGCAGGATGATCCGTGGCTCCGTCACCAGGCAGCGGGCGATCTCGAGACGCCGCTTTTCGCCGCCCGATATGTAGTGCGATTTTGACTTGCGGATCCGCGTGATGTCGAACTGCTCCATCAGCTCTTCGCAGCGGCGGCGGCGTTCCTTCGGCGGCATGCCGACCAGTTCCATGATCGCCAGCAGGTTCTGCTCGACGGTGAGCTTGCGGAACACGCTCTGCTCCTGCGCGAGGTAGCCCATGCCGCCGTCCCGCGACCGCTTGAACATGGGCCAATGCGTGATCTCCTCGTCATCGAGGAGCACGCTCCCGGCGTCGGGCATGACCAGGCCGCAGGTCATCCGGAAGCTCGTCGTCTTGCCGGCGCCGTTGGGGCCCAGCAGGCCCACGATCTCCCCCGCTTCGACATGGAAATCGACACCGTCCACCACGCGGCGGCGGCCGTAGGTCTTCACGAGGCCCGTGACGGAAAGCAGCGGCATCTGGTTCCTCCTTGAACGCGAGCCCCGGCGGATCACCGGCCCGCCGCGCAGGCCCAGCCGGCAGCCGGCCTCACCGCACGAACCGCATCCTCCCGAAGTTCGGCCACGAGGGCAATCGCAACTCGGAACCCCCGATTTTCACAGGCACGCTCCAGCGTGCCGGGACGGCGTGGGGCCAGAAAATCGCCATCGCCTTGCCGATCAGCAGGTTTCGGTCGACATGATGCCCCTCCAGCCAGAGCCGGCTGTCCTTGCTGGCGGCCGAATTGTCGCCCAGCACGAAAAACTGGTCGGCCTCGAGATCGAACTCGAGCCGGTCCTCCTCCAGGATCTCTCCCGGTCTGGCTCCCACGTCGATGGCGCCGATGTAGTAGGTATCGCGGAGCACCCGCAAGTTTTTGACGCGGACGTCGGCGGCGGCTGCGGTGATGCCCACCGGCGCCAGATCGCTCGGCTCGTCAGAGCCCGGTTCGACCGCGACGGCCGCGGGCCGATTGAGCGGCACCTCGCCGATCGTGCGTGTCCAGACCGTGGGTGCGTCGAAGGCGATGCGGCGGCCGTCGACGAAGAGCGACAGTTCGTCATCGACATTCGCAAACAGGATCGTCCAGGAGCCCTTCCCGCGGACCGGCGTGCGGCCCCGTGCGGCGGACTCGCCCTCCCGTCCCCCTGCCAGCACGAGCAGGGCCTCGCCAGTCGCCAGATTGATCTCGCAGCGGTGCGCAGCGCCCCCCTCAACCAGATCGATCGCCAGGCTCCCCCCATCCCCGTCCACGGTTTCGCAGACCATCTCCAGCGCCAGGTCGCCCACCCAGTGCGGCCGGGTGCCGATGGCGTTGTAGGGTTGGAAATCGTCGATCATCGTCGGCCGCGCACGACCGGCGAGCGACTCGCCCTGCCGCACGCCCTCCCACTCCTCGGCCGATGGGAAGAAGTGCCGGTAGCGGAGGGTGGCGGGTGCGTCCGCCGACCCGCGAGACACGCTGAACGAACGGCCCTCGTCGGTGCTCGTCCACGCAGCGGTCGGTCCCTGCCCGCGCGGCGACCAGTCGCTCCAGCAGAGCGGCCACCCGGCTTTCTGCAGGTCGGCCGACACGTAGCGGCTGTCATGCACGCACTGCAACATCGCCCGCATGGTGTCGGGCGGCTTGCGGGCGATCTCGGCCACGCCGCCATCGCGGCTGGTCCAGATGTCGCCACCGGCGATCGAAACCGTCTCGCCCGGCAGGCCGACGAGGCGTTTGATGTAGTTTGTCTTCGCCTCTTCGGGATACTTGAAGACGACCACGTCCCACCGCTTGGGCTCGACGAATTCGTAGGTGAATTTGTCGACGAGGATTCGGTCGCCGCTGAACGAAGGATACCGGGGGTCGTACCGCATCTGGCCGCCGGCGCCCTGCACCAGCCGCATCCCATAGCCGCAGTTGGGGCACTTCGCCGCCGGCACCATCTTCCCGGCCAGCCGTGCCCGCAGCTGGGCGATCGGACCTCGCTCGCTCTCGAGCAGTTCGATGCGGCGCCGCCGAGTCTCCCGCGCCTCGACGTCCATCCCCCCATTGCTCTCGTTGGCCTTGAGCGAGGCAAGCTCGCGTTCCAGCCGGGCGGCCTCGGTCCGCAGGCCCTGCGACTGGTCGTCTTCTTCCGCACTGCAGCCGACGCGGAAATCACGGCCGCACGACTCGCAGACCAGATCCTTGTGGCGGCCCATCAACGTCTGGGCCATGGAGCCGGTCGGGATCACAAACGCCTCCGCCTCGAACGCCCGGAACAAGAGCGCCAGCGTGAATGCGATCACCACCGACTCGACCGTCTCCCGGCCGAAGCCCAGCGGGCTTTTGACGATGTCGCCCGGCCGCGGCGGGCTCGGGGCATCGGCCGCGGCGGGGCCCGTCGCCTCCCGCGGCGCGGCCGCGGCACGGGGAGGCTGGCTGGGAAGGTGATTCATGATGGCTCCTGAGGCAGAGGCCCGGCATGGATAGTGTAGAGGAAAATCGGGCAGAATGCCGGCATGCCCCGCTTCGCACACCTCCGCCACAAGCCGCCCGAGCAGCCCGCGACGCCGCGGGAACTGATCGTCGCGTGCCCGCCCATGCGGAGCCATGTGAATCTCTCGCACATCGTCCGCACCTGCGGCTGCTTCGGCATCCCCCGCGTGATCGCCTGCGGCGCGGCGCGGCTCCACGAGCGGATCGCGCGGGACGGGGCCGAGTCGGTCGCGCTGGAGATTCACCGCAGCCTGCCGCCGGTGCTCGACCGGCTCCGAGGCGAGGGATTCGAGATCGTGGGCTTGGAGCAGGCGACGCACTCCGAAAGCCTGTTCGGTTTTTCCTTCGCCGCCCGCACGGTGCTCGTGGTGGGCAACGAACGCACCGGCTTGGAGGACGACGTGCTCGCGCGGCTCGACCGCGTGGCGGAAATTCCGATGTATGGCCTGCCTCACAGCCTCAATGCCGCGACATCGGCTTCGATCGCGATCTATGAATACGTCCGCTGGGCGGAAGCATCGGGCCGGACATCGCCGCAGGCTCCCGCATGACGCTGCTCATCGGCACCGACGAGGCGGGCTACGGCCCCAACCTCGGGCCGCTCGTGGTGGCGGCCACGGCCTGGCGCGTCGACACGTCGGCGGAGGATGCCGAGGCGGTGCTCACCGATGCCATCGCGGAGGTCGATGCGCTGGTTGCAGCGCGGGCCGGCGGCCGCGTCATGCCGCTATGGGCCGACTCCAAGCAGCTCTATCGCGGGGGCGACGGCTTCGACACGCTCGAACGGGGCGTCTCGATCGCACTCGCGCTCACGACCGGTGAACTGCCTGGCGACTGGTCGGCGCTTGCCGCGTGCGCGGGACCGATCTCGCCGCGTCGTGGCTGCTGCGACGAGTGGCGGGAACTGCAGGGGCTCGCCGTGCCGCGTGAGGCCGATGCCGCGGAGTGCCTCGGGCGGGCGAAGGCCGTTTGCAGTCTGCTCGGCCGGCATGGCGTGAGGCTCGAGCGGGTCGCCTGCCGCGGCATCTATCCCGGCGAGTTCAACGCGTTGCTCGACGACGGCCTCAACAAGTCGGACATCCTCTCCGCCGCCACGCTCGACCTGGCGGCCGCCCTCCGGGCAGCCGTTCCCGACGAGCCGGCGGTCGTCTGGTGCGACCGGCACGGTGGCCGCAAGCGGTATGGCGGCCTTGTGGCCCGCCACTTCGATGCGCCGCTCGTGCAGCCGCTGGAAGAAAGCCCCTCGCGGTCGGCCTATCGGGTGCCGGCTGGCGACAGCCCCCCGACGAAACCCTGTCAGATCGAGTTCTGCGTGGGCGGCGAATCCCGTGCGCCGGTGGCCCTGGCGAGCATGGCGGCGAAATACGTCCGCGAACTCTCGATGCACGCCTTCAACACGTTCTGGGCTTCCCGCCTGCCGGGCCTGCGGCCCACGGCCGGCTACCCGACCGACGCCCTCCGCTGGCGCCACGACGCCGCCGCGGCGATCGAGCAGGCGCACGTCGCCGCAGACGACCTCTGGCGGCGGGCGTAGCCTTGCCCCGGCCGTCGGTGGGACGCACAATTGCCTCATGCCGACACTCACCACCCATCTCTACATCGTCCGCCACGCCTTGGCCGAGGACCCAGGGCCCGGTATCGACGACCATGGCCGCCGGCTCACGAAGAAGGGCCGGAAGCGGTTCGCCGCCATGATGAAACGGCTGCGCAAGGCCGGCATTCAGGTGGACGTCGTCGCCACCAGCCCGCTGGTCCGGGCCCGCGAGACCGCCGAGATCCTGGCGGCGGCGTTCGACAACGCCCCGCCCGTGGAGGTGGTCGACGCCCTCGCCCCCGCCTCCAACTGGCCGGCCCTCGTGGAGTGGACGACCCAGCAGGATGCCGCCAATGTAGCCTGGGTCGGCCACATGCCCTGCGTCGGCCGACTTGTCGGCCTCATGATCGGCGACGGGTCCGCCTCGATCCGCATGCAAAAAGGGGCGGTCGCGTCGATCAGGCTCGACGACGGACCGGGCCATCCAGGCGAACTGGAGTGGCTGGCCACCGACGACATCTGCTGACGGACGGCTACACTTCCGGTCAAACAGTCCTATTATGGTGCGATACCGGGTAGGAATTTCCCCCCTCGATCCGCGTGTGGTTGATCGAGCACAGTGATTGCCATAGGAGCTGCTGCCATGACACGCCATCGTTCTCCATTCCTCTCCGGGCCTGCCGCCGCAACCGCCCTGATGCTGGCTGCGTCCGTCGCAGGCCTCGCGGGCTGTGCGCCCTCCGGCCGGACCGGTTCCAAGGGGGAAGTCGTCGAGATCGAAACGATCGAATCCCTCGCGCCCGCGGCAGACCAGACGCGGCAGAGTGCCCAGTCCACGGCGATCGACGCGGAGGCCGCCAAGGCGAAGCAGACCGTCGACGAGGCGACGGCCGCCGCCGACCGGGTGATTGCCGAGGCTGGCAAGACGATCGAGGGAAAGACGGAAGCCGCGCCGGCGGCAGTGGCGACGAAGGCCGAGGCGGCAGCGGCCGCGCCGGTCGTGCCCCGTGAGCGGGTCGCGCTCGGCGATCCGTCGCTGACGGCCGGCGTGCCGGGAAGCGGACCGATCACGCTCCAGCAGATCGACCAGTGGCTCGCAGACCCGAAGAACGCGGTGGCACTGGAGCCGGTGCTGCCGCTGGGGCTCTCGCAGGGCGCCGCCCAGATCGACAGGGTAGGACTGGAGAAGAATCCGCTCACGCGTGCGAAAATCGAACTTGGCCGTCAACTCTATTTCGACCCACGGCTGTCGGTCGATTCGACCGTGAGCTGCGCCAGTTGCCACAACCCAACCGAGGGCTATTCGGCACACACGAAGACGGGCGTCGGCGTCCGTGGACAACTCGGCGGCCGCAACTCGCCCGTGTCGTTCAATCGCATCCTGTCGGGCCCGCAATTCTGGGACGGCCGTGCCGATTCGCTCGAGTCCCAAGCCGTGGGACCGATCCAGAATCCGATCGAGATGGGCTTCACCCACGAGGGCGTGGTGAAACGGCTCGGCGAGATGCCGGTCTATAAGCAGCAGTTCGAGAAGATTTTCGGTGAACTCACGATCGACCGTGTCGGCCAGGCAATCGCCGCCTTCGAACGCGTGCTGGTCACCGCCCCGTCGCCCTACGATCACAACGAGCAACTGCAGTCATTCGCCGCCCTCGATCCCGACGACATCGCCGAGGACGCGGACCTGGCGGCCAAGTATGCCGTCGCGAAGGCTGCCGTCGAGGCCCAGCCGATGTCGGACGAGGCGAAGCGCGGCCGCGAGATCTTCTTTTCCGAGAAGGGCAACTGCACCGCCTGCCACGTGGGCGCGAACCTTGCCGACGAGAACTACCACAACATCGGCATCGGCATGGACAAGCCGGAGCCCGACGTGGGCCGTTTCGCCGTGACGAAGGATCCGGCCGACACCGGCGCTTTCAAGACGCCTACCATCCGCAACGTCGCCCTGAGCGCCCCCTACATGCACGACGGCTCGGTGGCGACACTGGAGGAGGTGGTCGAGTGGTACGACAAGGGCGGCCACCCCAACCCGAACCTGAGCGCGAAGATGCGACCGCTCAAGCTCTCCGCGGAAGAGAAGGCCGACCTCGTCGCCTTCATGAAAGCCTGCACCGGACCGACGCCGACGGTGGAAGTCAGCCGTCTGCCGGAGGGGAACTGAGCCTGATGACCGCAGCGAAGCGTTCCTTGCTGCCTTTCTCGAAAGCGCGGCTGCCACTCCATGCCGGCATCGATCTCGGAGGCACCAACATCAAGGCCGCGCTCGTCGACGATGACGGCAGGATGGTCGCCTTTCACACCGAGCCCACGCACGTAGAGCGGGGCCCGGAGGATACGGCGGCGCGGATGGGGCGGATGGTGCATGCCCTCGCCGGCATGGTCGGCATCGCCACGAGCGACATCGCCACCGTCGGGCTGGGCACACCGGGGCCGCAGGATCTGGCAACGGGCGTGATTCTCCGCGCGGGCAACCTGCCCGGATGGGACAACTTTCCGATCCGCGATCGTGTGGCGGTGCATTGCGGCCACGAGGTGACCTATGCCAACGATGCCACGGCCGCGGCCTATGGCGAATTCTGGGTCGGATCGGGCCGCGACTACGAGAGCCTGATCCTGCTGACGCTGGGCACGGGCGTGGGCGGCGGCATCATCATCGGCAACGCCTCGATCGACGGCGCCCACAGCCACGCCTCCGAGTTTGGCCACATCATCGTCGATACCGCCCCCACCGCGCGGAGGTGCCCGTTCGGCCACAGCGGCGATCTCGAGGCCTACTGTAGCGCCACGGCCCTCAAGGCCCGTGCGCGGGAAGCGATTCCAGGAAACGCGGAGAGTTCCCTCGCCAAGGCGGTCGCTGGCGGCGAGGAACTGACGCCGATCCTGATCTCGCGGGAGGCGGCGGCCGGAGATCCGCTCGCCACCGAACTCATCCTGGAGACGGCCCGCTGGCTCGGAATCGGCATCGTCACGCTCATGCACACGCTCGATCCGGAGGCCGTCCTGATCGGCGGCGCGATGACCTTCGGCGGCGAGGACGCCCCCGTCGGCAAGGCCTTCATCGAGCGGGTGCGGGCGGAGGTGAGGGCCCGTGCGTTTCCCCTGCTCGCGGAGAAGACCGTCATCCGCTTCGCGAGCCTGGGGGGTGACGCCGGCTCGATCGGCGCCGCCGGCCTGGCGCGGCGCCACACAGCCAAGTGACGCCGCCCGCATGTCGCTTGCTGGCGCCACGGGCTTCCATGATGCCGTGCCTTTCCGCCCGCCCGAGTCGTGAGCAAGAAGAGTCTTCGCTCGCCACCGAATACGCAAAGCCAGGGATCGGTGCGAGGATCCCGAGCATTACGCCGCCGCTGCGTTCGCGAGGGAACTCGCATCGTCCCCGGCGGGCGAACACCTTCAGGCGGAGCCGGGATCGGCTGAAGCTCGAGGAGCTTTTGGATTTTTCTCCCCGTCCAAGGAAGGTGCCGCCGTTTGAAGTGACGGAGAAAAAGCCACCGCGACGAGACTTCTGCCGTCCCGGCGGGGCGTCGGCACGAGGCGCCTTTGAATGACCCACCGAAATCCCCATTCATCGGACCTGAAACTCGTCTACAATTCCGCCATGAGCATCGACTGCAAACACATCCGCAATTTTTCCATCATCGCGCACATCGACCACGGCAAGAGCACGCTCGCCGACCGGCTCCTCGAACGGACAGGCACGGTCGAGAAGCGGCAGCTCAAGGAGCAGATGCTCGACGACATGGAACTGGAGCGGCAGCGGGGCATCACGATCAAGGCCCGGGCCGTCCGCATGGAGTGCCGGCACAAGGGAGAGCTCTACGAACTCAACCTCATCGACACGCCCGGCCACGTCGACTTTCACTACGAAGTCTCGAGAAGTTTGGCGTGCTGCGAAGGGGCGGTGCTTCTGGTCGACGCCTTCCAGGGTGTCGAGGCCCAGACCGTCGCCAACGCCTACGCCGCGATCAACCAGAACCTCACGATCGTGCCGGTGATCAACAAGGTCGATCTCGTGCATGCGCGGGTCGACGAGGTGCTCACTGAGATGGAACAGAGCCTCTCGATCGACCCTACGGAGGTCATCAAGGCCAGCGCCAAGACGGGCATCGGCATCGACGAATTGCTCGCCGCCATCGTCGAACGGATCCCGCCCCCCACGGGCGATCCGCAGGCGGTGCTGCGGGCGCTGATCTTCGACAGCCACTATGACAGCTACCGAGGCGCGATCACCTACGTGCGGCTCATCGACGGCACGGTGAAGAAGGGGCAGAAAATCAGGTTCCTCGAGACCGGCGTCACGCACGAGGTGCTGGAGCTCGGCCAGTTCGTGCCACAGCGGCGGGCCTGCGAGGAGCTGGTGGCCGGCCAGGTGGGCTACTTGGTCTGCAACATCAAGGACGTGAAGCAGGTCCATATCGGCGACACGGTCACGATTCCCGGCGACCATGCCGCCTCCCCCATGCCTGGCTACAAGCCGCCCCAGCGGATGGTCTACTGCGGACTCTATCCCTCCGAAGGGGAAAACTTCGAGGAGCTCCGCGACTCGCTCGAGAAGCTGGCGATCAACGATCCGTCGTTCGAGTTCGCGCCGGAGTCGAGCGAGGCCCTCGGGTTCGGCTTTCGGTGCGGCTTTCTTGGCCTCCTGCACATGGAGATCATTCAGCAGCGGCTGGAGCAGGAGGCCGATCTCGATCTCGTGCAGACGGCGCCCAACGTCACCTACCAGATCCTCAAGACCGACGGCGAGACGATCAACATCCGCAACCCGCAGGACGTTCCCGACACCGGCGAGATCGAGGAATTCCGACAGCCGATCGTGCGGACGAATTTCCTCACGCCGGTCGAGCACATCGGGCCGATCATGCAGCTGTGCACCGACCGCCGCGGTGTCTACCTCAAGACCGAGTATCTCTCGCCCACCCGCGCCATGCTCACCTTTGATCTGCCGCTGGCCGAGGTGATCTACGACATGCACGACAAGCTCAAGAGCGTGACCCGCGGCTACGGCACGATGGACTACGAATTGGTCGGCTATTTTCCCGCCGATCTGGTCCGCCTCGACATCCTCGTCGGTGGCAAGAAGGTCGACGCCCTTTCGATCATCTGCGACCGCCGTGATGCCGACCGCCGCGGCCGGGCGATCGTCAAGAAGCTGCGCGGAGAGATCGACCGCCACATGTTCGAGGTGGCCCTGCAGGCGGCGATCGGCACGAAGGTGATCGCGAGGGAGACGATCTCGGCGATGCGGAAGAACGTCACCGCCAAGTGCTACGGCGGCGACATCTCCCGCAAGAAGAAGCTCTGGGCCAAGCAGAAGGAGGGCAAGAAGCGGATGAAGAGCGTCGGC
>CAZOMJ010000067.1:0-13882 GCA_964581055.1 uncultured Candidatus Kuenenia sp.
GGTTCCCGGTCGCCGTCAGGAACTCATCGGGCGCGATGTCGAGCGCGTCCCAGAACCGCTCCTCCCCCAGCTCGTGCCAGAGGTGCAGGTTCTCCCCGTGCTTGAGAGCAGGGCTTTGCTTCTTGGTCGCTTGACCAAGAACTTTCCGCTCGTAGTATGCGAGCGGCGAGAGGTGAAACTCCTTGAGGTCACTCGCCGACGTTTGCGGCCACTCGAAGTACTCGGTGGCTGCAACGCGGTGAATGACCGCCCGACCCCGGGTGACCGGGGCCGGGCGATCGGAAATAGCAGCGGGCGGACTTGAACCGCCGACACCCGGCTTATGAAGCCGGTGCTCTAACCAACTGAGCTACGCTGCCACAAACGGTCAGCAGCCCGAGGGGCGATGACCTTCGCTCCCGAAAATATAACCCGTCGCTTGCAGTCCGTCAGCCGTGGGCCTCGTTGGGCCGGAAAACATGAGGAAATGCCACCCGTTATCAGCCCTCTTCGCGCAAACAGTGGATAGAATTCCCGTCGTGCCCGAAAGAGGCGTTTCTGGCCCCCAAGCGATGCTCCGCGGCGAGAAAAGTCCCCATGAACATCGACCACATCCTTCGGACGTTCAACGCATGTGAGGTTGAATATCTTCTGATAGGCGGCATGAATTTTCTCCTCCGGCACGAGCCCGTGCTCACGTACGACATCGATTTTTGGATCCGCGATACCGCGGCAAACCTCGCCCGCTGTGACACCGCACTGAGGCAACTCGATGCAGCCTGGGGGCCGACGGAGGAATCGTGGCGTCCAGTGGCGGAGCAAGCAGGCTGGCTGGCCCGTCAATCGGTGTTCTGTCTGACCAGTCCTGCTGGTGCCATCGACATCTTCCGCGTCGTGACCGGCCTGCCGTTGTGGGAGTCATGCCGGGAGCGGTCCGTGGCCGGTCAGACAGCGGCCGGCGCTGAGTACCGCGGGCTCTGTGACGAGGATATGATCGCTTGTCAGCTTGCTTTGCCCGAAGGCCAACGACGGCAGGCACGGATCGAGTCTCTCCGACGAGCGATCTCGATGTCGAATCAACAAGGTCGCCAGACATGACGCAGACGACGAACGCGGACGGTGAGAGCTTCGCTGAAGAGCCCGCGGATCGTGCGGCGTGCGAGCACGAACGTCGGGAACGCGCTTGGCAGCCAGCCGACCGCTGGCAGGCGATTCAGGAGACGATCCGTTGGGCTGAGTCACAGGCCACGGCACGCCGAAATACGCCACAGTCGTGCATCGAGCGCGAGCGTCGACTCAGGCTTCAACTCGGGGAAGAGCAGGGCCTCGGCTGACATCGCAGATGCCGCGACGTCAGATGCGATCTAGAAAAGCAAAGCGGCCCGGGGGACATTCGCCACCCCGGGCCGCCATGATCATTCACGAGCATTTCCGCAAGGCCGGACCGCTGTCGTCTGGTCTGCCGTCAGGCTAGTCGGCCATCGAGCAGGCCGCCTCGACGATCGCGTCGATCTTCTCCTCGGAGAGCTGCCCCTTGGCCAGGGCGTGGTTGGCCGTCACCTTGCCCCCCTTGAAACAGACCACCGTCAGGTCGGCGTCTGGCGCGAGCTTGTAGTCGGCCGGACCGTTGGCGGAATCCTCGGGCACCACGAATGCGATCCGCTCCAGGCCGTGGAGTTTCACGAACTCGGCCGCATCCTTCTTCAGCGACTCAGCATCGGTGCCGAGCATGTTCACGAAGCCGGTCAGCTTGGCGCTGGCGTGCTCCTCGATCTCCTCGTCGAGCTTCTTGAGGAGCTTGGCCAGCTTCTCGTCGGCCGTCCGGGCGAACACCATCACCACCGGCCGTGAGCCCATCTTGCAGCGGTAGCAGAGCGTTTTGCCATCGGGCACGCCGTCCAGGGGATTGCCCGTGACTTTGGTCACGGTCATCGCACCCACCGACTCGCCCACCTGATAGCCGCTCGTGACCTCGGCCGAGGCCGTTCCCGTCGTGACCGTTGCCGCCGCGATGATGCCGATCGCCGCCACCGTCGAAATCCATGCTGCACGCATTGATGAAAACTCCTCGTATTCCAGCCGCCAAGCCGCTTCGACGACGCACACTGCGTCGCCGCACGCTTCTTGCGAGCTCCATCCTATCGCGGGTACCATTCGAACGGCAACTTTTAGGCTGAATGACGGTGATAGAGCCTCGACGGAGTGACTCATGGGCAGAGTGAAAACAGGTGGCGGCTGGCGGGCTGTGCTCTACACGTTCAAGAAGGCCCGCGAGGCGGGCGGTGTGTGGGCGCTCTGGAAGGCCATGCGGTCGAAAAACGCCTGCAAGACCTGCGCCGTGGGCATGGGCGGCCAGTCCGGCGGCATGGTCAACGAGGCGGGACACTTTCCCGAAGTCTGCAAAAAGTCGTTCCAGGCGATGGTCGCCGACATGCAGGGGGCCGTGAAGCCGACCTTCTTCGAGACCTACTCCGTGCCGCAGCTGCGGATGTTCACGCCCTACCAGATGGAACACTCGGGCCGGCTCGTCCAGCCGGTGGTGCTCGAGAAGGGATCGCAGCACTACCGTCCGATCGACTGGGCCGACGCCATGGAGCGGATCGCCAGGAAGCTGCGGGCGACGCAGCCCGACGAGAGCTTCTTTTACTTCAGCGGCCGGTCGAGCAACGAGGCGGGCTTCCTCCTGCAGCTCTTCGCGCGGCTCTACGGCACGAATCATGTCAACAACTGCAGCTTCTACTGCCACCAGGCCAGCGGCGTCGGCCTCACCAGCGTGATCGGCACCGGCGCCGGCACGGTCAAGCTCGACGACATGGAACACGCCGACATGGTCTTCCTGCTTGGCGGCAACCCCGCCAGCAACCATCCGCGGCTGATGCGGACGCTGATGATGGTCCGCCGCCGCGGCGGGAAGGTGGTCTCGATCAATCCGATCATCGAAACCGGCACCGTGAACTTCTCCGTGCCGAGTGATCCGTGGGCGCTCTTCTTCGGCGCCGAGATCGCCAGCACCCACGTGCAGCCGCATGTCGGCGGCGACCTCTCGCTCGTCTACGGAATGATGAAGCGGCTGCTGGAGATGCACCGGGACAATGCGAAACAGGCCAGCCCGCGGCAGGCCGGCGATGGGAAGGCCGAGCCGATCGTCGACGAGGATTTTCTGACCCAGCACACCACCGGCTGGCCCGAACTGGCCGCGCGACTCGAGAGCCTTTCCTGGGGCGAGATCGTGGAGAAGTCGGGCGTGTCGAAGGCCCAGATCGACGACATCACGGCGCAGTATGCCGGCTCGAAGCGGACGATCTTCTCCTGGACGATGGGCGTGACCCACCAGCTCCACGGGGCCGCCACCGTGCAGGCGATCGCACAATTGGCTCTCATGCGGCGCATGGTTGGCAAACCCGGCGCCGGACTGCAGCCGATCCGCGGCCATTCGAATATTCAGGGCATGGGCACCGTCGGCGTCACTCCCACGCTCAAAAAAGCAATCTTCGATCGGCTGGAGAGCCATTACGGCCTGAAGCTGCCGACGAGCAAGGGCTACGACACGCTCGAGTGCCTCGACGCCGCCGACGAGGGCAAGATGCGGTTCGCCTTCTGCCTCGGCGGCAACCTCTACGGCGCAAGCCCCGAGGCGAGTTATGCCAGACGGGCGATGGAAAAAATCGACACGGTCGTCTACATGAGCACGTCGCTCAACACCGGCCACGCCTGGGGCACCGGTGCCGAGGAGACGATCATCCTGCCGGTGCTGGCGCGGGACGAGGAGCCGGAGCCCTCCACGCAGGAGAGCATGTTCAGCTACATCCGCCTCTCCGACGGCGGCAAGCCGCGGCATGTCGGCCCGCGGAGCGAGGTGGAGATCATCGCCGACCTCGCCCTGCGCGTGTGCGGCGACGCCACGTCGACCGGCGGCACGAGCCCGGTGAACTGGCGGGAGATGTCGCACACGAGCACGATTCGGGAGGCGATCGCGAAGATCGTGCCGGGCCTCGAGGAGATCGCGTCGATCGACCGCACGAAGAAGGAGTTTTCCATCCCGGGGCGGTCGATCGACAAGCCGGTGTTTCCGACGGCCGATGGCAGGGCCCACCTTTTCGTGCACGACCTCCCCGCCGTGCCGGAGGGGATGCAGCTGATGACGATCCGCAGCGAGGGCCAGTTCAACACGGTCGTGTACGAGGAAGAAGATCTCTACCGCAACCAGACGCGACGGGACATCGTGCTCATGCACCCCGACGACATCCGGCGGCTGGGGCTCTCCGCCGGAGCGAAGTGCCGAATCTCCAGTAGCGCCGGAGAGATGCGGGGCCAGATCGTGTCGGCTTTCGACCAGATCAGGCCGGGCAATGTGGCGATGTATTACCCCGAAAGCAACGTGCTCGTGCCGAAGGCGGCCGACCCGCTTTCGCGGACGCCAGCCTACAAGCGGATCGCCGTCACGGTGGGCTCCGACGCCGACGTGGTGCCGCTCGCCAAGCCGACGCCTGAAGTGGTGGCGGCCGGCACGCCGCGCGACAAGATGAACGCCTGCGCGGGGTGATGGCCGCGGGGTGGAGTGGGCTCGCGCGGCGATGGGAGTGTGTCGTGCCGGAACTCTCTCCCCCGGGGCGACGAGATTTTATCGTGTCTTGATCTCCCCCGTGGCGACAAGATTTTATCTTGTCTTAAACATGAAAGAGCAAGTTAGAAACTTGCTGCCACGGGGGACAGGAAAGAGCAAGTTAGAAACTTGCTGCCACGTGGGGCCGGAAAGAGCAAGTTAAAAACTTGCTGCCACGTGGGACCGGAAAGAGCACGTTGAAAACGTGCTGCCACGTTATTCGCCGAAGAGGGAAAGCTGGTCGGCTGGCTCGGCCTTGCGGCGGGCCTTGGCTACGGCCGGGCCGGGGGCGGCGTTGGCTTCGAAGCCGAGCAGGAGGTCGCGGGCCCGCTCGATCACCTGCTCCGGCACGCCCGCCAGCCGGGCCACGTGCACGCCCCAGCTCTTGTCGGCCGCGCCGGGCACCACCTGGTGGAGAAAGACGAGCTGGTCGCGGTGCTGCTGCACGAGCACCTGCACGTTGCTCACTCCCGGCAGGCGGTCGAGGGCGGCGAGCTGGAGATAGTGCGTCGCAAACAGCGTGCGGCAGCCGACTCTGCCCTGCAGGTGCTCGACCACGGCCTGCGCGATCGCCAGCCCGTCGAACGTGCTCGTGCCCCGGCCCACCTCGTCGAGGATCACGAGGCTTCGCGGCGTGGCCCGGTTGAGGATCCGCGCCGTCTGCGACATCTCCACGAGGAACGTGCTGGCGCCTCGGGCGAGGTCGTCACCCGCGCCGATCCGGGCGAAGAGCCGGTCGACGATGCCCACGCGGGCACGCTTTGCCGGCACGAAGCTGCCCGCCTGCGCCAGCACGGCCACGAGCGCCGCCTGGCGGATGAAGGTGCTCTTGCCGCCCATGTTGGGGCCGGTGACGAGGAGGATCGTCGGGGCCGGATGGGCGCTGGTGGCCGGAAACGCCGACAGCATCAGGTCGTTGGCCACGAGCGTGCCCGCCGGCAGCAGATCCTCGAGCACCGGGTGGCGGCCCGCGTCGACGAAGAGATCGCCACTCTCGGTGATCTCCGGCCGCACCCAGCCGTGCGAGCGGGCCACGTCGGCCAGCGAACGGAGCACGTCGAGCGTGGCGAGGATTGCGGTCACGCGGTCGAGGACGGCGCGGTGCTCAGCTGCGAAGAGCCGCAACAGTTCGAGCAGTTCGATCTCACGCCGCAACGACTCCTCCTCCGCCCCGAGCACCTGCCGCTGGCGGTCGTCGAGCTCGGGCGTGGTGTAGCGTTCGGCATTCTTCACCGTCTGCTTGCGGATGTAATCGGCGGGCACTTTCGCCGCCTGCGACCGGCCCACCTCCAGAAAGAAGCCGAACACCCGGTTGAAGCCGACCTTAAGCGTCGGGATGCCGGTCCGCTCGATCTGCTCGGCCTGGTACCGGGCGATCCACGCCTTGCCACCGGACGCCATCTCCACCAGTTCGTCGAGCCTCGCGTCGAACCCCGGCCGCACGAAGCCGCCGTCGCGGGCGAAGACGGGGCAGCCCTCGCGGAGCGTCCCGCCGATCCGTCGGGACAGGTCTTCGCACGGATCGATCGCATCGCGAAGCTCGGCGAGCAGGCCGCCGCTCCCCGCAAGCAACGCGATGAGGTCGGGCAGGATCGCCGTGGCCCGGCCGATCCGCTCGAGATCGCGCGGGCCCGCGCGGCCGGAGATCACCCGGCTGATCAGCCGCTCCAGATCGCCGATGCCGGTGAGCTTCTCGGCCAGCCGCGCGGCCAACGACTGATCCGCCACGAGCGTGGCCACGGCGTCGAGCCGCCGATCGATCTGGACCTTGTCGACCAGCGGCGCCGAGAGCCATTCCACGAGCAGGCGGGAGCCCATCGGCGACTTCGTGCGATCGACCACGCCGGCCAGCGTCCCCTCGCGGCGGCCGTTGCCACCCGTCGCCGACCGCACCAGCTCCAGACTGCGGCGCGAGGCCTCGTCGATCTCCATCCGGTGGCCCGGCCGCCAGGCCGAGAGCGTGGCAATGCGGGCCACCGACGCCGGCTCATTTTCCTCCAGATACGCGACGACGCCACCGGCGGCGGCGATCCCTGGCAGATCCGCCGGCAGTTCGAAGCCGAGGCCCTCCAGCCGCTTTTGTCCGACCGCCCGGTCCACCGCCGCGTGGGCCGAGGTCTCTTCGAACCACCAGTCGGGGCGAGCGGTCACCGCGCAGACTGCCGACAGCATGCCGCCGCCCACCTCGCGGACGATTGCTGAGACGACGTCGCGATCCTTCTCCGCGCAGAGGCATTCGGCGGGCTCGAGGCGGAGCAGCAGGTCGGGCACGTCGTCCCGCGGCACGACCGCCGCCTCGAAGCGTCCCGCCGCCACGTCGATCCACGCCAGCCCGCAGACAACACCGTCGGCAGTCCGCACGGTCTCGTCGCGGGCCGTCGCCGCGTCGTCGGCCGCCCGCGAGGCGATGGCTCTCGGCACGATCGCAACGAGCCAGTTGCGCTTCGCGGGATCGAGCAACGACTCATCCGAGGCGATGCCGGGCGTGACGATCCGGGTCACCTCCCGGCGGAGCAGCCCCTTCGTGGTTTTGGGATCATCGATTTGTTCGCAGATGGCGACCCGTCGACCGGCGGCCACGAGCTTCACCAGCTGCACGTCGAGCTGGTGGTGCGGAAAGCCGGCCATGGGCAGGGCTTCGGGGCCCTTGTCGCGGCTGGTGAGCGTAAGGTCGAGGAGTTCGGCCGCCTCGCGGGCGTCGTCGCCGAAGAGTTCGTAGAAATCCCCCATGCGAAACAGCACCAGCGCCCCCGGGCACCGGGCTTTCGCGGCCTCAAACTGCTGCATCATCGGTGACGCCATGGCGGGAAAATGTAGCAGCCTTTGACCGCGTGCGCGACGCCGCGTACAAAACATCCGGTGCGAACGCCGATGAGAGGCCCCTGCGATGGGGGCCTGTGAACCTGGTCAGGGCTTAACCGCAGCAGCCATAAGCAGTCGCTCCTTTGTGCGGTGGGCCTCTCATCGGCGTCCGGCCGCTTTCCGCACCGCGTCCTTCCAGGCACCATTGGCCCCTAGCGATGGCCCCAGCGATGGCCCAGAGTGAATCAGCCTCCGACGCAGGCACGGCCGTCGCCGCGACGCCTGGCTACCAGGTGGTGGCCCGCCGCTATCGTCCGCAACGGTTCGACGAACTGGTCGGCCAGGAGCACGTGGCCCGCGGCCTCTCCGGGGCGATCGAGTCGGGTCGGATCGGCCACGCCTACCTCTTCACCGGCGCCCGGGGCGTGGGCAAGACGAGTGCGGCCCGCATCTACGCCAAGGCGCTCGAGTGCTCAAGCCGTGTGCGCGGCGAGCCCTGCAATGTCTGCGAAACCTGCATGGCGATCTCGGCCGGACAGGATGTCGACGTGGTGGAGATCGACGCCGCCAGCAACCGCGGCATCGACGAGATGCGGCAGCTGCGGCAAAACGTCGCCGTCAGGCCGGCGCGGGGCCACTACAAGACCTACATTATCGACGAAGTGCACATGCTCACGCGGGAGGCGTTCAACGCGCTCCTCAAGACGTTGGAGGAGCCGCCGGCCCACGTGAAGTTCGTGCTCTGCACGACCGAGCCGGACAAGCTGCCGATCACGATTCTTTCGCGGTGCCAGCGGTTCGACTTTCAGACCGTGGATCCGCCGGCCATCGCCCGCCGCCTGGCCCAGATCGTCGAGGCCGAGGGGGCGGAAGTGACCGCGGAGGCGCTGGCCCTGATCGCCCGCCGCGCGGCCGGCAGCATGCGAGACAGCCAGTCGCTGCTCGAACAGTTGCTCGGATCGGCTGCCGGGACGATCGGCGTGGACGAGGTGCACGCGGTCATCGGCACCGGACGCGAGGAAAAGGTCGGCGCGCTCATCGAGTGCCTGGCGGCGCGAGATGCCCGCGGCGCGTTGGCGGCGTTCGACGCGGCGACGGCCGGCGGCGCTGATCCCGGCGGGGTGCTGGAGCAGGTGATGGCGGCCCTGCGTGACAGCCTGCTGGCGAGCGTTGGCTGCGGCGCCGAATTGATGCTGCAGGGCGACGGCCTCGGCGTGGATCTGGCCGCGGTCGGCCGTCAGACCGGCACCGTCACGCTCCTGGCCATGCTGCAGATCGTCGACCACGCCCTCGGACGCATGCGGTCGAGCGGCCATGCGGCCGTGCTCGCCGAGATGGCCATCGTGCGGCTGGCGAGCCTGGAAGACCTCGACAGCCTGGCAGATGCAGTGGAGAGGGTGGGAACGGAGCCTGCGGCTATGACAGCTCCTGCGGCTCGGCCGACCCCGACGGCCCGGCCGGCTGAGCCCGTGCGCGAAAAAAAAACGACCGACCTGACCCAGCCGGCCCCGGCCGCCGCCCCTCCTGAGCCTGTCGCGACTGAGCGGCATAGCGGATCAGCGGGCGTCGAGATGGCGGGCGTCGAGATGGCAGACCAGCCGCGGGCCGCGTCCACGGCCGGCACCCGGCCGGCACAGGTTCCATCCGAATCGGTGGCCCCAGCCGAGCCCCAACCCAGTCTCCCTGCCGATCCACTCGATGCCTGGCGGCGTGGTGCCGAGGCGGTCGGTGGACTCGCGGTTGACTTTGCGGAACTGGCCAGCCGGGCGGCGTGGCGGGATGACGTGCTCGAGGTCGTCATGCCAGCGTCGGCCGGCAACGCCGCGTCGTTTCTCCGGCGTCCCGAGATTGCCGCCGGGCTGACGCGGGCGCTGACCGAGCTGGCCGGACGGTCCGTGCGGCATAGCCTGGTGATCGATGCGTCGCCCGTGCCGGCGGCGGCCAGCCCGGAGTCAGACGGTCGCACACCTGCCGCGGCCGAGCGAGCGAGACCGGCCATGTCGCAGGCGGCCATGCTCCGTGATGCGGCGGACCATCCGATGGTGGCCCACGTTCGCACGCTCTTCGACGCCGCGGTCCGCAAGGTGGAGCCGCCTCGACCACGGCCCGCCGCGGCCGTCCAGCCATCCGCTGGTCAGGCCGTGGGGCAGCCGGGCGAGGCAGCCGCGGACGCCGCCGTGGCGGAACACGACGAACGGGACCACGCCGCTGTGATCGATTCCGACAGTGGCGCCGGCTACGGAGGCATCGATGGCTGAGGAACGTGGCCCCGTTGCGCGGCTCATCGATTACTTCGCCGACCTTCCCGGCATCGGCCGGAAGTCCGCCGAGCGACTCGCCTATCATGTGCTCGGCATGTCGCGGGCCGAGGCGATCGCGTTCGCCGATGCCATTCGCGCCGTCAAGGAAAACCTCCGGCCCTGCAAGACCTGCTTCAATCTGGCAGAAGGCGACGAATGCGCGATCTGCCTCGATCCCAAGCGCGACCGTGGCCTGCTCTGCGTCGTGGAGCAGGTCCGCGATCTCCTGGCGCTGGAAGAGGCCGGCGGCTATCGCGGTCTCTACCACGTTCTGCAGGGCAGGGTCGCGCCGCTGGAGGGAAACGGTCCCGACAAGCTCACCATCGACCGACTCGTCGAGCGGGTGCGGCCGGGAGGCTTCCGCGAGGTGATCATGGGTACCACGCCCAACGTGGAAGGCGATGGCACGGCACTGGTGATCGCCGGGCGGCTGGCCGGACTGCCGGTGGTGATCACCAAGCTGGCCCGCGGCCTCACCGTGGGCGCCTCGCTGCAGCAGGCCAATCGGGAAATGCTCGCCGACGCGATCTCCAGCCGGCAGAAGCTGTAGAGCCCGGCCGAACACGGTATGCTGGTGTTCCGTGGGAGGAGTCGTCCGTGGAGACGCTCGTGCCACGTGGTCAGCCGTTGAAAACCCCAGGGATTCCCCCGGGTCGGTAACGCGAAGAGAGAGTCACCCATGCGGATGTCGTTCGGCCAGGAAATGCGGATGGCGCAGAAGCAGATGCTTGCGCCGCGCATGATCCAGTCGATGGAGATCCTGCAGTTGCCCGTGATGGCCCTCGAGGAGCGGATCGAGCAGGAAATCCAGAACAACGAAACGCTCGAAGTGGACGAGCCGGGGCTCGACGAGGCGGCCGGCGGGGCCGCGGCTGCCGAAACGGCCGGCGGCCAGCCGGAGCTGGCGGCGGAGGCGTCGACCAAGACGGTCGACGAGCGGCCGCTGATCGTCGACCAGGAGCACGCCAACCAGGCCGACTTCGAACGGTCCTACGACTGGTCGAGCGAGTACCCCGATTCCGACGACGACCGCAGCAGGCCCTCGGCGGCCCAGATCGACGAAGCTGGAGACCGCTACCTCGACGCCATGGCGAACATGGCCGAGCGTCCTGAAACCCTGTCGGACCACCTGCACGACCAGCTTTCCAACTACGAACTCAGCGAGTCCGAACGGCAGGCCGCCGACAAAGTGATCTACAACCTCGACATCAACGGCTACCTGCCCATGCCGCTCGAGGAGTTGATCGACCCCGATGGCCCGCAGGACCAACTGGCGCAACTGCAGAAGGCGTTGGCCGTGGTGCAGGGAATGGATCCGCCGGGGGTGGGTGCCCGCGATCTGAAGGAATGCCTGTTGCTGCAGATCCGCACCGACATGCCGAATGCGCGGCAGTTGCGGCGGCTCGTCACCGACCACCTCGAAGACCTTGCCGGCAACAGGCTGCCGCTGATCGTCCGCAAGACAGGGTTCACGATCGAGCAGATCGAGGGATTGCGGGAGCAACTGCACGGGCTCAAGCCCAAGCCCGGGGCCGTGTTTACGCAGCCTTTCGTGCCCGTGGTCAAACCCGATGTCTACGTCGACCAGCAGCCGGAAGGAACGTGGAAGGTGCGGCTCGAGGAGGTCGATCTGCCGAACCTGCGGATCAGCCCGATCTACCGGGAGATGCTCCATTCGCCAGCCACCCCCCTCGCCACCCGCGAATACATCAAACGCAAGATCAACGCGGCCCAGTGGCTCATCGAGTCGATCGAACAACGCCGCAGCACGCTCCTGAAGACGACGCAGGCGATCGTCGATCACCAGACGCGGTTTCTCTCGGACGGCCCCGAGGCGATCGAGCCGCTCAAGATGCAGCAGATCGCCGACCGTATCGGGATGCACGTCACGACCGTCAGCCGCGCCGTCGACGACAAATGGCTGCAGACGCCCCGCGGTCTCTATCCGCTGCGGAGATTCTTCGTGGGCGGCACCGTCAGTGCCGATGGCGACGAGGTGGCCTGGGACACGGTCCGGGGCAAACTTCAGGAAATCATCGACAACGAACCGAAGAACAAGCCCTACAGCGACGACGACCTGATCAAGATCCTCGGCAAGCAGGGGATCACCGTGGCCCGCCGAACGGTGACGAAATACCGCAAGGCGATGGATATCCCCTCCTCCCGACAGCGCCGCGATTGGAAACTGGTCCGCGATGCCAAGCCGCACGAGGCATCGACCGATGAGCCGCCGCCGCACGAGGACACCGCCGAGTCGGAGTGAGCCGGGAGAGTTTCGCCGCCGCGCCGACTTGCCGGTTTTCCAGCCGCGCTTCTAGGATGCGGAAACGATCGGCCGCGTCGAAGTGTCAAAATTCAGCGCAGCGGTTGCAGGATCCTCCCCATGCGATGCCCCTTCTGCCGAACCGACAACGACCGCGTGATCGATTCGCGTGCCGGCGACGACGGCACGTCGATCCGCAGACGACGGGAATGCATCGGCTGCCGCCGTCGTTTCACGACCTATGAACGGGTGGAACGCCAACTGCTCTCCGTGGTGAAGAAGGGGGGCGATCGCGAACCCTTCGATCGTGACAAGATCAAGCGGGGTCTGGCCAAGGCCTGCTGGAAGCGGCCTGTGACCGAGGACGATATCGAGGGTGTTGTAACGGCGCTCGAGGCGGAACTGTATGGCAGCTACGAGACGGATGTTCCGAGCGGGGTGCTCGGCGAGCGGCTGATGGAACTGCTCAAATCGCTCGACACCGTGGCCTACGTCCGGTTT
The DNA here is from genome assembly GCA_964581055.1 of uncultured Candidatus Kuenenia sp. Classification (GTDB taxonomy): domain Bacteria; phylum Planctomycetota; class Planctomycetia; order Pirellulales; family UBA1268; genus CAMCQY01. The sequence continues at coordinate 12,449 of CAZOMJ010000067.1, forward strand.
GCCAGTGTCTACCGGGAGTTCAAGGACGTGCGGGACTTCGTCGAGGAACTCGAGCCGATCCTCGCCGAGACGCCGGTTCAGGAGCGGACGTAGTCGCCACGGCTGCCACCCGTCTTCTCTGTGTTCACGGAAACCATGAGCATCGTGCTCACGTTTCCTTGGCGACCGCTGGTCGCTGGTGCTGAACCGGGCCTCCAGCCCTGACGTAATCGCCGCGGCTACCCCCGGCCTTCTCCTCGAGCTGGACGGACTCGATCGACATGCCCCGGTCGATCGACTTGCACATGTCGTAGATCGCAAGCCCCGCTGCCGTGACGGCCGTCAGCGCCTCCATCTCGACGCCCGTGCGGGCAGTAGCCCGCACCACCGCCTCGATGACGACATGCCCGGGTTCGTCGAAGTTCAGCGACATCTCGACCGAGTCGAGCGGCAGCGGATGGCACAGCGGCACGATGTCGCTCGTGCGCTTGGCCGCCATGATCCCGGCGAGACGGGCGGTGGCGATGGCGTCACCCTTGTCGAGTTCCCGGGCTTGAATCCGTCGGATCGTTTCGGGAAGCGCCCGCAGCCGAGCCGAGGCCCGGGCGGTGCGCAACGTCACCGGCTTGCCGCCGACGTCGATCATGCGGATGCCGTGGGGAGTGGTCATGGGGAACATGGTAACGCACAAGGGCCGGCGTGTCTGCGACACGCCGGCCCTCGGCAATGGGGTTGGACGTTTCCAGCTGGTGCTAGACCAGCTCTTTGCGGGCGCCGATCAGCGTTCGGAGACGCTCCGCCAGCAGGGCGACGTCGAACGGCTTCTTGAAGCTCTCGTTGACGTGTGCCCGGTCCACCGTGATCTGCGAGCCGTCGTCCGGCAGCAGGGCGATCACGATGGTGTCGGCATACTCCGGATTGCGGCGCAGGTTCTGGCAGATCTGCTGGGCGTCGATCCGGCCGATCGAATAGTCCACCACGATGCAGTCGGGATGGAAGCTCTCGGCCTGGATGCCAGCCTCGAATCCGCTGGCCGCCACCTGGATCTTGAACGACTTTTCGACCGGCAGTTGCTTCTTGAGGTTCTCGATCAGGACCTGATCCTGACCGACGAGCAGCACCTTCGCCATGGCCTCGTCCTCGAGGTCGCCCAACGGCATGCCGTGCTCTTTCAGGAACTTGATCAGGTACTCGCGGGGAATGCGGCGATCCTGGCTGCCCGGAATGCGGTAGCCCTTCAGCCGACCCGAATCGAACCATTTGCTCACCGTGCGGGGAGCAACTTTACAGATCTTGGCGACCTGGCCTGTCGTAAAAACCTTCATCACTTGGACTCCATGTGGATCATTCGTGTCCGGAACTGTCCTGGCCAGCCCGCACCCTTCTGAGCAGCGGAACCCAGCCCCCCATGACGCGGAAATTTCGTCGTGGAACCGACCGCGTCGTCGACCCCAC
>CAZOMJ010000068.1:0-23861 GCA_964581055.1 uncultured Candidatus Kuenenia sp.
TGTCCCTGCGGAGCCTGTCCCTGCTGATTCTGTCCCTGCTGACCCTGTCCCTGATGAGCCTGTCCCTGATGACCCTGTCCCTGATGACCCTGTCCCTGCTGACCCTGACCCTGCTGACCCTGACCCTGCTGACCCTGACCCTGCTGACCCTGCCCCTGCTGACCCTGTCCATTCGCCCCGTTGCCCGCCTTTCCACCGCCAGACTTCGAACCGGCGCACGACGAGCAGCCCTCCTTGCCGCAGGGTTTTCCGTCGGCTCCCGCACAGGGCGGCGATTGCTGCGACCCGTCTGGTTTTCCAGCGTTGTTGCCAGCATCGTCCTGCCGTTCGGCCTGCGGTCCGTTCTGCCCTGCATCTGTTGGCCGTTCACCCGTTGGTCGCTCGCCGTTTTCCCCCTCTTCTGTCGCTGACTTCGGCGGGCTACCCGACTGCTTGCCAGCACCGTTTTCGTTCCCCTTGCCCCCGGCCTGTTGATTGTTCGACGCCGCCTCACCGGCCTTGCCATCGTTCTTCCTGCCACCCTTGTCTGGCCCGTCGCCTTCGGGCTTTGACTTCTCCGGCTTCATACCGTCGGATGCGTCACCCCCGCCCTGCCGCCGATGATCGAGAATCCTCTCCATCGCTTCGCCATCGTTGGTCCCGTCCGAAGCCACCGCTGAGCGCGGCGGCGGCTGGTCACCTTCCTGCTTCCCGCCTCTCTGGCTCCCACTGCCACGCGCACGATCGGTCTGTCCACTCCGGGATGTGCCTGCCGCACCGCCGGTGTCACCGGCGTTCTTGCCCGCCTGCTCACCACGTGACGGTTGCGCCGATTTCTGTTTCCCTGTCTGGTCGCCACCGGCTCCGTTCGCTCCGCCGGCCTGGTAACCATCCGACTGCTTGCCGCTCCCCGCCTTTCCCTGGGCGCCGCGACCCGCTCCGGGACCGCCGGTCTCGCCCGCTTCTCCGCCCTGCCCCTGAGAGGAGCCCTGCTGCTTGTTGTCTCCCGACTGCGGCTGCTTGCCACCCTGCTGACCGCCGCTGGCGGCACCGCCCTGTTGCCCTGGCTGGGCCTCGCCCTGCTGACCGCTGTTCTGCTCCGGATCGTTCTGCTCCGAAGTCTTCTGCTGGGCACCGCTCGACGCTTTCCCATCGGACGGCTTCTCCTGCTGGCCGCCTTGCTCTCCCTGTTCTCCCTGCTCCTTCTCCTCCATGGGGCCTTCGCGACCATCCGACGCGCCCTGCCCCTCGTCTCCATTTTGAGACGCACCCTCACGCTGTCCGCCATCGTCGCCCGACTCACCGGGGTCATCCTCGGATGCCGCCCCGGAATCACCCTCGCCATTTCCCTGCTTCTGTTCACCGGGCTTCTGTTCACCCTGCTTCTGTTCACCAGAACGCGGCGGCACTTTTTCCGGTGGCCGCGGCGGCGCGGAAGCGTCAATCTGCAGCAGTTTCCAGGGCGTACGCGTCACGTTCGGCTGGTTGGGCCGCGTATCGACGGCCACTCCACGGTATTCCAGCGTGCTTCCCCCGCCCGCCCCGAGCCGCTCCGGCACCAGCTGCAGCACGCCGTTGAACGCGCCCCTGCGCTCGCCTCCCGGCAGCACGATCTCTGGCTGTGCGGCACCACCCTGGACCCGGGTTTCGATGCCGACGCGTGAAAGACCGAAATCGGGATCGAGCGCCCGCACCCGCACGGTCACGGGTGCTCCAGGCGGCACGCGCACCGGCGATTCCTGCGGCTCCTCGATCGTGATCTCGGGTGCGAGATCGGACTGCACCTCGATTCGGTGTTCGAGCTTCTCCGTCTCCACCTGCTCCTTACCGGCCAACGCCGTGCCGCGGGGCTGAAAGAGCAGCCGGTAGATGCCGTGCTCGGATGCCGTACGCTCGGGGTTCATCTGCAGCACGAACGATCCGGTCGCCCGCGCCAGGTCGCTGGCCCCCACCTTGAGTTTCAGGTCGCGGTCGCCGTCGCATCCGAAATCGATCCAAGCCGACTCGAGCGGTTGATTGCTCTCGGCGACGATCACGACTCGCGTGCCCTCGACGGCACGCAGGTCTCCCTGCCACGCCACCGTCTCGCTCTCGCGCCGCATGTAGGCCGGAAACTCGTACCGCACCTCGCGCACCATCAGCGTCGGCGAATCGACCATCGCCACGCGAATCGGCTCGCTCCGGGCATCACCGGCCTGCAACGTGAACAGCACCGACTGGTCGAGCCCGCGGGCTGCATCGGGAAGCACGGCGGCATAGCGCTGGCCATCGCCTGCCTCGCCACCGACCCGCATCATCTCCGCCCGCCACGGCACTGCCGCCCCATCGACGGCACCGCTGTCGAGCAACGGCGTCACGGCGATCGTCGGCCGCTCGTCGCGCCGCAGTCCGCGGATCGCGGCGCTCACCACCAACTGCCGACCGCGGACCAGCGTGGCACCGCCTGCGTCGACCTTGATGTTTCTGGGATCGTGAGGATCGCTGCCATCGGAGCCGCCTGCCGCCACGTCACCGCCAGGGCCGATGGCAGCCGCATCCTCCCCGGGCATCCGCCACCGCAGCCTCGGTGTCTCAAGCCTCACCCGCGTCGGCGCCGCCACGCGGGCCCACGGCGCAAGCAGCCTGGCCGTGGTGGTGAGCAAACTCTTCGGAGCGACCAGCGAGTAGACGCACGCCAGCCCGACGAGCACCGCCAGAGCATAGGCCAGCCCGACCGCCAGAGACCGATCGATGACGGACTCCGTCGGCATTGACGAGAGCCGCTTGGCGGCCCGCCGTCCAAGCGACTTCACGACCGTGGCCGCATTGCCCTCCGGATGCGCCTTCACGAGCACGGTGTTGACGAGATCGTTGTGGAGTTCGGGGTGCTCTTTCTCGATCACCCGCGCCGCGTAGACGAGATTCACGCGATACCGCACGAGCGGAAGAATCCACCGGACGCCCGCCGCGACGATCGCCGCGAGCCCCGCCAGGAGCCACGTCCACCGCGCCCAGCCCGGCAGGCCTCCCTGCACGAGCCAGTGTTCGAGCACCACCCCGCATGCCACCCAGACGACCGTGGCCACGCCGGCCCCAAGCAGGAACGTGGTGAGGGCCACGCCTTTGTAGTCGGCACTGGCCGCGGCGAGACGTTTGGCGAGATAGCGTTCCGACTTCGAGTCGGCCTCGCCGTCATCGCCCCACGTGCCGACTGCAAGCGGCTCGGAGGTTGGGTGTGAAGCCGTGGCCATGGTGTCAATTATATCGGCAGGTGCGACGATCCGCCCGTCCCGCGTTGACGGGCGTCGGAAAAGCCGCCTAAGGTAGGCCGCGACGCGTCGTCGGACGGCGGCACCGCCGGAAAAGGACCCCAGCATGAACCTGCTCCCCGACGCCGAGGCTTTCAAGCGTCTGGTGGACGGCACGGCCCGTGGAGCGGGCCCGACGCTGGCACGGATCGCCCTGGCCGGGCTCTCAGCCCCCTACGGCCTGGTGGTCGGCTGCCGGAACGCGGCCTACGACCTCGGCCTGTTTCCTGCAGTACGGGGGGCAGTGCCGGTTGTATCGGTCGGCAACCTCACGCTCGGCGGCACAGGCAAGACGCCGCTGGTGGCGTGGCTGGCGCGGGCGGTAGCGGACCACGGCCTGCGGCCCGCCATCGTCAGCCGTGGCTACGGGGCCGCCCGCGGGGAACGCAGCGACGAGGCGGCCGAACTGGCCATCCTGCTGCCGGCTGTGCCGCATCTGGCCAACCGCGACCGCGTCGCCGGCGTCCGGGAAGCCGCGGCCGCGGGGGCGGAGATCGCGCTGCTCGACGATGGCTTCCAGCATCGCCGTCTTGCCCGCGACCTGGACATTGTCGCCGTCGATGCAACCGACCCCTTTGGCGGCGGCCGCATCTTCCCCCGCGGCCTGCTCCGGGAGTCGCTCTCCGGCCTCGCACGCGCCCACGCGGTGGTGCTGACGCGGGCGGCGGCGGTCGATGCCCAGCGGCGGAGCGACATTCGCCGCGTCCTGACGAGAGCCTGCCGGGGTGCGCTGCCGCCGGTCTGGGTGGAGGCAACGCATCGACCGGTAAGGCTGCGGTCGGCGACATCCGACACGCAGTCACTCGAACGTCTGGCAGGTGCCCGGATCGCCGCCTTCGCAGGGATCGGCAACCCGGCGGCATTCCGCACGTCGCTCGCAGCCGTCGGCGCCAATCTGGTCGGCTTTCGACCCTTCCCTGATCATCACGCCTACGCGGCCGCCGATCTCGATGCGATCCGCGACTGGGCGGCTGGGCTGCGCGCCGATCTGGTCGTCACGACGCTCAAGGATCTGGTCAAGGTTCGTGCCGACCGGCTTGGCGACGCCCCGCTCTTCGCGCTGGAGATCGCCCTGGAAATCCTTCCGGGCGGCGACTCCTCAGCCAGCCTCGAAACGCTGCTGGAGCCCGTGGTGGCACGAGCCGCGAAGAGGACGACCCTCCCATGAAAGCAGAGACCGCCATCCGCTCCGCCAACGCACCGCCGACAGATGCCGCGAGCACCGCTCGCGACATCGCCCTGATCGTCAACACCTACCAGAAGCCCCGCCACCTCGCGCTCGTGCTCGCGTCGATCGCGGCGCAGGCCGGCGTCGATGGTCGCTTCGAGGTGATCATCAGCGACGACGGCTCGACCGACGACACGGCTGCGCTCGTCCACGCCTTCGCCGCGCGGGCTGGTTTTCCCGTGCGACTCACGTCACATCCCCACGACGGCTTCCGGCTGGCCCGCACCCGCAACGCCGGCGCCCGCCTCACGCAGAGCGACTATCTGCTGTTTCTCGACGGCGACTGCATCCTGCCCCGCGATCACGTGGCCGCCTATTTGGAGCGCCGCCGCCCCGGCCGGGCTCTCCTGGGCTATTGCGCCAGGTTGCCCGAAGACACGAGCGCACGACTCGACACCACCGCCATCGCCACGACCGACCTGACCTCGCTCGCCCCCGAATCGGAACGGCGGCTGCTGGCAAAACGCTTCCGCAAGGCGTGGTGGCATGCGGCGCTTCGCCACCCGTCGAAGCCGCGACTCGCGGGCGGCAACTGCGGCATCTGGCGGAGCGACTTCGAAGCGGTGAACGGCTGCGACGAACGGTTCGTCGGGTGGGGCCAGGAGGACGACGATCTCGGCCTAAGGCTCCGTGCGGCGGGTGTGCGGCTGGAGTCGATCCTCGACCGCACGTGGTCGCTGCACGTCTGGCATCCGGTCGACACCTCGGCCACGCCCCGCTGGCGGGATGGCGTGAACGTGCCCTACTTTCTCCGCCGCGGGCGGCTTCGCCGCTGCCGCCGCGGCCTCGTGAACCGCGCGGCCGAGGAGTTGGTTTGGGGTCTGCCGCACGATGCAGCCGACACGACGCTGGGACGCGAGTTGCTCGACCTGCTTGCAGACGCTCCGCAGGCCGCTCCTGGGAAACCATGCGAGGTGGAGATCGTGCTGCGGCCGGGCAGCGGCCGGTTCAGTCGCCGGGCCGAATGCCGCCTGCTCGTGCTCGAGGGCGACGCCGAGGCATCACTGCGGCGTCAGGCCGATCAGATTCACGACGTGAGGGCAGCCCGTCCGGACCGACCGCTGGCGAGGATCCTCGCGGAGTGCGGGTGAAACCGGCGCGATCCTATTTCTTCTTCTCGTTGTGGAGCGTGTGCTTCCGCAGCCGCGGTGAATACTTCTTCACCTTGAGCTTCTCCCCGCCGGACTTGCGACGCAGGGTGTAGTTCTGGTCGCCCGTCTCCGAGCAGACAAGATGGATCACTTCGAGTCTCTTTTTGCCCTTGGCCATAGACCTAATCCTTCCGAAATTCCTGGGACGTGGGATTGCGGATCGTACTCCTCGACCGGCCGCGCCGCCAGCCAGAGGCCGGAGACAGGCCTGAACGGGGCGTTTTGCCAAATCCTGCCGGATTGCCGGCTGCCGCCAGATCGGCTGCCTTTCTTCCGCGAATCAGTCTGCCTGACGTTTGCGGCCGCATCGCTGGGCGCGATACTATAGAAGTGTTCCCCGAACGGCATCGCACGCGGCGACAGCCCGTTTCACCGCGATCAACACGCACCACAGCCATGGCCAGCACCCCCCCCCCGAATCCGGGCACCCCCTCGCAGAACAAGCCTCCAGCCAAGCCGGCCCCGGTGGCTGCAACCGCGCCCGCGGCGGCCACTGGCGCGAAGCCCGCGCCGGTGATCCCCAAGCCGGCGGCGGCCGCTCAACCGGCCACGCCAGCCCCTGCGGCTACAGCTGCGGCTGTGGCCGCAGCTGCGACTCCTGCCGTGCGACGCTCGTCCGCTGCGGGCATCCTTATGATGGCTCCGGCCTGGGCGATCAGCATGCTCGTGCACATCGTCGTGCTGCTGTCGATGGCGCTGGTCGTCAACGAGGTCCCCAAGCCGGAAGCCCCACGGATGATCACGGCCAGCGCGCCGGAAGTCGAGGAGAATTTCGAGGAGTTCGAAGAGGAACTCCCCCAGGAGGAGGCGGGGCCGCAGGAGGAAATCAGCGACGCTGTCGTGCTGCCTGAATCGTCCAATGTCGAGACGGTGCAGGTCGTCTCGAACGCGGACGATCTCGATGCCGCACCGATCTCCGTCGAATTGACCGACTTCGGTTCTGAAGCCGTCGCCGCGAGCGACCTGCTCTCGAGCGTTGGTGCCGTGGGCGGCAAGACGGCCGGCGGGCTCGGCGGTCGTGCCGATACGAAAGTACGGCAGCAGCTGGTTCAGTCCGGCGGCGGCACCCCGCAGAGCGAGGCCGCCGTCGAAGCCGCGCTCAAATGGCTCATCCAGCATCAGCTGCCTGACGGCAGCTGGAGCTTTGACCTACGGAGATGCCCCAGCTGCCAGGGGCAGTGCAAACATTCGGATGCCAAGGGTGCCAAGCAATACCCGCTGGCCGGACCGACGGCGATGGCCATCCTGCCCTTCCTGGGCCGCGGCTACACGCACAAGGAGGGCCCCTACAAGAAACAGCTCGAGTTCGCCCTCACGGCGCTGGCGACGAAGGTGGTCAACGGCAAGGGCAGCGCGGGAGAAGGCAGCTACGTGCAGGGCCTGGCCGGCATCTGCCTCTCCGAGGCGTATGCGATGACACAGGACAAGCGGCTTGCGATGCCGGCCCAACTGGCGGTCGCCAATGTCTCGGCATCGCAGGATCCGGCTGGCGGCGGCTGGGGGTATGGGCCCAAGTCACCGGGAGACACATCGATCCTCGGGTGGAACCTGATGGCGCTCAAGAGCGGCCACATGGCCTACCTGCAGATCGATCCGCGGTCGGTGAAGGGGGCGGTTGCATTCCTCAACTCGGTCCAGTCCGACGACGGCTCGGCGTATGGCTATCGTGACCCGGGGAGCAGTCCGGCGCTCAATGCCGTGGGCCTCCTCTGCCGGATGTATCTGGGGTGGAAGAAGGACCATCCTGCCTTGAACCGCGGCGCTGACAGGCTGGCCAAAACCGGGCCCACCGCCGACCTCTATTACGACTACTACGGCACCCAGGTGCTTCACCACATCGAGGGAGAACGCTGGGTGAGTTGGAACAATCGGATGCGCGACCTGCTCGTGAAGACCCAGGCGCAGGATGGCCATGAGAAGGGCAGTTGGTTCGAAGGCGTGAACGCCGGCCATGGCCCGGAGGTTGGCGGCCGTATCTACTGCACCTCGTTGGCGACGATGATCCTCGAGGTGTATTACCGCCACATGCCGATCTACGGGCAGGACAGCGTCGGCGAGGAATTCAAGGAGTAGGCCCAACGATCTGGTGGCATTCCTCCGCTAGACCGGTGCGCCCCCGCAGTGCGGCACGCTTTTGACTTGTTGTTCCCCGGTGGGGATTCCGCATGTTCAAGATTTGCGGCAACCGGGGAGAGCATTCCCGTGCCAGACCGGAGTGCGCGAAGCGTGTTCAGCCGCCCGCCGGTTCGAGTCGATAAGACGACCGTGGGACTGATGGGGGATCGCCGTCTGCGCGGGCGTTTGGGCCCGTCGCGGGGGTAGGATTTTCCCAACCGGAACAGCCTGCCACGAGGTCGACTCGATGGACCCCGACTCAATGGAATTCACGCCGCTCGCGCCGCCCGGGCCGGCGGCTGCGCCGTGGGTCGACCGAGCGGTAAGAAACCCGGCCATTCGCTCGGGCTACCTGAGCCTCGCGGTGCATCTGCTCCTGGGCATTCTGCTGGCCCTGTTGGCACTCGAGAAAAAGCCCGACCACCGGCTCCGGCCCTTGGTGTTCTCGATCGGCCCGCAGACTCAGGACGAGGCGGGTGACCCGCTGGTGGCCATCGAGGTCGGCGCCGCAGAAGATGCGGCCGCCAGCGGTATCGACAGGGACAAGGCCGGGACTGAAGCCGCTGCGTTGCCTGCGGCGGAGCCCCCCCCGCTCGTTGCCGTGGCCGACGCTGCACCTGTCGTCGCTCCGCTCGCGGCACTGACCGCGGCCGAAGACGCCCCGGCCGATCCTGCGGTGTCCGCGCCGCTGGCCGCCGGCCCGACCGCGCAGCCCGTGTCCGCACGCGGCGGCTCACCGCGATCAGCCGCGACGGGTGGCCGGGCGTCCGTCCGCTCGGGGACTGCCGGCAGCGGCGATCCCGTCGGCAAACCCTTCGCTTCCCGCACGGGCTCCGCCCGCGCCGCAGCCGTCCGTGGCCGGGGCGGCAATGCCGCCAGCGAGGCGGCCGTCGAGCGGGGGCTCGAGTGGCTGGCGCTGCACCAGGCCGTCGACGGTTCCTGGCAGTTCGACCTCAGCGGTTGTCGCTGCAATGGCGCCTGCCGCGATCCGGGATCGCTCACCAGTTCCACGGCGAGCACCGCGATCGCTTTGCTCCCCTTTCTTGGCGCCGGCCACACTCACCGCGACGGCCGGCACCAGGAGACCGTGTCCCGCGGAATCTACTATCTGCTCAGCCGGATGGAGCGCACGCCCCGCGGCGGCGATTTCTGCGAAGGCACGATGTATGGCCATGGCGTGACGACGCTGGCGCTGGCCGAGGCGCTCGGCATGACGAAGGATGAGATGCTCGTGCCGCCGGTGCGGGATGCCATCCGATTCATCGAGACCGCGCAGGACATGCACAGCGGCGGCTGGCGCTACCTGCCCGGTCAGGCTGGCGACATCACCGTCACCGCCTGGCAATTGACCGCGCTAAAAAGCGCGCAACTTGCCGGCCTCGAGGCTCCCTCGCCGACGATCGACGGCGTGCGCCGTTTCCTCGACCGCGTGCAGACTCAAGGCGGCACGGCCTACGGCTACCGAAGCCCGTCTGCCAAGCCCTGCACGTCGGCGATCGGCCTGCTCTGCAGGATGTACACCGGCTGGGGACCGGATCAGGAACCGCTCAACCGTGGCCTCACCGCACTCGCGAAACCGGGCCCCCCACCCCAAGCCGTCTACCAGAACTTCTACCTTTCGCAGGCACTCGTGCAGTTCAACCACCCGGTCTGGCCGCGGTGGAACCAAAAGAACCGCGACCAACTCGTCAAGCAGCAGGCGAGCATCGCACACGAGTCAGGCAGTTGGTTCTTTGCCGACCACGACACGGCTCCGGGCGGCCGGCTCGCCCACACGTCCCTGGCGATCCTCACGCTCGAGGTCTACTACCGGCTGCTGCCGATTTATCAGCAGGAGGCGGTCGAGTCGGAGTTTTGAGCCTGTCTTCACGCGACACATGGCATCCTGCCATTGTCGCTTGGCAAACGCAGTTTGCTGGTGCTGCGCTTTGCATCCTGCGAAGCAGTCATGGGCGAGCCGGGATCGGCGGAAGCTCGAGGAGCATTAGGATTTTTCGACCTTCTGGGGAATGTGCTGCCATAGGTCGTGGAAGGAGAAAAATCCGTAGCGACGAGACTTCTGCCGTCCCGGCGGTGCAGTACCGTTGACCGTGCCGCTACGCTTCTCGGCTGATGGGGTCTAGACTATCGGCGGGAGTGCGTTGCATGCGTTTGGTCACTTATTCCTGGTTGGCGGTCGTGCTGGCGATCAGCTGCGCGGCGATCGGCTGGCTGGGTCTCGCCGGCTGGATGGCCGCCGCGGTGCTTCTGGCCAGCGTCGCCATGCACGTGGCAGGAAACGCCATCGGTACGCGGCTCCGCGAGGCGACAGACCGCGATCTGGTCGATCGTCGCGACCTCTCCCGCGACCAATTGGCGTCCCAGCGGGCCCTGCATCCGCCGTCACCCACGCACCTTCAGCGGCATTCCAGTCTGGGTCGCCTTGTGCCGGTGTCTGCCGGGATCGGGGCGGCCTGTGGCGGTACGGCGGGAACGCTCTCGCTCCTGTGGCTCACCGCCAGTTCACCGGCGGGCGCCCTGCTCGGCGGCGCCTCGTCGGCCGTGGTCGGTGGCCTGCTGGGATTCCTAGGGGCAAGCTTCGTGGAAATCGTCCGCGCGAGCCTGCGGGAGTCGCTGGCGGCGGAGCGTGCAGCGGTTCCGCCAACGGGCGGGGCGACGGCCTCCTCGCACCGACGGCCCTGAGCCTGTTTCGGCGGCAACGCATCAGGATGGAACCGCATCCGGTGGCGTGGTACAACACCGCGGAACGTTTCTCACGTGACGCATTCCCGACCACCCAGATTCCGGAGTTTTTCCGATGGCCAAGCCGCATCGCACCCTCAAAAAAGCCAACCATGGCTCCCGGCCCGCCAATAGCAAGGCCCGCAAGGCCAAGCGGAAGCACATTCGCACCTGAGACGGATCGGAGGGCGAGCGCAGTGGCCCCGCGTGACTACATCATTCATCCCGGCGAGTATGACCTCGAGCATATCATCGCCGACATCCACGAGATCCGCCGCTGGAACATGCAGCGGTTCGAGATGGAGCAATTGACGGCGATCGTTCACGAGGACCAGTCCCGCGGCCTGTGCGTGGGCTACAAGGACGTCACCCGCGATGAATTCTGGGTCCGCGGCCACTTCCCCGTGGCGCCGCTGATGCCGGGTGTCATCATGTGCGAAGCCGCCGCCCAACTCTCCAGCTACTACACGCATCGCTACAACCTTCTCGATGCCAAGGTGATCGGCTTCGGCGGCCTGGAGGAGGTGCGATTTCGCGAGCCTGTGGTACCCGGCGACCGGCTGGTGATCGCGGTGGAACGGGTTCGCGTGCGGCCGAGGGCGATGATCGTCTGCCGGTTTCAGGGCCTCGTCCGCGACAGGGTCGTCGTGGACGGCATCATCAAGGGCGTGCCCCTTCCGGTCGACGCACTCACTGGTGCGGCGACCATCCCGGCTGAATGACCTCCGGCCATCGCACGCTCCCATGCCCCGCCGTCCACCACGCAAGCCTGATCCATCGCTCGATCTCTCCGGGCATCTGCTCGAACTGGCCGCATTGCCCGCGCCGCTCGATCCCCACGGCCTGTTCCCGAGGCGGGCGGCCATCGAGATGGAGGTGGGAAGCGGCAAGGGGCTGTTTCTCTCCACGGCCTCGGCCGCAAGGCCCGACCTGAATTTCCTGGGGGTTGAAATCAGCGGCGGCTATGCCCGGCTGTGTGCCTCGAAGCTTGCTTCCCAGGGGGCGGCCAACGCCCGGATCGTCCACGGCGATGCCACGTACCTCGCCCGCAGCCTCCTGCCCGATGCCTGCCTGACGGCCATCCACGTTTATTTCCCTGATCCCTGGTGGAAGGCCCGCCATCGCAAGCGACGGGTGCTCTCCGACGTCTTTCTCACCCATGCCGGCAGGGTGCTCATCCCCGGCGGCCAGCTGCACATCTGGACCGACGTTGAGGAATATTTCCACGAGGCACTCTCCGCGGCCCAAGGCACGGGACTTTTCTCCGAGGCCTTGGACGTGGAGGCCCGGCCGGCTGAACACGATCTCGACTACCGCACGCACTTCGAACGCCGCACGCGCCTCGCCGGCGCCCCGGTCTGGCGGGCCCTGCTCGAACGCTCGGCAGCCCCCGCCTCCTGCACCCGCACCGACGTGCCCCTACCGGGCTGACGCCGACTCGTACGTTCGGCCGGAGCCGCCGCGGTCCGTGTCACCGCGGCCCGTGTGCGAAAGGGCGATTGCGTAGAGCCGCTCGCCGGCGGGCGTGGGATAGTGGCCCGTCAGGCAAGCCTGACAGAGTTCCGTCGGCTCGAAGCCGATCGATCTCGCCACCGACTCCACCGGCAGGTACCGCAGCGAGTCGGCCCCCAGCCGAGCGGCCATCTCCGCCTGGGCCTCCTCGGTGAGCACGCCCCCGCGGAGAAACTGCGGGGCAAAGAGTTCGTCGATCGTGGACATGTCGATGCCGTAGAAGCAGGGCGCGATGATCGGCGGGCAGGCGATCCGGACGTGAATCTCGCGAGCCAACCCCAGCGACCGCATCCGGCCCAGCAGCACCTTCATCGTCGTGCTCCGCACGATCGAGTCCTCGACGAGGATCACCCGCTTGCCCTCCAGCACCTCGCGGAGCGGCGTGTATTTCGACTCGGCCTTCTGCCGGCGGCTCGAGGCGCCGTCGATGAACGTGCGGCCCGTGTAGCGGTTGCGGATCAGGCCCTCCACCGACGGAATCGACAGCCGGTAGGCCATGGCGTCGGCGGCTGCCTTGCTCGTGTCGGGAACGGGCACGACGACCGTATCGGCGTCAATGGTGATCGTCTCCAGCCGGGCAAGTTCCTCGCCGAGTTGCTTGCGTGACAGATACACGCTGCGATCGTCCATCGTGCTGGCGACGTTGGCGAAATAGACCCACTCGAAGAAGCAGTGCGCCTGCTTCGTGCTCTCGGCAAACCTTTCGACACGCACGCTCGTTCCATCGACGATCAGCGCCGTGCCCGGCTCGAGCGACCGGATCGACTCGGCCGGAAACCCGAGGTTGAGCAGGGCGACGCTCTCGCTGGCGGCGGCGACGAGGGGGCCGAGCTGGGCATATTCCATCGGCCGGATGCCGAGCGGATCGCGGGCCACGATCATTCGGCCGCAAGCGTCGAGCATCGCGATGTTCCAGGCACCGTCGAACCGCTTCGAGATGGTCGCCAACAGTTCGATGGGATCCGGATCGGCGGCTCCCGACAACTCGTTGCCGATGGCGTGCATGATCACTTCGGTGTCGTTGTCTCGTGCCAGATGGTTTTCATCGTTGGCAAGGATCTCGGCCCGCAGCTCCATGTAATTCGCCAACTGCCCGTTGAACCCGAAGGCAAACCACTTCCGCTTCTGGATATGCGGGCGTTCCAGAGGCTGGGCGTAGCCGCGATCCTCGGCACCGCAGGTGGCGTAGCGGACGTGGCCGATGGCGGCCCGCCCGGTGTGCTGCGCCATCAGGTTCTCGTACTTGCCGCGGTGGCTGAGGCGAAACACCTCGCTCACGCTGCCCACGTCCTTGATCGTGGCCAACAGCTGGCTGCGGTCGGGATTCCAGACGGTCATCCCGGCGGAAAGCTGGCCGCGGTTTTGGATGTCGAGGAGCATCCGTGGCACGAGACGCGACACTTCCTCCGGCCCCTGGGCGGGGCACAGATGGCTGGGATCGGCCCCATCTCGGCAAGGCAGGTGGTAGATGGCGACCAGCCCGCACTCGTGATGCAGTTCGCTCAAACGCACGCCCCGGAAGGTGTTCCGCAGTTGCCCGGCGGTGGGCTGGCCGTATTTCCTGATCCGTATCCCAGGACGGCCACTCGCACTATACGCCCTCGGGCCCAACCGCCTCAACCACCGGCTCGCCCGTGCGGTGATTTGCGGCACGCGGCAATTTTCACGGCCGCAGCAGTCCGTCTCTGTGGCCTCCCCTCCCCCGCCAACGGTACGATGCGGGCCCAGGGATGTTTCAGGACTGCCACCGCCCCACCATTGCCCCATGACTGACCCGCTCCGCACGGACATCGCCGCTTCCGCCAGACTGATCGTCGTCAAGGTCGGCACCCGCGTGCTCACCGGCCCCGACGGCCTGCTCGACAACGCGCGGATCGAATCGCTCGGCCGCCAGTTCGACTCGATCCTCGCCCAAGGGCGACAGGTCGTGCTCGTCAGCTCCGGCGCCGTTGGGGCGGGCATGGGACGGATGGGGCTGACCAAGCGGCCCCAGGAACTGGCCCACCTGCAGGCCGTGGCGGCGATCGGCCAGAGCTGTCTGATCGAAGCCTACGAGCGGGTGATCCGTGCCCAGGGTCGCCACGCCGCGCAGGTGCTGCTGGTGGCGGACGACCTCAAGGATCGGGCTCGCTACCTCAACATCCGCAACACGCTCCGCGCGCTGCTGGACTATGGGGCGATCCCGATCATCAACGAGAACGACACGGTGAGCGTCGAGGAGTTGCGGACATCCTTCGGCGACAACGACCGGCTCGCGGCGCTCGTAGCCACGCTGCTCGGGGCGCCACTGCTCGTGCTCCTCTCCGACGTCGAGGGGCTTTTCGACCGTCATCCCTCCGACCCGGCCGCCACCCGGCTCCTCACCGTGCCGCGGATCGACGCGACCGTGACCGCGTTGGCCCGCGACCGGTTGGGAGGCCTGTCCAAGGGCGGCATGGCGAGCAAGATCACGGCGGCGGGGATCGTCAACGAGGCGGGAGGCCACTGCATCATCGCCTCGGGCCGCGATGACCACGTGCTCGAACGCATCTGCCGCGGCGAGACGGCGGGCACGCTTTTCGTGGGGCGGGAAACGACGATGCCCGCCTGGAAGCGGTGGCTGGGATGGTCAGCCGACGCGCGCGGCAAGGTGTTCGTCGATGCCGGGGCGCGGGAGGCGGTGGTCACCCGTGGCCGCAGCCTGCTCGCGGCGGGAGTCAGAGCGATCGAGGGGTCGTTCGCGACCGGCGATGTCGTCTCGCTGGCCACCGAGGATGGCCGGGTGTTCGCCCGTGGACTCGTGAACTATTCCATCGATGAACTGCGGCGGATCGCCGGCCTCAAGACCGAGCAGATCGCCGCCGTGCTGGGCTCCTTTCCCTACGAGGAAGTGGTGCACCGTGACAATCTCGCCGTCATCAGTCGGGACGATGCGATCCCGGACAAAGGTGCCGCCTCGCCACGCTGATACGCCGCCCCGATCGGACCCACGCATGCTGCCGGAAATCCTCCTTATTTTCGCCCTGATCCTCGCCAACGGGTTTTTCTCCGGGGCCGAGATGGCGATCGTCGCCAGCCGGCGCGGCCGCCTCCGCCAAATGGCGGAAGCGGGTGACAAGTCGGCGAAGATGGCGCTCGAACTGGCCTCGAGTCCCGACCGATTCCTCCCCACCGTCCAGATCGGGATCACGCTGGTCGGCACGCTGACCGCGGCCTACGGTGGCGACAGCCTGGTGAGCGACCTCGCCGAATGGATCGTCTCCCACGCCCCGCCTGCCGTGGATGCCATAGCCAGACCGATTGCCCTGACGGTGTTCGTGGTGCTGCTGTCGTTCGTCACGCTCCTCTTCGGCGAACTGGTGCCGAAACGGCTGGCGCTGCGCCGCGCCGAGGATTTTGCCCGCCTGGCCGCCCCGTCGATGAAGCTCTTCTCGCAGTTCACAAAGCCGCTCGTCTGGCTGATGGGCGTCTCCACGTCAGCGGTGCTTGCCCTGCTGGGAGCCCGCAAGCAGGATGGCCCGAGCGTGTCGGTGGACGACATCGAACACCTCCTCGAGGCGGGCCGTGCGGAGGGCGTTCTCGAGGCCGTGGAGCAGGCCGTGGCGACGGAGGCGCTCCGCCTCGGCGAGCGGACCGTCCGCGACATCATGCGGCCACGAATCGACCTCGACGCGCTCGACATCGAAACGCCCCCCGGCGAGGTGCTCGGGGCTATCGCCATGGCCGGCTACTCGCGACTGCCGGTCTACGAGGGATCGCTCGACCACATCCTCGGCTACGTGTCGCTGAAGGACGTTCTCCGGCACAACTGGATGGGCTGGCCGATCGAGCTCCGCAAGATCATGCACCGCGCGTTGTTCGTGCCGGAGACGATGCCGCTCGACCGGCTGCTGGAACTCTTCCAGAAAGAAAAGAACCAACTCGCCATCGTGCTCGACGAATACGGCGGCACCGAGGGACTCGTGACACTCGAGGACGTGCTGGAGGAACTGGTCGGCGAGATCCACGACGAGCATCGCCGCGAAGTCTCGCAGTTCGTGCAGCGGGAGGATGGCTCGTGGCTGGTCGATGGCGGCGCGGGCGTCGAGGACCTCGCCGAAAAGCTTGGCATCAAGCTCGACGCCGTGCCACGCGATTATTCGACCGTTTCGGGACTCGTGCTCGCAGAACTCGAGCGGATTCCCGCGACCGGCGATACGCTCCGCTGGCGTGGCCTCACGATCGAGGTCGTCGACATGGACGGCCGTCGCATCGACAAACTGCTGATCCGCGAAGCGTAAGGCATTCCGCCTTCCGGCACCGCCTTATTCAACCGCCTTTGTCCCGAGGATCTCCTGCAGAGGAAACGACTTGGGAAACGGTTCGTCAAGCTGTTCAAGCAGCTTCCGGTACCGGTCCACCACCTCGTTGAGATCGTCCTTGGTAATCTGGTCGTCGCGGAGAACCGGCGAGGCGTCGAGCACTTCCCGCCATGCCGCGAACGACTCCTCGTACGCCTGCTTGGCGGTCTGCAACCGGGCATTTTTGAACTCCTGATCGGCCCGCCACATCGCCTCGCGGGCCTTGAGAGCCGGCTCGGTGACCTCCGCCTCGCAGGTCGCCCGCCAGACGTTGAAGTTCACGATCTCCCGATAGCGGTCGATGATTTCAGCTGTTTCGTTCGCCTCCATAAACTGCCGCAGGAGCTCCTTCGCTCGCATGCGCACATCCGCCGGCGCATCGCGAACCACCATCGGCCAGTCAACCTTCATGGCTTCCGTGGCGGCACGCGAGTCGGCCTGCTGGGCATCGGTCCGCTCGAGCGGCGGCACGTCGAGGGCGGCCTTTTGGGCGGGTGTCAGCGAGGCCCGCTTCGATTCCTCGAGAGCCTTGAAGCGGCCCGGAAGGAGTTGTTCCAGTTCTCCGGCAACCCGCTCTGCCCGGGCGAGCTCCGCCTCACGCATCCCGAGGCGGATCGGCACTTCCCACGTCGTGGGGATTTCGCGCACCGAGAACCGCCGCATCTCGTCGCCGGCCAGTTTCCAGCCATCGCGGGCAGCGGCGCCGAAGGTGCCATCGTCTTCCAGAGCCCTGGCGTAGTTGATCGCCGTCATCATCGGCTCGCTGTGGTAGATGAGCGCGGTGGTCTTGAGGGGGGCACCGGAATCGGCGATCTGCTGCCCCGCCAGGTACTTCTCGCGGGCCACCAGCCAGTTGTCACGTTCGGGCAGCGTGCGGCCCGGCCGGTCACGTTCGTGGAAATCGTCATCCGCCTTGAACAAGCGACGATACTGTTTTTTCTCGTCCGCCCTGCCAACCTTTTGGCCGATGAACCAGCCCATGCGGCCCAGCAGGCGGGGCTCCCGCAGGTTGTACGAAATGCCCTGCCTGAGGAACTCGATGCCCTTCATCACCCAGGCGTAGCGGTCGTGGTAGTCGTCGAACTCAACCGAGATGTTGTAGGAGAGGTTGTGGGCCTGGAAGTCCCAGACCGAATAAAAGTTTGGCTGCAGCTTGGTCATCTGCTCGAGCACGGCCGACAGATTCGTCCAGTCCTCGACCTTCTTGTAGTGGTTGGCACGATCCCAGAGCAGCGTCACGGCGACGTTCTTGAGCCCCAGTGTCGCCAATCGCATCGCCTCGCTAGTGGGATCGACCTCTCCAAGATTCGCCTGCGACAGACCAAACTGTTCGCGAAGTTTGGCGAGCTTTCCCCCCTTGCTCGCCGAGTCGGCCGGCTGGCTGAGCGCGGACAGCGGCACCAGCAACACAGCGATTCCCACCAGTGCCAGGAGTGTGCCCGGCCGCAGACCAAGCCACGAAGCTGCAGGCTTCCGGCGGCCGCCAGCAGCTTGCCCTGCCTGACCGCGCGCTGATTCATGAGCAGACGATGCCGGGGTCATGATGCCACCTCGCGAGCCTTGAGACAGAAGGCGCCGGCGATGAAGAACGCCAGCAGATACCCGAGTGTTTCCATACCGTGTTCAGCCACCAGATCGAGCGGGATGTCGAACCCACCCGACACGAAATCACTGGTGCCGAGCGAACTGAGCGACGGAAAGATTCCCGCCAACAACCGCATCGGCGCCAGAAGGAACGTGTCGACGGTCTTCATGATCTGCACGGCCGGCGACGGTGTGAGGTCAACCGTGATGCTAGTCTGTGTCACGATCCGGTAGAGCGACTCGATCGGCCCGCCTCCCGGGACGATCGACGAGTCGCCCGTCACTTGGCTCTCGAACAGCCGCTGGATGAACTCCCGGAACTGGCCGATCAGCACCACAGCCAGTGTGGCGAACAGGGCCAGCGGCCCGCCCAGGAAGGTGCTGAACATCACACCCATCGCGGTGACCAGAAGCATCGAGAACAGAATGCCCAGACAACTCTTGGCGTAGTTGAGGGCGAACGAACCGTCCCCCGCCCGCATGTAGAAGTCGGCTTGCGCGACACCGTAATACTGTGCCGGCTCGAGGCACTGCAGGATCACTTCGACCCGGCCATCCGCCACGATGTCCTGAAAGAGATCGACCTGGCGGGTGCCGCCATCGGTGGACGTGGACGCCAGCTTTCGCGGAATGAGAAGTGAATCGATCGTGAATTCCCGGGCGGTGAAGTAGAAGGGGTCAGTCTGCAGGCCGCTGGCGGGATTGCGGACCCGCACGCTGCCCTTGATCCCCTTCTCGATCACCCCCTTGTAGGTGCGAAACACCCGCACGATCATCTCGAGCGGCAGTCCGTCTGGATATTCTCGCTCCGAGATCCCCTCGAATTTCCAGATCGCGGCGGCGAGGCTGCCGCCCTCGATGTACTGCCGATAGGTCCACTCGGAGCCGACGCTGATCCCCTTGGTGCTGGGACGGCCTTCACGATCGAGAAACCGCAACGCGCCCCGCAGCGGACGCCGGGCTTCGAGCAGCCCCTCGGCGGTTCCGATGGTGTAGCCGGTTCCAGACCGCCGCACGGCATGGCGATGCCCCTGCACGTTGTCGGTCCAACCGCTGCCAGCGGCATCGAGATCGACACGGTGGCGATGGCCGCGATCGAGGCTCGTCCGGCCCTCGAATCCGGTGATGGTCCCGCCCACGTCCTTGATCTCGACCACGTCCTCGACGGCGACAGTGTGGCCGTGGCTCACGCTCCGCACGACGAATCCCCAGCCGATCAGTCCCATGATCGCGAGCAGCACCGCCCCCACGATCGAAAAGCCAAGAATGCGGCCCAGCACGATTTCTCCAGTGCGAACCGGCTTGGTGGTGACCGTCTGGATCGCCTTGGCCTTGATGTCGGCTGGCAGGCTGAAGACAGAGAGCACGAGCGTCACCATGCAGACCAACAGATTGGTGGCCCCGAGAATGAAGCCGAGGTAGAGCTTGCCCGGGTTGACGCTCTTGGGGTCGAGAAACCAACCCGCGAACAACACGATGAGCAGAAAGAGGGCCAAGGCCACGAGCACGTTGCGACGCAGCGACTCCTGGATCGCCAGCCGCGCCAGCGCCCAAATCCGCCGCGGCGACATGCCTGCGAGATCGGCCAGGCCCGTCAGCACGCCCCGGTAGACGCGGTCACCGGCCGCAAGCGGCCCGTACAGCACCGATTGCGCCAGCCACGCCAGCGCGGCGGCGAAGACCGCCACCAAGCTGCCGGCGAACAGATACCACAACAGCGCCGGGCCAATCCACGCTGCGAACTTCGGAATTTCCTGTTCCAAGACCATGGCTGTGGCTCACCCCTTCTGTTGCTGGGCACCGTCGGCAGATGCCTGCCGGGCGCGACGGCCCGGGCGGGCCTGCGTGTCGCGGACAACGTCGAGGAACAGATCCTCCAGCGTCGTCCGTGGATTGCCAATTTCCACGTCCGAACGCCCGTGGCGTGCGAGCACCGCACGGATCTCCTCCCGGGCCTCGGGAGACAGCCCCTTGGCACGGATCTGCGTGACGTCGGTGACCCGCAGCAGGTCTTCGACGCGGCCGAGCTCCTTGAGTTCGCCCTGGTGCAGCACCGCGATCCGATCGCAGACGTCCTCCACGTCGGCCAGCAGATGGGAGCAGAGGATCACCGTCTTGCCCCGCTGCTTGAGGTCGATGATGAGGTCCTTCATCTCGCGGGTACCGATCGGGTCGAGGCCGCTGGTGGGCTCGTCGAGCACCACGAGTTCGGGATCGTTGATGAGCGCCTGCGCGACGCCGATCCGCCGGGTCATGCCCTTGGAATACTCGCGGAGTTGACGCTTCTTGTCACGGCCCAGACCAACCATCTCGATGAGCGAGTCGGCCCGCCGCTTTCGCTCTTCCGGCGGCATGTCGAAGAGCCTGCCGTAGAAGTCGAGCGTCTCTTCGGCATCGAGAAACTTGTACAGATACGACTCTTCGGGGAGATAGCCGATGCGTTCGTTCTTCGACACGTCGGTGGCGTCGCGGCCGAATACGAGTGCCTCGCCGGAGGTGGGGAAGACGAGGCCGAGCAGCAACTTGATGGTCGTCGTTTTGCCCGAGCCGTTGGGCCCCAGCAGGCCGAAAATCTCACCCCGCCGAATCTCGAGATCCAGCGGCTTGAGGGCCACCTTTTTGCTGCGTCCCCAGAAGTCGCGATAGGTCTTGGAGAGATTTCTCGCCTCGACGATGACCTCGCTCTCGCTGCGCTCCGCCGGCGTGCCGCCGGTTGCCGTGACTGCGTGCATGACTTGAAGTGGCTCCTTGCTTCCGACACGGTGGCTCGACACATCCCGACCCCAACAAAGCCATTGCTGGCCAAACACCGTTTTACCGACTCTACAAAAACAGTGTAGGGGGCGGCGCAAACCCCGCTGTCTCCTTACGTTCGGGACTTCTTTGGGTTCGGCACCGACGGGCCGGAGGCGCGCGGCGGTGCGGCTCGGCATGGAACCCATCGGTTGACACCGAGGCCACGAAGTCTACAATCGTCTCATCAGTTGAGAATGAGTCTCAATTTCGCTACGGTCGACCCAATTTTCTTCGTGAAAACGGCGATTTCCCCATGAAAAAGCAGCGTTGCAGCATCCCGTGTGACCTCTGCCCTCCGACGCGAGCGACCTCCCGAAACGCGTTTACCCTTGTGGAACTGCTGGTGGTCATCGCGATCATCGGAACGCTCGTGGGATTGCTCCTGCCGGCCGTACAGGCCGCCCGTGAAGCAGCTCGAAGGTCATCGTGCCAGAATAATCTGCGGCAGTTGGGCATCGCGCTGCACAACCACGAAAATGCCAAAAAATGTTTCCCGCCCTCGGGGCAGAAAGTTGAGACCGCTGGAGAAGCTCCTTGGTCGGGGCAGGCATTGCTGCTGCCCTATGTCGAGGGCGACACACTCTTCAAGACGATCGACTTCACGAAACCATACTCGGACGCCGCTAATACCAGCACGTCTGCCATGCCCCCCTACGGCGTGGCCGCGCTGCGAATCGACCTGCTGGCCTGCCCGAGCGACCGCGGCATCAAGCCCCGACTGGACGGAAGTGGCAGGCCCCAGCACTATCCGCTTTCCTACGGCCTCTGCACCGGTGTCTACAAGGTCTACGACCCGACCACTCAGACCGATGGTGGCACCGCGTTCGGACCGTTCGCCATGCTGCGAACGAAGGCTTTCTCCGATGGACTGAGCAAGACCCTGGCGATGTCCGAAGTGAAGGCCTTCAACCCCAGGTCGCAGGATATCTCTGGACTCACCGATGCCCCGCCAGCCTCCGCCGCAGCTGCCGGCGGGCTTGTCGACGCCAGCAATTTTGCCGAGACCGGCCATACCGAATGGGTCTGCGGCCGCACGGTCCATACCGGATTCACGACGACATTCCCGCCCAACACGGTCGTGCCCTATACCCACTCCGACGGCAGTCAGTACGACGTTGACATCTCCAGCAGCCGGGAGGGCCGGAATGCGACCGCCACCTATGCCGCTGTCACATCCCGCAGCCATCACGCCGGTGTCGTCTCGTCCGGCTTGATGGACGGCAGCGTCCGCAGCATCGCCAACGGCATCGATGGCGACCTCTGGAAGAGGCTTTCCACCAGGGCCGGCGGCGAAGTCATCGCAGGCGACTACTGAGCGAGCGGGTTTTTCGCGGATGCTTCACTCGCGTCTGCCGGTCGTCGGCGGGCAGCCACTTCCGTGGCCACGGCCACGACGCGATGGGCCGCCAGAAGCTCGGCCTGGGAGAAGTATGGCTCGTCGGGGATGCCCCCTGCGTGGTCGATCTTTTCGGCCGCCAACTTCTCCCATGTGAGCCCGTTGGCAATGTGCCATGCCGCTGCCTGGGCCACCTTTTGCGAGAGTTCACCGCGGCCCAGACTTTCGAGCACGACGGCGAGTTTCGGGTCGCTGGAGAATGTCTCGGCCCTGCCGAGCTTGTAGGGCATCCGGCTCGACGGCTCGCGCTTGCCGTACTCGAGACAGACCGTCGGCACGCGGAACGTCCGCGACCGTTCGGGCGGAATCGAAAACGCACCGCCGCCACCCATGCCCATGCCGCCGCCACCCATGCCATTCATGCCCTGCCCGCCCATGCCGCCGCCACCACCGGTTGCCTGCGGTCCGCCGCCGATGCCGCCCGCTGCAAATCCCGCTTGGCCACCGCCACCGCCCATGCCCATGCCACCCATCTGAGCCAACACGGGAATGCCGGCAAAGGAGGCCGGAAGACGCAAGGTGAGTGGACGCCGAGTGCGGTTGGTCACGATGATCTGCGCGGATTTTGCATCATTGGGGATGTACCGCAGGCTGACGAGTTGCCGCTCCTCCGCCTCGAACAGATCGGGCACGGCAGACGCCGAGATGGCCGGCGCAGTGGCACTGGCCGACTCTGCGGCGTTCGCGCGGCTGCTTGCAGACACGATCAGGCCACAGGCGAGAAACCCGCCCAACAGGATGCTGGCGACGCGCGACATAACTGCCTCATACAACCGGAGGAAAGGAATGGGCCAGGGGCTCGGCCTCGACCGGCCAGAGCCAACCGAGCAGAACCCGCTCTTCCAGTATGCCCTGCGGTTTCGGGCGGGAGAAATCGCCAGACAAGCCCGGCCAATCCCCGCTCAGCACGGTCGTGACGGTTGTACCGATTGCCCGAAAAAAAAGACGCGGGAAAGACGCCGAAAAATCAGCGCTTGGAGAACTGCGTGCCGCGACGTGCACCGCGAAGGCCGTACTTCTTCCGCTCCTTCATGCGGCCGTCGCGAGTGAGCATCCCGCTGTGCCGAAGCGCCTCTTCGAGTTCTGTGTCGAAGGTCTTGAGCGCCCTGGCGATGCCCAGTCGGCAGGCACCGGCCTGACCGGTCGGACCGCCACCATTGACCGTGATATCGACGTTCACGGAGGACGCCTTCCCCAACTGTTCGAGGGCGCCCGACACCAGCACGCGATCCTTGATTGCCGGGAAATAGGCGTCGATGGCCCGGCCGTTCACCGTGATGGCTCCAGATCCGGCACGCAGCCGCACACGAGCCACAGCCGTTTTCCGGCGTCCTGTGGCGATGACGTGATTGTCGGATCCGCTTTTCTTGCTCGTGTCGACGGCCATCATGTTCCTCGGTTCAATGTCTGCGCTGGTAATGTCTGCGCTGGTAATGTCTGCGTTGGTTTGGACGTGTTGTGTTCATGCCGAAAAAGCTCCGGCCGTGCATTCGGGACCTATTGTCAGGGCTTGGCTGTAAGGGCTTGACCTAAGCCACCCCAATCTCCCGATTCCCCAGTTTCATCACCTGAGGATTCTGGGCCTGATGGGGATGCTCGGAGCCGGCATACACCTTCAGTTTGTCGAGCATAACACGGCCCAGACGCGACTTCGGCAGCATCCGCCGCACGGCCTCCTCGACGATCAACTCTGGCCGCCGATCCCGCCGATGCTCGGCTGTTTCGGTCTTCAGACCCTGGTAACCGGTGTACCAGCGGTACAGCTTCTGCTGC
>CAZOMJ010000069.1:0-13624 GCA_964581055.1 uncultured Candidatus Kuenenia sp.
ATCGAGCGGCTGGAGTTCCGGGTGAAACTCCTCGAGGAGGAGGCCCGCGGCGGCATCGACCTCTCGCGGTTCGATCCGAAGAACCACCAGCAACCACGCGTCGAGTGAGTGCGACGGCCATGCGTGACGATGCCGAACCGATCTGGACGGCTGCAATGTCCGCCGTAGAGCCGGATCAACTCGTGGCGAGCCGGCTGTCGCTGGAGGCCGCAGGGCGGCAGCTGCGCCACGATGGCCGCGCACTCGATCCGCCACTGACGCTCGACCAGGTCGACCGGATCGTGGTGGTGGGGGCCGGCAAGGCGGCGGCGGGCATGGCCGCTGGCATCGAACGGCTGCTCGGACCAGAGGGCCTCGCGCGGCATCGCGTGACGGGGCTCGTGAGCGTGCCGGCAGGCTGCGGCCGCCGTCTTGCGTGCATCGAGGTCCGCGAAACCCGCCCCGCATCGGCCAATATGCCGACGCCCGCCGTCGTGCAGGCGACGCATGAGATTCTCTCGGCGGTGTCGCAACTCGGCCCGCGTGATCTCGCGATCGCCGTGATCACCGGCGGCGGCTCGGCGCTTCTGGCCGCGCCGAAGGAGGGTATTTCGCTCGACGAGAAAATCGCCCTGACCCGCCGGCTCTCCGAGTCGGGCGCCGACATCGCCACGCTGAATGCCGCCCGCCGTGGTTTAAGCCTCGTGAAGGGGGGCGGTCTGGCGCGGGCCTGCACTGCCGGGAACCTGCTCGTGCTCGTGCTCTCCGACGTGATCGGCAGCGACCTCGACGTGATTGCCTCGGGCCCGTGCATGCCGCCGGAGCCCTCGACGCCCCCTGGGGCGTGGACAACTCCTGACGGGTGCCACGTGCAGCACGTCATCGTCGGCGACAACGGCACGGCCGTCGCGGCCGCCACCGCCGCGGCACGGCAGGCGGGCTACGAGATCGTGACCGGCGGCGGATCGCAGGAAGCCTCCGCAGAAGCGGTCGGGGCCCGGCTGGCGTCCGATGGGCTCGAGCTTCTGGCGGCCGCACGCCGCGACGGCAGGCCGCGGGCGTCGATCACGGGCGGCGAGGCGACCGTGACAGTGCCCTCCGATCATGGCATGGGGGGCCGCAACCAGCAGTCCGTGCTGGCGGCGATCGACGCAGTGCGGCGAACCGTGGCGCCGTGGCCCGCCGGCCTGCTCGTCGCGAGCATCGGCACCGACGGCGAGGACGGTCCCACCGACGCCGCGGGCGGCTGGGCGGATGCCGCGGTCGTGTCAGCAATCGAACAGCTCGATCTCGACGTGTCGCGAGCGATCGCCCGCTGCGATGCCTACCCGCTGCTGACCGCAGCGGGCGGCATCATCCGCACCGGGCCCACCGGCACGAACGTGGCCGACATCCGGATCGTGCTCGCACGGCCGTGAACGGTGGCGGCAAGATTGCATCTTGCCCTGTCCCCCGTGGCAGCAAGTTTTCAACTTGCCAAGGACAAGATGAAATCTTGTCCCCACATGTCCCCCGTGGCGGCAAGTCTTCAACTTGCCCCGTGGCGGCAAGATTGCAACTTGCCCTGTCCCCCGTGGCGGCAAGTTTTCAACTTGCCAAGGACAAGATGAAATCTTGTCCCCACATACCGCCCGTGGCGGCAAGATTGCATCTTGCCGTAAGCATTCAGCACGTTAAAAACTTGCTGCCACGGTTCAAACCGTGCTGCCACGGGTCGCAGGGTGCGTGCCGACGCTCACACGTCGCAAAGGCTCACGGCCTGCTTCAGCCCCGCGAGCGGGTCGCGGGTCGGGATGAACTCCTGCCCCACGAAGCCCTTGTAGCCAACGTCGACCAGCTTCCGCATGATCGGCGGATAGTTGATCTCCTGGTTGTCGTCGAGTTCGCCGCGGCCCGGATTCCCGGCCGTATGCACGTGGCCGATGATGTCCTTGCATTCCTCGATCCGGCGGATCACGTCGCCGTTCATGATCTGCACGTGGTAGTTGTCGAAGAGCAGCTTGAGCCGGTCGGAACCGACGCGGCGGATGATCTTCGCGACGTAGTCGACGTCGTCCCCCTGGTAGCCGGGGTGGCCCTTCATGGGATGGCTGCCGTCGCGGGAGTTGAGGTGTTCCAGGCAGAGCGTCACGCCCTTCTTCTCCGCATGTCCGAGGATCTTCTTGAAACCGGCGACGCAGTTGTCGGCGCCTTCCTCGAGGGAGATCTCGCCGCTCTTGGGATCGTCCGCATCCCGCCACTTGTAGCCGGTGAAGGCGATCACGGCGGGGAACCCGGCCGCGGCGCAGGCATCGATCATCTTCGTGGTGGTGGCGATCACCTCGTCGTGATACCGCGGATTGTTGAAGCCCTTCATGAAGGGCGCGCCCGACATACCGTTGGGAGCCAACGCACAGGTGAGTCCGTGCTTCTTGATGGTGGGCCAGGTCTCCGGGTCGGCCAATTCGATCGACTCGCAGCCGAGTTCCTTGGCAACCTGGCACATCTTCTCGATGTCCCACTTGTCGCCGGCGACGTTGAAGCACCAGTAGACGAGCGACTGATGGATGCGGCCCTTGAGCTTGGTCATTGCAGGAACTCCTTCAGCGGCATGGGGGAAAGCGAGCGGTGACGTGACTGCGGCGCCGATAGCCGAGGCGGCCTGGATGGCCCGGCGTCGACTGAGTAGGCCAGATGCGACAGTGGATCGGACATCGGGCTGGGGATCGATCATGGCGATGGACTCGTGAAAGAAGGATCGCGATCGGACACTGTCGCGAGGTTGGGGCCGCACGGCAGACGGAGTTACACTACCTGTTGTCTCACTCTCCCGAAAGGGTCGCCATGCCAGCCTCGCACTCACGATCGGCCTGCGGCGTCTGCCACCTGCTGCTGGCGACAGTCCTCGCCGCCATGGGCTCAGGCGGCCGCCCCGCCGCGGCCGAGTCGCCCGTTCCGGTCGCCTCTGGCTCCGCTGGCACTGCCTGGTCGCTCCGCGACGGTGACCGGGTCGTCTTCCTCGGCGACACGTTTATCGAGCGGGAGGGCGACCGCGGCTTCATCGAGACAGCGCTCGTGGCAGCCCATCCTGAGGCGTCGCTCACGTTCCGCAACCTCGGCTGGAGCGGCGACACCGTCTGGGCGGAATCCCGCGGCGTCTTCGATCAGCCGGCGAAGGGCTACGAGCGGATGCTGGCCCTCGTTCGCGAACTCAAGCCCACGATCGTGTTCGTGGCCTACGGCCGCAACGAGTCGTACAAGGGCGAGGCGGGCCTGGCAGCTTTTCGCACGCAGCTGGAGAAGCTCTGCGACGACCTGCGGCGTGAGGCCGCCGCCGGCGCGGCAAACGAGACCGTGAAGCCGGCCGACGTGCGGCTCGTGCTGGTCACGCCGCACCGCTTCGAAACGGCCGCCGCCGATGCCCGCAATGCGGCGCTCACCGCCTACTCCCAGGCCATCCGCGACGTCGCGGCGGTAAAGCAAGCCGGCCTCGTCGATCTCTTCGCACAGTTGCCGGCGACTGCACCGTCGGGCGAAAGGCTGACGGAAAATGGCGTCCATCTCTCGCCCACGGGCTATGCGCAGGCCGCGAGGGTGTTCGCCGCGGCGTCGGGCCGCGAATCATCCGCCGACTTCGCCGCCCGTTCGGAAAACCTCCGCAAGCAGGTCGTCGCCAAGAACACGCTTTTCTTCCATCGCTGGCGGCCGGCGAATGAAACCTACATCTTCCTATTCCGCAAACATGAGCAGGGCAACAACGCCGTCGAGATTCCGCAGTTCGACCCGCTCGTCGAGGCCGCCGAGCAGAAGGTGCGCACACTCGCGAAAGGAGCCCGCTGACCATGAGCATCCGCATCGTCATCGCCGCCGCGTGCCTCACGCTCGCATGCCTTCGGCCCGCGTTGGCCCAGCGAGGGCTCAAAGACATCCCCACGCCCGATCCCGTCGCGGAGTTGGCGGCGATGCAGGTGGCCGACGGCTACGAGGTGAGCCTGTTCGCCGCCGATCCGCTGATCACGAAGCCGCTGCAGATGAACTTCGATCCCCAGGGCAGGCTGTGGGTCTCGTCGTCGAGCGTGTATCCGCAGATCCGGCCGGGCGAGGTCGCCAACGACACCGTCACGGTGCTCGAGGATCGCGACGGCGACGGGCGGGCCGATGCGCACACGGTCTTCGCCGACGGGCTCCTGATGCCCACCGCCGTGCTGCCGGGCGACGGCGGCATCTACGTCGCCAACAGCACGGAGTTTCTGCACCTCGCCGACACCGACGGCGACGGCAAGGCCGACACGCGGCGGGTCGTGCTCTCCGGCTTCGGCGCGGAAGACACGCACCACATCATTCACACCTTCCGCTGGGGGCCCGACGCACGGCTCTACTTCAACCAGTCGATCTATATTCATAGCCACGTGGAGACACCCCACGGTGTGCGGCGGCTCAATGCGGGCGGCATCTGGCGGTTTGCGCCGGAGTCGCTCACGCTCGATGTCTTCGCCCGCGGCTGGGTCAACACCTGGGGCCATGCCTTCGACCGGTGGGGCCGATCGCTCGTCACCGATGGTGCCGGCGGCGAGGGCATCTACTACGGGTTTCCGGGGGCGGCCTACCAGACAGCAGCGGGCACGCCTCGCATCCTCCACGGCATGAATCCGGGCAGCCCGAAATACTGTGGCCTCGAGATCATCGACGGTCGCCATCTGCCAGACGACGCGCAGGGCCAGCTCATCACGAACGACTTCCGAGCCAATCGTGTCTGCCGCTTCCGGCTCACCGAGCAGGGCTCGGGCTTCGCCAGTGAAAAACTGCCCGAACTGATCCATTCGCAGCGAGTGACCTTCCGGCCGATCGACGTGAAGATGGGGCCCGACGGCGCGATCTACATCGCCGACTGGTACAACCCGATCATCCAGCACGGCGAGGTCGACTTCCGCGACGAGCGACGCGACCGCACGCACGGCCGGATCTGGCGGGTGACGGCCAAGGGTCGGCCCGCTCTGCCGCGGATCGATTTCACGAAGCTCTCGACGAAGGAATTGCTCGGGCAGCTCGCCTCGCCCGAGGGCTATGCCCGCGACATGGCGAAGCGGGTGCTCTTTGCCCGCGGTGGCCAGGCCGTGGTGCCGGAGCTGACGACGTGGCTTGCGTCTCTTGATTCCCTCGACCCCGATTTCGAGCGACTGCGGCTGGAGGCGCTGCGGCTGCGGCAGGGGCTCGACCGCGGCGGCAAGCAAGACATCGACACCACACTGCTCGAGGCCGTGCTGGCCTCGCCCGATCCGCGGGCCCGCGCGGCGGCGGCCAGGATCGTCTGCGACTGGGCCGACCGACTCGACGCGCCGGTGGAACTGCTCACCCCGGCGGTCGACGATCCTTCGGCGCTCGTGCGACTGGAAGGAGTGCGGGCGTTGGCGACGCTCGGCGGCAGGCGGGCCGCGGAGCTTGCCCTGCATGCGGTCGATCACGAGCGGGACGACGCCCTCGACTACGCCGTCTGGCTGGCGGCCCGCGAAACGAAAGACGCCTGGCTGCCCGCCGTGCTCGACGGCACGTTCGCCGACGGCGGCCGCTTCGGCCGGGTGATCTACGCCGTGGCATCCGCCGAGGCTGCCGAGGCCGTGCCGCAAATCGTCGCCACCCTCGACGCTGGAAAGATTCCCGATGCAGATCGGCCGGCGGCGCTCTCGGTGATCGCCAAGCTCGGCACCCCGGATCACCTTCGGCAGGTGTTCGACGTCGTCACCAGCCCCGCGACCTCGCCCTCACAGGCCGCGGCCCTGCTTGGCGATCTGCTCGACTCGCACAGGCGCCGTCGTGTCGTGCCGAAGGGCGATGTATCGGCCATCGAGAAGTTGGTCGTGTCTCCCGACGACACCTGCGCCGCCCGTGCGATCGAGGCCACGGCCGCCTGGCAGGTGACGGCCGCCACCGAGGAGCTGGCGGGAATCGCCGAGTCGGGTAGCCGATCCCCCGCGGTCCGAACCGCCGCGATCGCCGCGCTCGGCGGCCTGCCGGGCGATGCGCCGCGGGCGGCGCTCCTGAAGCTCTGCGAGGCCCCCGCACAGGGTGAAGGCTTTGCGGCCGCCGCGATCGCCGCCCTCGTGCCCCGCTCGGCAGACGACGCCGCCGCGCAAGCGGTGACGTTTCTGGGCACCGCCCGCGATGCCAAGGCCCGCACCGTCGTCTTCCGGGCTTTTCTGTCGGCGAAGGATGGGGCGGCGAAGCTGGCCGCGGCCCTCGATCGTTCGCCCTCGCCGTTCTCCGCTGATGCGGCGAAGGACGGACAGCAAGCCGTGAGCGCCGCCGGCCGACAGGAGCCCGCGCTCGCCCAGTCGCTCGCCGCGGCGGTTGCCCGCAGCTCGGCGGGAGTCTCGCAGCCGGCCGCCTCGCCCCATGCGATGGTGCCCGGGGAGCTCGATGCCTTCGTCGCCCTCGTGCGGGGCAAGGCGGATGCCACACGCGGTGCGGCGATCTACGCGCGGGAAAATCTCAAGTGCGTCACCTGCCACCGGATCGGTGACCAGGGGGGCCGAGTCGGCCCCAACCTGACCGCGATCGGCGCCTCGAGCCCGCTCGACTATGTGATCGATTCGCTCCTCTATCCCGCCAAGAACGTGAAGGAGGGCTACAACACGCTCGTGGTCCAGACGGATGACGGACAGGTGCTCACGGGCATCCAGGTCACGCGGAGCGATGCCGAACTGGTGCTCCGCGACGCCGCAGGCAAAGAGGTCAAGATTCCCACGGCCGACATCGACGAGGAGTCGGCAGGCACGTCGCTCATGCCGGCTGGGCTCATCGACGGCCTTACCCGGGAGGAACTCGCCGACCTGGTGCGTTACCTCTCCGGCTTGGGAAAATAAGCTTTCCAGCGATCCCCCGGAGTCACTCCATGCCCTCGATCAAACGCATTCTCGTCACCGGTGGAGCCGGCTTTCTCGGCAGCCACCTCTGCGACCGCCTCGTGGCCATGGGCCATGACGTCATCTGCGTCGACAACTTCTTCACCAGCCAGAAGACGAATGTCGCCCACCTGCTCGCGCAGCCCAATTTCGAACTGCTGCGGCACGACATCATCCAGCCGCTCTGGCTGGAGGTCGACGAGATCTACAACCTCGCCTGTCCGGCCGCCCCGGGCCACTATCAATACAACCCGATCAAGACGATGAAGACGTCGGTGATGGGTGCGATCAACGTGCTCGGCATGGCCAAGCGTTGCCGTGCGAAGGTGCTGCAGGCTTCGACGAGCGAGGTCTACGGCGATCCCGAGGTGCATCCGCAGCCCGAGAGCTATCGCGGCGCGGTCAACCCGATCGGGCCCCGTGCCTGCTACGACGAGGGGAAGCGGGCCGCCGAGACGCTCTTCATGGATTATCACCGCGCAAACCGCGTCAACGTGCGGATCGTGCGAATTTTCAACACCTACGGCCCGCGGATGCATCCCTACGACGGCCGCGTCGTCTCCAACTTCATCCGCCAGGCGCTCTGCGGCGAACCGATCACGATCTTCGGCAGCGGCGGGCAGACCCGCAGCTTCTGCTATCGCGACGACCTCATCGAGGGCATGATCCGCATGATGAACGGGCCGGACGACTTCGTGGGGCCGGTGAACCTCGGCAATCCGGGCGAGTTCACCATCCGGCAGCTCGCGGAACTGACGCTCGAACTCTCCGGTTCGAAGTCGCAGCTGATCGAGAAGCCGCTGCCCGTCGACGATCCCGGGCGGCGTCGCCCCGACATTACGCTGGCGAAAGAAAAACTCGGATGGGAGCCGAGGGTGCCGCTCCGCGAGGGGCTGTCGAAGACGATCGACTGGTTTCGTACGGTGAAGCTCGAACACTTCCGGGCCCCGACGCCGAACTGGTGACCTGCCCGTTTGTTCTTGCCCCTGCCCCCGTGGCGACAAGATTGCATCTTGTCTCGGCCTCATCTCTCTCCCGTGGCGACAAGATTGCATCTTGTCTCGGCCCCTCGCTCGGCCAGACGCCCTCAAAACGCCAGCGTTTTTGGCCTTCGCCCGTGCCGGCCGATCCGCTACTGTCCCGCCTTCGCCCGTGGGCGAACACCACCCGCATTTCCCTCTGGAGCCTCCCCATGAACCGCCAGGAACTGTCGGCGACCGTCCTCGAACTGCTCGAAAAGGAGACGGGTGAGTCCTACCCAAAGCTCGAGGATTCGACCTCGCTGCGTGACGGCCTCAACCTCGACTCGCTCGATATGGCCGGTCTCGTGCTCCATATCGAGAGCCACTTCGGCATCCAGGTCGAGACGGAACTGCTCGAGAAGGTCACCACCGTCGGCGACCTGCTCGACGTGCTCGACCAGAAGATCGCCGCCAAGTCCGCCAAGAAGGCGGCCTGAGCGGTCGCGCCCACCGCGCTGTCGTTTCCGCAGACCCACGGTCGCCGCACGCCATGCATGGAAGCATTTCGAATGCCGAGGCCACGAGCGCCGCGTGCGGTGTCGCCAGCCATGCGCTCGTCGAGGCGACGCTCGCGGAGATCCCAGGCCTCCGCGATGCGGCTGTGCCGGAGGGCGTGCCCGCGCTGCCGCCGCGGTTCCTGAGACACTGCGATGAGCAGACGGTCGTCGGCATGCGGGCGGTGCTCGCCGCCATCGCCGCGTTCCCTGAGCCGAGGCCATCGTTCGCGGGCTATGGCGTGGTCGCGGCCCCGTGCCAGGCTGGCCGGATCGCCACGGCACAGTCGCTGGCGATGCTTCGCACATCTGGCGGCGTGGCCGTATCGCCCCACATCGTGCCGCAGTGCTCGCTTCACTCGCTCGCCGGCGCGGTGAGCGTGGCGCTTGGCATGCACGGGCCAAACATCGGCGCCAGCGGCGGCCAGCATGCGGTCTCCGAAGGGTTGTTTACGAGCCTTTCCCTGCTGGCAGCCGACGCCTCCCTGCCGGGCATGTGGCTCGTGGTCAGCGGCTGGAGCGAGGAGCCGTCGCTGGATGCGAGCGGCAAGCCCGTCTGCAGCACGCCGCAGCATGCCCGGTCCGGCCCGATCTGCCGGGCGTTGGCCGTCGCGCTCACGGCCGAGTCGAGTGCCGCTGCCGACATGGGCCCCAGCTGCCAACTCACGCTGCACATGCCAGCGGCCATCCGCGTGGCCCGCGCCGCTGCAGACGATCGGCATGCCGACGACGAGATTCTCGAGTTGGCACGCGGGCTCGCTGCCTCGCACACCGCCTCGTGGTCGCACGACTGCCCGTGGGGAACGAGCATCCGCCTCCGCCACCACGCCGCTGCTGTTGGCGGCCCACAGGCGTCGCGTGGCATCCCGCAGAGGGAGGCAGCATGATCGTCGCCGCCAGACTCGGCTCCACCAGCCCCAGCTCGGGTGGAAACGGCCGCGAGCCGATCGCGATCACCGGCATCGGTGCGGTCTCGCCGCTGGGACACAGCTTCGATGCGATTGCCGACGGCCTGCTGGCCGGGCGAACGGGTGTGCGGTCGATCGATCCCGGAGACTTCGCCCGGGAGAGCCACCAGTTCGCGGCGGCGGTGGATGTGATTCCCGCGCCGCCAGACGGCCTCTGCCTGTTCGAAGGGCAGGGGTTCGCGAATCTCACCCGGCTCGAGCAGATGGTCTTGAGTCCGGTGGCCCATGCGGTCGCCGACGCGGGCTTGGGTCCGCACCGCGACCGGCTCCGCATCGGCCTGGTGCTGGGCCTCGGTGCCGAGCAGCTCAAGATGTGGGAACTCGACTTCCTTGCCGGTGGCACGCAGGTCTTCGCACCGCCCTACGGCCACACGCTCGTCCATCGCGTGGCCGGCATGCTGCACCTTCGTGGTCCTGCCGTGACGGTGGCCGCCGCCTGTGCGTCGAGCGGGTATGCGATGGCGCTGGGCCGCTCGTGGCTCGCGGCGGGGTGGGTCGATGCATGCGTGGTCGGCGGCTGCGACGTGCTCAGTCCGACGGCGCTGGCCGCCTTCTACAACCTCCGCGCGCTCTCCCGCCGCAGCGACGATCCCGCCAAGGCCTCGCGGCCGTTCGACCGCGACCGTGACGGCTTCGTGATGGGCGAGGGGGGAGCGTGCTTCGTGCTCGAGACGCTGTCGTCCGCGCGGGCCCGCGACACGCGGGTGTACGGCGAGTTGGCGGGCGTGGGCATGTCGAGTGATGCCGCCCACATGGTGACGCCCTGCAGCGATTCCACGCAGGCGGCCCGTGCGGTCACGCAGGCGCTGGCCGATGCGAGTGTCGCGGCCGACGAGATCGATTATGTCAACGCCCATGCCGCCGGCACGCCGGTGGGCGACGCCGCCGAGGCGGGGGCGATCCGCCGGGCGCTCGGGTCTGCCGTCGATCGTGTGCCGGTGAGTTCCACGAAGAGCATGTCGGGCCATCTGATCAGCGGTGCGGCCGCCTTCGAGGCGGTCGCCTGCCTGGCTGCGATCGCCCGTCAGGCGGTGCCGCCGACCTTGAACCTCGACAATCCCGATCCGCAGTGTCAGCTCGATCACGTGCCCCACGTCGCCCGCGAGCGAGCCGTGCGGGTGACGGCGAGCAACTCGTTCGGCTTCGGCGGCGCGAACCTCTGCCTCGTGATCCGCGAGGCGGCCTGACACGCGGGTTCAGAAGCAGTCGCCATTCGCCCGGCACCATCAACCATTTTCAAACGTTCCGACCCGACCCGTTCCCCAGGAGTTTTTCCAATGACAGCCCCGACCTTCACGAGCCACGCCAGCCCGACCGCTGCCCGCCACACGCCGCCGCTGACGGTCGCCGCAATCGACGAGATGCTCGAATACCTGGTGGCGCATTGGCACAAGGTCGAGCCCGCCCATCAGGAAGAGGGGCTCGGTGGTCGCGTCTGCGATCTGCACCGTTTCAACTTTCTGCTCTGGCACGAGGAAGACATCGCCCGTTCGCCGGAGGTGACCGATGCCCGGATCGCGCAGGTGAAGCGGGCGATCGACAAGTACAACCAGGCCCGCAACGACGCGATCGAGAAGGTGGACGATTGGCTGATCGAGGAACTGGCCCGCCGCGGGATCGTCGCGGGTCCGACGGCCCCGGCCGCCACGGAGACTCCCGGCGCCGCGATCGACCGGCTCTCGATCCTCGAACTCCGCCGCTTCCACATGCAGGAGCAGATCGACCGGGCCGACGCCACGCAGGAGCACCGCGAGAAGGCGGCTTCGCGGATGGCCGTGCTCGACATGCAGCGGGCGCATTTGATGGACGCGCTCGGGCGGCTCGTCGGGGAGATCTTCGCCGGCCAGCGGCCGCTGCGGGTGTTCCGGCAGATGAAGATGTACAACGACCCGTCGATGAATCCGTATCTCTACAAGGCGGGCACGCGGACGGCGGCGTGAGCCGTTTCGTTCGTCGTGAAGCTCATAAAAGCCCGGAGCGTCAGCGATGGGACTGGCCTGATGGCAAGATTCAAGGCTCACTAAGACGTTTTTTGATCACACGCCACGTCGACGTCCAGCGGCGGATGTCCGGCCCGCGTGGCTCAGTGGCTCATAGCTCCGTGGCCCGAGCCATGGTCTCCTTGAAAGGTCGCTACGAGCCGCTGACTCGTCTCCTGAAGCGGATTCCTCGCAACTTTGTCGAAGATGCCCGAACCTGCGGCCACGATGCGGATCGTGTAGGTGCCGCCGTAGATCTCCGGCTGGTTCATCCGGATGCAATAGACCATCCCATCGGTACCCTTCTGGGTCACACTGAATCCACCGGTTGCGTGCACGACGTGTGGGCTGTTGAGCGGCAGATCAAACGGCCTGCCGGCAAACATGCCGGCCACTCGAAAATCACCGGTATCGACGCCGGAAACGGGCCGCGAAAACCTCACCTCGACCTCGTTATCGGCTTCGACGAAGGTGAGCATGGCCGTCGGCTTCACGGTATCGACGGTGAAGGAATACGTGGTCAGAGAACTCCGCAGGCCGGCGACATTCTCCGAGTAGGCGGTGATCGTCTGAGTGCCGTTCGCAAAGGGAGAGGGCCAGGTTCCCCATCCACCCCGCACTGGAGTGACAGGCGTGTAAGAAGCACCGTTGACACTCACGAAAACCTTGCTGCCGGCCGGAGCCACGCCGCCGATGCGAGGTCTTACGATATTCGTGCGGTTATCCCCCAGCGTGCCGGAATCGGATTGCGGGTTGAGGCCGACCGTCGGAGCGGCTGGGGCCGAGGTGATCAGTTCGACCGGCAGGGCACTCGACCGCGGGCCGAAGTTGCCGTTCTTGTCGATAGCCTGCGCCGAGATGGCATGCCGGCCTGGCGGGAGCGTCGCGGCCGGATCGACCGTAAACCTCCAGACGCCATTCACGACCGGTGCCGTTCCGATCCGTGCCTGGCCGTCGAAAAGGTTGACAGAGGCGGCGCCGCCGCGAGCTGTTCCGGAAAACGTCGGTGTCGAGACGCTCGTACGGTTGTCGGCCGCCGACCAGCCGCTGTCGCTGGCCGGGGCGAGGTCAGGCTGGCTGGCAGCGAGCGTCCTGACCAAGGCCGCCATCATGGCACGTGATTCCAGGGCTTCGGCTCCGAGTCGCGGCGCCGCGGCACGCGATGCGGCACGCATGGAACCAATCCGCCGACTAGCAAAGACCTTTTGAAAGAAGCCCACTGCAGTTACTCCAATGCAAGTGCGAACGCCGCTGTCCTTATGCATTTCGTCGTACCGATGATGCACTCAAAGGTCAATCAATGGGTCTGATCGCAACTGGAACGCCAGAGAGCCGAGAGGTAAGAGAGGCTCCGGGCCTGGATAAGGTTTGATCGGCGGGAATATGGCCAATCCTTGTGAGGGATCGCCTTTTCGGCCTATGATTTCCTCTGAAAGTGTGTGTTTCCCGAAGAAAATAGCCTTTGCCCTCGTAGCTCAGTGGATAGAGCGATGGTTTCCTAAACCATAGGTCGCAGGTTCGATCCCTGCCGGGGGTATATGAACAGCTGTACAGTCCGCGATTGCGGGCGGTACAGCTGTTTTTTTATCTACGTGCTGCGGTCTGCCGCCGTCTGCGTGCATGTGCGACGTCGGATTTGACGTCGCTTTTTCGAAGTCGGCGTCAGTTACCTGCAGGTAGTGCCGCTTGGCAACCTCGAAGGAGTTTCCGATCCAGGCACAGACCACGTGGATGGGATGCTCCCGCACGAGCTCCGTCTCCCGCGATGCCCGCAGGTTGTGAAAGAGCCGCGGCCACGCCGAGAGGCCCGCACGGGCGATGATGCGGAGTAGCTGCGTCCTCAGGTTGCAGGTGGCTCCCCGGTACCGCCGGATCACGTACACCGAACCGTCAGGGGCCGCTTCGAACTGCCGCTCGAGATATGGCCGGATTTCGGGAAACAGTGGGATCGTCCGCATCTTGGTCTTCGATTCGCGGATCACGATCCGGCTCTTCTCCCAGTCGATGTCGCTCCACTTGAGCTCGAGCGTCTCGGATGGGCACCGTAGCCCGCCGAAGCGGCTGAGGGCGAAAATCAGTCGCCATTCGTCGTCAGGGCAGGCCCCGAGTACCGCCGTTGCCATTTCCCGCGTCACAAAGAAGCCGCGTGCCTCGTTCGCCTGGGAGCTGCCCTTCACGTCCGCGAACGGGTTGGAGTCGATGTGCCCCTGCCGCTGAGCAGCCTTGAAAAACTGCCTGGCCCGCTTGATCTCGCGGCCGACGGTAGCGGGCGCATAGTCGTTGAGCATTCGCTCCTTGAAGCGG
>CAZOMJ010000070.1:0-14651 GCA_964581055.1 uncultured Candidatus Kuenenia sp.
CGTTCAGCGTCCATGGTCAGGCCCGGAGGGCCGGGTAAGCACCAGCCGACGGAGGTCGGCCAAGAGAAAACGACAGGATGTCGTGTTTCTCGTGAAGACGGCAAGTTGAAAACTCGCCGCCACGTGGCGGACGGAGAGAAAAAGAGCGAGCCCTACCGGCAGAGTTCAAGCTCGGCCCAGGTCGTGGGGTCGCCCTCCCACGGGTATTCCGGCGGCGCGAAGGCGGGCACGCGGCCGAGCCGCCGGTCGATCACCGCCGCGAAGAAGCCGAGCTTGGAAATCTCCAGCGGATCCCAGCCGGGCAGCGCCGCCGCCGTGATCTCGGCATCGATCTCCCAGCCATCCGCCGTGAGCTTGCTTTCGATCGGCACCGATCCGACGGGGAGATCGGTCGGCATTTCACTCGTCCGCGGGATGACGGCCGCCACGGCCACCGGCCGGTCGGCGCTGCGGCCGCCGCCCGTCGGCAGGAGCGCGAGCCGGCGGCAGTAGCGGCCGGCCCGATGGCTCTCGCCCGTCGGGCGGGTGGCGATCCAGAGATGGAGGCCGTCGCTATCCTCGGGCCTCGTCGGCTGGCACCACCGCGTGGCTCCCACGCCTCTCGCCACGGCCCGCACCGCCAGCCCCTCCTCGTTCCAGGCCAGCCATAGATCCAGCAGATTCGGCACGTTCGCCACCGGCGCCAAGACCGGCAGCCGGCAGGCCTCGTCGAGATCCCAGGCCGCGGGCGGCCAGAGCGTCTTCCGCCTCCGGCAGGGGAGGCGAAAGCGGAACAGCGCGGCGGGATTGACGAGGGCACACATGGCGGGGTTTTGCAAACTATATAGTAGGAGACGGACGTGAACCGTCCATCGCGAAAGTCGCCTCGGAAACCGGACAACACGGAAATTTCCCGCCCATGCGTGTGCTGCAGGTGGCCAGTGAGGCGACCCCCTTCGCCAAGACCGGCGGCTTGGCCGACGTGGCCGGCGCCCTCCCTGAGGCGCTCGCCCACCAGGGCTGCGACGTCACGCTCGTGATCCCGGCCTACCGGGAGGTGTTTTCCAAGGGGCTGCCGCTCGAGCCCACCGGCATCGCCTTCGACGTCCCCATCGGCACTCGGCAGGTGCCAGCGCGGATATTCCGCTGCATTCGGCCTGAGTCGCGGGTCGAGGTTCTGCTCGTGGCCAACGACGACTGCTTCGACCGCCCCACGCTCTACGGCGGATCGGAGGACTACGCCGACAACTCCGAACGCTTCATCTTCTTTTCACGGGCCGCCATCGAGCTGGCCGCGCGGCAGGAGCGGCCCTTCGACATCATTCACTGCCACGACTGGCAGACCGGCCTCGTGCCCGCCTATCACAAACTGCTCTATCAATCGGCGGCGGCGGTGCAACATGCCCGCACCGTGATGACGATCCACAACATGGCCTATCAGGGGCTCTTCTGGCACTGGGACATGCTGCTCACCGGCCTCGACTGGAAATATTTCAACTGGCAGCAGATGGAGTTCTGGGGCCAACTCAACCTGCTGAAGACCGGGATCGTGTTCGCCGATTGGCTCACCACCGTGAGCCCGAACTATGCCCGGGAAATCCAGCGTGATCCTGGCGGCTGCGGCCTCGAGGGCGTGCTCGCCTCGCGGAGCGACGTGCTCACGGGAATCGTCAACGGCATCGATACGCGCGTCTGGGATCCCCGCACCGACCGCCACATTCCCCGCCCCTATTCGGAGCAGGACTTCACCGATGGCAAGTATGCGGCCCGCGTGGCACTCGCCGCCCGCCTCGGCCATGCGGCGCCCGACCCGCGGCCGCTGATCGCCTTCGTCGGCCGGCTGGTCGATCAAAAGGGCATCGATCTCGTCGTCGAACTGCTCGGCCGCATGGCCGGCGGAGGGCGGGCGCATTTCGTGGTGCTCGGCACCGGCCACAACCATGTCGAGGAGTCACTCCGCCGCGTCGCCTCGCTGTTCCCCGGCACGATCGACCTCATCGTCGGATTCGACGAGGGGCTCGCCCACTTGGTGCAGGCCGCCGCCGACATCATGCTCGTGCCGAGCCGGTTCGAACCGTGTGGTCTCACGCAGCTCTATGCTCTCCGATACGGCACGCTACCCCTGGTGCGGGCCACGGGCGGCCTCGTCGACACGGTCGTCGACACCACGCCCGAAAGTCTCCGGAACGGCACGGCCAATGGTTTCGTTTTCGAGGCGTACGACTCGCACAGCCTCGAACAGGCGGTCTGGCGGGCGCTCGAGGCCCATGCCGAACGCGACCTGTGGACCGGGCTCGTCCGGCGGGCGATGCTGCAGGACTGGTCGTGGGACGCAAGCGGGCGGGACTATCTGCGGGTCTACGAACGGGCCCGGGCCAGGGCGTGAACCGCGGGTGAGAAGACGTCGAGGCGCGAGCAAGGCACAGGCAGCACATGACGATGCCACAGCACCGCACCTACCAGACGTAGCCGCTCCACGGATCGACCGCTGCCGTCAGCCGCGTGCTGCCCAGCTCCACGGTCGGCGCATCGAGCCTGTGTACCTTCACCTCTCCGGCGGAAACCGAATAGAGGTACTCACCGATGCGGACGCTCCGCTGGACGGGGCCGTTGTGCGTGATCTCGCCCAGATTCGTGAAGCCATCGGTCGAGTTCGTGTCGACCTTGAAGACGACCAGGCCGTTGCTGCCCTGCCACCAGTCGCCCTGCTGGACCGGCAGCGCGAGCACGCCCTGCGTGGCAAACCAGGAGACGGCATGGTGATCCCAAAGGGCTGCT
The DNA here is from genome assembly GCA_964581055.1 of uncultured Candidatus Kuenenia sp. Taxonomy (GTDB): domain Bacteria; phylum Planctomycetota; class Planctomycetia; order Pirellulales; family UBA1268; genus CAMCQY01. The sequence goes on from CAZOMJ010000070.1 coordinate 2,758, forward strand.
GACCACGACTGCCAGCCGTCGCCTTCGAAGGTGTAGGTCGCGGTCCGCTTCGGATTGGCCGGATCGCCGACGTCGAAGATCGAGAGTTGCAGGCCGAGCACGCGGCCGGTGGCCGGATCGACGTCGCGGCCGATGCCGAGGAGGTGCGTGGCGTCGAGCGGGTGCAGGTAGGACGAGAAGCCCGGCACCTTCAACTGGCCGACGACCCGCGGCTTCGCGGGATTGGCCAGATCGATGACAAACAGCGGATCGACCTCCCGGAACGTGCTCACGTAGCCCCGGTCGCCGATGAAGCGGACGGAATAGATCCGTTCGCCGGGAGCGAGACCGGTGACGCTGCCGATCGTCTGCAGGTTGCCGGCGGACGTGGCGAGGTTGTAGACGCCGCTGGAGGCGTTGTCGCCAAAACCGCTGGTCGTCGCCACCCGGAGCAGGCCGTCGTCGCTCTCGTCGAGCGAGAACTGGTTGAGCGTGACCCCGGGCACGGCCCCCATCGCCGTGAGCGGCACGGCGGCATCGTCGAGGTCGAATTGATAGATGTTCGTCGTGGCGCCCGCGTCGGTCGAGTCCCACCAGTTGCCCCAATGAGTGGCGGAGACATAGAGGCTCGACGTGGACGCGTAGACGTGGCCCGAGACACCGGCGACCGTGGTCGTCGTCTCGGGACCGGCTGTTTCGTCGTCGATTGTGAAAGACGAAACCGACAGCAGGTTGTTGTCGGTTGCCTTGACCGGCAGGTAGGTCTGACCCGCGGCCAGGAGTCCGCCGGTCGCGGTGCCGCCCGCCGTCGTCGTGACGGTGAAGTGCGGGAAGGCCACGGTGTCCCAGGCCTTCTCCAGACGGGCGAGGTAGCTCGCTTCATCTTCGTAGACGTACCGTGTGCCATCGCTCGAGTGGGGGCGCCCATCGATCAAGATCGGCAGGGCGATCGGGATTGGGCTCGAGGCAATGCTCGCGCCGGGATCGACCGGCACGGGAATAACCGGCATGGGGTCGATATGGATGGGAGGCGGGATCGTGATCACCGCCGGGGCGGGAATGTCGAAGGTGTCCTGCGTGACAACGAGCACGCGGCCGTCGATGGCGCGGGCGTCGACGAGCCAGCCATCGAGTGTGGTCTGTTCCAGGATGGTTGGGCTGGCCACGGCAGAGACGTCGATAACCGTCACGTTGACATGCGGCTGCCAGGTGTGGTTCCACCACGACAAAGCGGAGACGCCACCGCTTGTGTCGGTGTCAGCGACCGGCTCCCAGGTGTTTTCCTGCGAAATCACGGTGAGCCGCGTGCCATGCAGAAAGAGCGACCGCTCCCAGCCTGGCGTCGTGATGTGGCTCACGACCCCCAACTCGTCGGCAGGCCACGCGTTGATGATGTCGACACCGTCGCCGGCGAGCGCGAAGAGATGCTGCCCGTCGGTCTTCACCAGATCGCCCTCGTCGACGCCGGCGACCTGGTTATTGGTGCCGGAGAAATCACCCGTCTCGCCAGGGCTGCCTCCCGTTGACGTGGTCGAGGCCCCACTCGTGTCGTTCAACGCAACTGCCCAGTAACGCCACGGCCAGGCATCTTTCCCGAGTTGACCGCCCCACTGGGCGAGTGCCGTGTCGATGTACCACGACTTGAGCTGGTCGAGGTCGTCGGTCTGCCGGAGCGGGTTGGTGCTTTCGTTGCCGATGAGCCGCTCGCCGGCGGCCAGCCTGACACTGTCGGCCCCCTTCGTGCCGAAGAACGAATCGATGCCGATACCGCCATCCAGCTTGTTTCTTCCCGCGCCACCGCGGAGCGTGTCCCGCCCCGCCTCGCCGTGGAGGGCGTCGTTGCCACCACCACCTACGAGCGAGTCGTCACCTGTGCCGCCGCGGACGGTGTCGTGGCCCTTGCCGCCGCTGAGGGTGTCGTTGCCGGGGCCACCGAACAGTGAGTCGTTGCCGTCGCCACTGGTGAGGACGTCATTGCCAGTGCCGCCGTACAGTTGGGTCGTGATCCGAGCGTTGCCGGGAATGCTGACGGTGATCACGTCGTCGCCCTTGCCGCCGATGATCCGGATGGTTTTCACCGTCGATTCCAGACGGGTGCCGATGACGACGCCGTTGACGGTGGCCCGCAACTGCAAGGCATTCGACGGATTGCGATCGACCACAATGGTGTCGTCGGGATCGGCAGCGTTTTTGTCGCCGGTGATGCTCCAGGTGCCGTAGGCTCGGCCGACGGCGAGCGCGAGCCGCGGTTCGAGCGACTCGACCTGCGGTTGGACAGCATGACCCCGGAGCGCGTGTCTGCGGCGTCTCGAGCGGCTTGTCTGACGATGCATGTGCAGCGTGCTCCAAGAAAATGGGACGGCGAGCAGTCGGCGATATCCGTCTGTCGAAAGGGAACGCTAGAGGCCGCGATGGGGCCAGTCAAAAGCAAAGAAGTATACCACTTGCATGGGGGGTCTCCACATTTCCTGCAAATCCCAGATTCAGAGGACACGGCGGCGGAATGGCTGGTTCGGGCAAGCCGGGCAGGCTGTGGGTGACGTTCCCGCCGCGGGCAGACCGGTGGAAGCCGCAGCAGTTCGCCGACCGAAACAACCGGTATGAATAGCACGAACAGATTCGCCATCACGGCGTTGCTCATCGGGTTTGGAATCGCCCCGGCAGCCATGTTCGCACAGGCCGCCGAACTGAGAACGCCCTGCAGAACCTGTGGCCCTTGCGGCGGGGCCGGCGGCACGGTCACGCCCTATGGCGACACCGGCTGTGGCCCGCGGTATTGCGGCGCGAAGCATGACGAACTCTGCGGCCCCGATCCATGCGATGCCTGCAACCGGTGGCGGGGTTGCAACGGCGCGCGTGAACGGCCCGACATGTTGGCCCCCTGGCAGCTGCCGCCCGGCCGCGGCTTTCAAACGGCGGCAGAGATCGGCTACGCGGGGAATGGTGGCGGCGGTCCCTGCCTGGAATGCCGTTCGCCGATCTATCGGCTCTGGTGAGCCCGCTGGCGGGCCGCGAGGGTCGCCGCAAACGTGATCTCGTCGCCCCGCTCCCGGCAGGCCGCGAGCAGTTCGTCCCATGCATTGGCGGCGGTCGCCAGTTCTACCAGCGATGGCAGCATGCCGCTGGCCAGCATGGTGCTCGGCATCGGTCCCTCGGCCGGCCGTTCGAGGGCGGCGTGGAGCGCCTCCGTGGGCCGGCCCATCCGCGTGAGCAGGAGCACGAGCGTGTCTGCCGGAAGTGTGCCTGTTTCCTCGAGGCGGGCTCGCGTGGCTGCGCGGCGGAAGAAGCCGATCGCCTGATGCACGTCGTGGCCGAGCTGCGCTCCGAAGAACATGCGCGACGACTCGCCGACGTCTTCGAAGGGCGGCTCGCCGGGATAGACGACATCCGCAGGCAGACGGCAGGCGTAGCAGGCCAGTTCCCAGGCCTCGCGGATGACATCCGGATCGGTGCAGACCCGTGCGATGCGGAGCACCGATTGCAGGTGTGAGACGTCGACATGGATCGAGCCGTCGTCCGCGCCGCCGACTTCACGGAGCAGGTCGAGGAGCGGGATGATCGATGCCACGGAAGTGTCTGCGGCCGTAACTGCAGCACCGCGCTGCGTGAGATCGGCAGCCAGGGCACCGGCCACCTCGCGATGCAGATGATGGACGAGCACGCCGGCGGCCGGCGCCTGCCGCCGCGCGGGCAGACGGGAGACCGCCTGCTCATAGGCGGTGATCGAGTTGCAGGTGCCCTGGGTGCGGATGACGAGGTCGATGCCAAGCGCCGGGTCGAGCCCTTCCCAGAGGGCCACGTGCACGATCTCCTGGAGCCGTCCGGCAGTCTCCTCGTCGTCGAGGTTTGCCGCGGCAGCGGTGATGCCATGGGCCAGACTTTCCAGTTTCTCGGCCACCTCGGCCGGTGCGGCGGCGGCCCGCAGATACATCCAGGCGGCGGCCACCTGACCTGCTTCAAGCAGTGGCCAGCCCACCTCGCGGCAGGCGGCGAGCGATCGTTCGTCGAGTTGGTCGCGGACTGCCGGCGAGACATCGCCCTGTTCTCCCCGGCCTACCAGTTCTCCCGTCGGCGGCAGGCCCAGCGCGATGCGGGCCTCGAGGAGTCGCAGGTCGAAGAGCGCATGCCAGCGGCCGCGGGCCTTGAGCGACGCGGCGAGCGCGTCGAACATCGCCGCGGCGCCGGTGGCGTCGGCCGTGGCGGCGAGCTGTGCGAAGATGTCATCGGTTTCGGTCGAAGAGTCTGTCATCGATGGGTTCCTGCCTGCCGAACGGCCTCATAGGCGAGCACGGCTGTCGTGGCTGAGACGTTGAGACTGTCGGCGGCGCCGGCCATCGTGAGCCGGACCGATTCGAGATGAACGGTGCCGACGCTCGCGGCCTGCTGCCACGCCCCTGAGATGCCGTGGGCCTCGCTTCCCAATAGGATCGCCGTGCGACCCGCCAGCCGGGCCTCGTGCCAGAGGATCGTTCCCGTGGGCGTGGCGGCGACGACGCGGCGGCCGCGGGCACCGCACCATGCAATCGTCTCATGGGCTGAAGCCGTTGCCAGCGGCACCGTGAAGACCGTGCCGAGGCTCGCGCGGATGACGGCGGGATTGGCCGGGTCGGTGCGGCCGTCGCAGACGACGACGCCCGCCAGTCCGGCCGCATCGGCCGTCCGCAGGATGGCGCCGAGGTTCCCCGGTTTTTCCACACCCTCGATGACGAGCACGGGCCGGTCGGTCGCGACGGCAAAGTCTGCAAGCGTGCCGGCCCGATAGCGGGCCACGCCCACGACGCCTTCGTTGCGGCTGCCGAAGGCGATCCGCTCGAAGGCCTTCCTCGCGAGGCCCGTGATCCGCGTGCCGCGTGCGGCCAGACTGGCGAGGCACGGTTCGTCGGACGTGTGTCGTGCCGCATCGGCCGCGTCGTCGTGCAGCAGGGCCGCGGCCGAGTCGGCATCGACGAAGACCTCGTCGATGGCCACGCCCGCTGCCATCGCGCGGGCCAGTTCACGCCGGCCGTCGATGAGCGTCAGGCCGGTGTCCCGGCGGGCGTCGGCATCCCGCAGCCGTGCGGCCTGTCGCACCCGTGGATTGGCGGCGCTTGTGATCGTGTCGTGAGGGATCATTCGAGGACATTCCCAGATCGCGTCGATGGATGCGCATCGCCGGGACGGCAGAAGTCTCGTCGCGGGGGCGAGGATACGCCCAATGCTCCTCGAGCTTCCGCCGATCCCGGCTGTCCGGACGCTGGGTTGGCGGCGCTGGTGATGGTGTCGTGCGGGATCATGTCTTCGTATGCGATGGGATCAGCCAGGGCAACGCCGGGCAAAGTCGCCCAGTTCAATCGTGCGGCCGGCGGCGTCGGTGCAGGTGAGCGGCCCCGACTCGATCCGGCCGGCGGGAAACACGCCTGCCAGTGTGTCGTGGAGCCGCCGATGATGCCAGCGGGTCGAGTGGCAGGTCAGCAGGACGGGGCCAGCAGGACCGCGCGAGGTCGATGGAGCCGTGAGCTTCGCAAGCTCGGACACGAGTGGCACGAGGTCGCGATCGATGGCAAAAGCCTGTCCCTTCGGGCCGTGGCCCCACGACGGCGGATCGAGCACGACGCCGTCGTATCGCGTGCCGCGGCGGAGTTCACGGGCGACGAAGGTCCGGGCATCTTCGCAGACCCAGCGGATGGGTGCATCGGCAAGGCCCGACGCTTCCGCGTTGCGACGTGCCAACGCGATCGCCTGCCGCGAGGCATCGACGTGCACGACATGGGCGCCGGCCGCGGCCATGGAGAGCGTGGCGGCGCCGGAGTGCGCGAAGAGCGAGAGCAGCGTCGATCCCGCCGGAGTCTTGCGTGCCAGCCACTCCCACTGGTCGCACTGTTCGAGGAACACGCCGATCTGGCCGGAGGGGGCGGGGCGGACCTCGAGCGACAAGGTCGCGGCCGGCAGCGGCACGGCGACCCGCCAGGGGGCGGGCAGGGGAGCGGTGAATGTCCACTCTCCGGCGCGGCCCGCGCCGGTGCCGGCATGGAAGATGGCCGCGGCGGCGGTCCAGTGGGGAGTATGGCGGCGAGGCAGGTCTGGCTGGAGCAGCGGCCGGTCGACGAGGACGGTGCCCAGCAGTTCGAGCCGCCGGCCCATGCCTCCGGCATCGGTCCCGAAATCGACGAGGGAGGGGTCGCGAAACTTTCCTGCTACTGGGGCGTTCATGTCCTCAGCAGCATACTGTTGACCTCAGTGCCGCCGCGACAATGGCGGCCTTGCCATCGTAAATCAGGAGAATCGACGATGAATCGCACGTGGAAATGGCTGGCCGTAGCCGGGTGTGTGGTGGTGTTGGGCAGTGTCGCGGGCCGGATTCATTTCGCGCGGGCGGCCGAGGAAGGGCCGGCCTATGAGCGGGCTCCGGCGGGTGATGACGCGGCCAGCCGCCTCGATCGGATCATTGAAAAGCTTGACCGCGTCGTGAATCGCATGCACGACGAGCGGATGGGGCCCCCCGGGCCGCCGCCGCATCATCGCGGGCGTGGAGACCGTGGCGAGCATCATGGCCCAGGCGAACATGGCCGCCGGGGGCCCGGCGAACGCGGTGGGCCTGGCGAGTATGGTGACCATGAGGAGCGTGGTGGGCACGGTGGGCACGGTGGGCACGGGATGTGGAGCGAAGGCCGTCCGCCGCGTCCGCCGCGGCCCGATATGCCGCCGGAGATGCGCGAGATGATCGAGAAGCGGATGCAAGAGGGCCGGCAGCGGATGGAGCAGGCCCGCGAGAAGTTCAAAGAACTCGAAGAACGCATCAGGAAGCTCGAAGCCGAAGTCGAGCGGCTCAAGGCCGCGTGACGATCGGCCTGATCCCGCGAGCGCACCGCCACTTCCTACGGCATCCAGGCGTACCGTTGGCTTCTTCCCGCCATGCATCCGCGCGGAAGCGAGCGGCCTGAGTCGTTGTGAAAGGAACGATGGTTTGTTCGCGTCGGTGGCCCGTGGTAATCTCTCATTTCCCGCCGATCGACCTGCTGCCCAGCAGGTCCGCGTTTGACGGCCGGTTTTCTCGTCGGAGAGAAGGCCGCCGAACGGCGACGCGGGTGTTCCTTTTGAATTCCATCGAGGATTCTTCCATGGGACACACCGCCCGGATGCGCATGGTTTCCCTCTGCGTTCTCGTATCCTGGCCCATGGCGATTGCGTCATGGTTCATGCCGGTAGCCCAAGCCGCCGAATCGAGCCTCGACTTCAACCGCGACGTTCGGCCGATCCTCTCCGACCGCTGCTTTGCCTGCCATGGGCCCGATGCCGAAGACCGGCAGGCCGGCTTGAGGCTCGATGACCGCGCCGCTGCCGTGGCTGTGCTCGAGAGCGGCGGCACGGCGATCGTGCCGGGCAAGCCCGAGGCGAGCGAGATCCTCGCCCGGGTCGCGGCCACCGACCCCGACGTGATCATGCCGCCGCCGCACGTCAACAAGCCGGTCACGCCGGCGGAGGCCGAGATTCTCAGGCGGTGGATCGCCGAGGGGGCGGAGTACCGCGGCCACTGGGCGTTCGAACGAGTGCAGCGACCGGCGGTGCCAGTGGTCAAGGCTGCCGAGTGGCCGAAGACGCCGATCGACCAGTTCATTCTCTCGCGGCTCGAGCACGAGGCACTCGTGCCGAATGCCGAGGCTGACCGCGTGACGCTCGCCCGCCGGGTCGCGCTCGATCTCACCGGCCTGCCGCCGGTGCCCGCCGATGTCGACACGTTCGTGGCCGATCAATCCTCCGATGCGTATGAGCGATACGTCGATCGCATGCTGGCCAGCCCGCACTTCGGTGAGCGGATGGCGATCGAGTGGCTCGATGCGGCACGGTATGCCGACTCCAGTGGCTACCAGACCGACTCGAGTCGGCAGAACTGGCCCTGGCGGGACTGGCTCATCGATGCCTACAACCGAAACCTCTCGTTCGACGAGTTTACGATCCATCAGCTTGCGGGTGACATGCTCCAGAACCCCACCCGCGACCAGATCGTGGCTACCGGTTTCAACCGCAACCATCGGCTCAACGGCGAAGGTGGCATCATCGCCGAAGAGTGGCGGGTGGAGACGGTGATCGACCGCGTCGAAACGACCGGACAGACGTGGCTCGCACTCACCGTGGGCTGCGCCCGCTGCCACGACCACAAATACGATCCGCTGTCGCAGAAGGATTTCTACGCCTTCTTCTCGCTGTTCAACAACGTGCCCGAAACCGGCACGAACCAGGGGCCTTCCCATCGCGGCGGAGGCAACATCGACCCAGTGCACCTGCTCCCGTCGCCCGAGCAGGAGCAGGAGTTGGCCAGGCTCGCGAAGGTGGTGGCCGATGCCGAACTGGCCGTCAATGCCGAAGCCGCGAATGTCGAGAGCCTCCTCGCGGCATGGGAAGAGGAGATCCGGCCGGCGCTGGCAAAGCCCCAGGAAGCGTGGGAATCGTTCGAGCCGCTCGAACTGCGGAGCGCCGGCGGCGCGACCTTCCGGCGGAGCGAAGACGGCTCATGGTTCGTGGAAGGCCAGCTTCCGCCGCGGGACACCTACGAATTCGAATCGCTCGTGCCGGCCGGAAAGTTCGGCGGCCTGCGGCTGGAGGTGCTGCCCGACGCGAGTCTGGCCGGTGGCGGCGGCTTCGGCCGCGCGGGCAATGGCAACATCGTGGTGACGAAACTGGAGGCGGAGATCGAGCCGCCGGGCGACGCCAAGGTGATCCCCGTGGAACTCAAGCGGGCCGAGGCCGACTACGAGCAGGATGGCTGGCCTGCGGCGAGCGTGCTGAAGGGGGAGAAGGGGAAGGGCTGGGCGATCGACGGTCATCTGCCCGACAAACGGCAGCCGCGTCACATCGCCGTCTTTCCCGACAGGTCGGTGACCGTGCCGGAGAATTCCCGGCTGGTGATCCGCCTCCGCCAAGAGGCCTTCGACGGCCATGCGATCGGCAGGTTTCGCCTGGCGTTTTCACCCGACGAGCCAAGCCTGCTCGGCGTCGCGGGCGTGAAGCTGCCCGATGTCGTGAAGGCGGGCCTTGCCGTCGACCGTGAGCAGCGGACGCCCGAACAGAAGGCCGAGATCGCGAAGTTCTACCGGGCGAACGTCGATGGCCCGATCCGCCGGGCCGAGGTGGCCCGCGACGCCGCCAGGAAGAGCATCGATGCATTTCGGGATTCGCTGCCCAGCGCCATGGTCATGAAGGAGGGCTCTCCACGGGACGCCTTCGTGCTCCTTCGCGGGGAATATGACAAGCGGGGCGACAAGGTCGAGGCCGCGCTGCCGGCGTTTCTGCCGCGGCTGCCCGAGGGCACGAAGGCCGATCGGCTGTCGCTGGCGAACTGGATCGTGTCGCGTGACAACCCGCTTACCGCACGGGTATGGGTGAACCGGATCTGGGAACGGTTTTTCGGCACTGGCCTCGTGAAGACGAGCGAAAACCTCGGCAGTCAGGCGGAGTATCCCAGCCATCCCGAGCTCCTCGACTGGCTCGCGGCGGAGTTCATGGAGGCAGGCTCGATGCCGGCCGTGAACGGACAACTCGCGAAACCGTGGGACATGAAAGCCTTCATCAAGATGCTGCTCCTGAGCGGCGTCTATCGACAGCAGTCGACCGTGACGCCCGAGAAGCTCGCCAGGGATCCCGCCAATCGGCTGCTGGCCAGGGCGCCGCGGATCCGCCTGCCAGGCGAAGCCGTGCGCGATGCTGCGTTGGCCGCATCGGGACTGCTCGTGCCGACGATCGGCGGACCGAGCGTGCGGCCGTGGATGCCCGACGGCGTCTGGGACGAGACGAGCAAGTACGGCGACCTCCGTGGCTACAAGGCCGACACCGGTGCCGGCCGCTACCGTCGGACCATGTACACGATCTGGAAGCGGACGGCCGGGCCGCCCACGATGCTGCTTTTCGACGCACCCAACCGCGAGACCTGCACCGTAAAGCGGTCGCGGACGAACACGCCGCTGCAGGCTTTGGCGCTGTTGAACGAGACGACCTTCGTCGAGGCGGCCCACGGCCTGTCAAAACGCATGCTGGCCGAGGGAGGTGTGACGGCTGCCGACAGGATCGCCCACGGCTTCCGGCTCACGCTCGGCCGACGACCGACGCCCGACGAACTGGCGACGCTCGTGGCCGGTTTCGAGGCCGACAGGCAGCGGTTCACCGCCGAGCCGGCCGCGGCAGATCGGTTCGCGACGGTCGGGCTCGTGCAGCGGCCAGAGGCAGTTTCGGCGGCGGAGTTCGCGGCCTATTCGCTGGTGGCAAACGTGATCATCAACCTCGACGAATTCGTGATGCGGGAGTGACGTTCCATGAGTCTGTTCCGAAATCTGTCCCGGGCTGATCACCAGATCCTGCGATCGCAGGATGCCCTCAACCGCCGCGTGTTTCTCGGCGGCTCGGCCGGAGGGTTGGGCTATGCGGCCCTCGCCGGCCTGATGCAGCCGGAGGCGGCCGATGCCGCGACGGCATCGGCGCCGGTCGCCGGCTCCGCGGTCGTCCCGGCGTTTCCAAACTTCCCGCCGAAGGCCAAGCGGGTGATCTATCTCTTCCAGTCGGGTGCGCCCTCGCAGATGGATCTCTTCGATCCGAAGCCGGGGCTCGAGAAGCGGCGCGGCGAGGATTTGCCCGAGTCCATCCGCCAGGGGCAGCGGCTCACCACGATGACCAGCGGTCAGAAGAGTTTTCCTGTCGCGCCGTCGATGTTCAAATTTCGACAACACGGCGAGAGCGGGATGTGGTTCAGCGAACTGATTCCCAATATCGCCCGGCACGCCGACCGCTGGTGCATGATCCGCTCGATGGTCACCGAGCAGATCAACCACGACCCCGCGATCACGTTTTTCCAGACCGGCCATCAACTGGCTGGCCGGCCGAGCATCGGCTCGTGGGTGAGCTACGGCCTCGGCAGCGACAATGCCGACCTGCCCGCCTACATCGTGCTCACGAGCTTTGGTTCTGGACGCAAAGACGACCAACCGCTCTACGACCGGCTCTGGGGCGCCGGCTTCCTCGCGACGAGGCATCAAGGCGTGCGATTTCGCAACTCGGGCGACCCCGTGCTCTATCTTGCCGACCCGTCCGGCATCGACCGGCAGATGCGGCGGGCCACGCTCGACCGGATCGCCAGCCTGAACGCCGCCCGCGGCCAGGCGATCGGCGATCCGGAGATCGCCGCCCGGACGGCCCAGTATGAAATGGCCTTCCGCATGCAGGAGAGCGTGCCGGAGATCGTGAAGTTCTCCGACGAGCCGAAGCATGTGCTCGATGCCTACGGCCCCGACGTCCACCGCCCCGGCAGCTATGCCTTCAACTGCCTGCTGGCCCGCCGGCTTTCCGAGCGGGGCGTGCGGTTCGTGCAGTGCTTCCACATGGGCTGGGACCACCATGGCGGCCTGCCTGGTGCGATCAAGGGACAGGTGCAGGACACCGATCAGGCGACGGCGGCCCTGCTCGACGACCTTCAGCGGCGCGGTCTGCTCGACGAGACGCTGATCGTGTGGGGGGGCGAGTTCGGGCGGACAATCTACTCGCAGGGCGCGCTCACGGAGACCAACTATGGCCGCGACCATCATCCGCGGTGCTTCACGATGCTGCTGGCGGGCGCAGGAGTGAAGCCGGGGCTGACCTGGGGCGCGACCGATGACTACTGCTACAACATCACGACGCCTGACCAGACGGTGCACGTGCACGATCTCAACGCCACGATCCTGCATCTGATGGGAGTCGACCACCTGCGGCTGACCTTCCCCTACCAGGGCCGTGATTTCAGGCTCACCGACGTGCACGGAAATGTCGTGAAGGGGATTCTCTCCTGACCGCCGGGCAGGATGCCCGGCCTGCGGCCAGCGACCGTGTTCGCCACGGGATATACCCTGACGCACGTGGCGGCACGTTTTTAACGTGCTCTGTCGGGTCAGGTCTTCTTCCGCGCCCCGGCCCGC
>CAZOMJ010000071.1:0-9961 GCA_964581055.1 uncultured Candidatus Kuenenia sp.
CACGAGGTTGCTGCCGTGGTCGCGAAACCCCTGCGACCGCAGGCGAATCGTGAGCTCATCGGCCGACCAGCCGAGGTCGCGGACGTAGAGTTCCTGCTGGGGGAACCGCGCGTGCAGGAGCGTCTCGAAATTCCCGAAGTATTGCATCCGCTCGGCGAGTGTGTTGCCGATGAGGATCACATGGTCGTGCGGCCGGAGCTCGAGCCGGGAATCATCCGCGATGGCCGGGGAGAGGGCGGCAAAAACCATTGCCGCGAACGAGAAGAATCGCCAACGCATGACTGCCTTCATGTGGATCGCTCCAAATCCGGTGCAAAGCTGCCGCAGTCCCCCTGCGAGCGCCCACTGAGTATAGACCCAGCAGAGATTCAGTAGAGCCCCGGTTGGTACACGTGTTGCGGGATGCGATGGCGAAAATCTCTCAACGGCCATCGTTTGACGGACGCCCGGCGCCAGACTACGCTCCCGGGCGATCGTGCCGGTCGGGCGGGTCGCATGATGGCGACTCGACACGCAAATCGTGGCCGATCTCACAAAAGGAGGTCCACCATGATTCGCTCCGTTCCCTCCCTCACGCTGGATGGCATCGGTCGCCTGGCCTTTTCACTGGCGGCATGGACCTGCCTCCATGTTGTCCAGCCCGAGGCGCAGGCACAGACGGTGGCCGTCGACTCCAAGTCGAACATCTACGCGTCCGGCCTCTCCTCAATCCCGGGTGGCATGGCCCCCAACGGCCCCGGAATTCTCCCTCCCTCCGTGACGCTCTCCCCCGGCACCGGCCGCGTGCTGCAGTTCCTCTCCGTCACCGGATCGGTGTCGTACAACAACACCGACGCCCCGGCCCCGTACCGCGGCCAGTTCAACGGCCCCGACGGCGGCGCCGTTATGTTCGCCGACGCCAACTTTCCGAACAACTTCCTGACAACGTCGACTCCACCCGGGCTCATCAGCCCGTCGGAAGGATCGCCGACGACGTTCTACGTCGCCATGGACAGCTACGGCGGCATCTCGGGCATGACACTGTTCGAGAGCACTCCGGCTGACCGACGGGTGATGTTCCTGGCAGGTGTGTTCCTGTCAGACGCCATTCCTTCCGCTCCGGCTCCGGCGAGCCTCGACTTCAGCAGCACGGCGATCGGCCGTTCGTTCACGCAACTCGCTCCACTTCTCCAGCAAACCTTCTACGTCGGCGACGGCCTCACCGGCGAAGGAACGGGCAGCATCCAATCGTTCATCGTGCCGGATGCCGCGACGCGGCTCTTTCTGGGCATCGTCGATGGCAGCTATTTCGTCGGCGGCCCCGATTACTACGACAACAACGCGGGGGCGTTTTCAGCGACCTTCGAGGTGACGACCGTTCCCGAGATCGATCCGACCGCGTTTGCCAGCGTGGTCGCACTCGTCGCGGGTTCGCTCGCGCTCCTCGAGCGACGTCGGCACCGCGCCACTCCGCTCGGCAAATAAGCCGCAGGTGACCGGCCCTTCGGTCAGCGTGCAACTTTCTTGGCGAGGCCGGCGGCGAGGCGGTCGAGCGTCGTGCTGCGGTCTTCCAGGCCGATGTGCACGCGGATGATGTGCATCCCCTTCGTATCGGCCAACGCCCGCGAGATCGCGGTGTCGAATTCCCCCTCTGTCCGCACCTCCCAGCCGGTGCCTCCGCCGAGCACCTGCGGCAGCAGTTGATACTGCCACGGGTTGATGTCGTTGAAGCTCCCCTCCAGGAGCAGCCGCTCCGTGCCGTAGCCCTTGTTGTCGAGCACGATCACGGCCACCGGAAGGCCACGACGGACGATCGTGGAAAGCTCCATGCCCGTCATCTGGAAGGCGCCGTCGCCGACGAGCACCACCACCTTGAGCTCGGGGCGGGCCATCTGGGCACCGAGTGCCGCCGGCACGGCGAAGCCCATCGACGTGTAGTAGGCGGGCGCGATGTACTCGGTCTGACCGCGGATCACCAATTCGCTCGACGCGAAGAGCGCGTCCCCCACGTCGGCGATGACGATCGTGCGATCGTCGAGCGACTCGTCGAGCCGCCGTACGAGCCGCCGCGTGGTGATCGGTGCATCGGGTTGGAGCACGTACGGACCGCGGGCAGTGGCAGGCCCGGGCGGCACCTGCCGCTGTGCGCCCCGCGGCTTGGCGGCGACCAGGGCACGGATGAAGTCGGCCAGCAGCACGTGATCGAAATAGTGGTGGCTGATCCGCAGCCTGTCGCTGGCGGCAAAGATGCTGTTTCCAGCGTCGAGCTTCGCGGTGAAGATCCCCAGATCGATGTCGGTGAGGATCGTGCCCAGCAGGATCACGCAGTCGCTCCCTTCGACGAACTCGGTCACGTCGCTGCGACCCATCGCCCCCTCGTAGAGCCCGATGTAGAGCGGGTGCACCTCGCTGACGACGCTCTTGGCGAGCATGGTCGCTGCGATTGGGATGCCCGAAACCTCGGCGAGAGCAATCGCATCGGACTGCAGGCCGAAGCGGTGCAGTTCGATGCCGGCGATGATCACCGGCTTCTGGGCCGCCGTGATCCTCGCCATCGCCTCCTTCACCGCCTCGGCGAGCGCGTCGGGATCGCTCCGCGGTGCGGCGTGCACGTAGGGTCTGATCTGGTCGGGCACGACGCCGACGATGTCGCGGGGCAACTCCAGGTACACCGGCCGCTTCTGGCGGTGGGCCGTATCGAGGAGAAAATCGATGTCGCGGAAGGCGGTGGCCGGATCGACGATCTCGCGGCTGGCGGCACAGATCTTCTCGAACACGTCCAACTGTGTCCGCCATTCGCGCACCCGATGATGCAGCAGCGGATCGTTGACCCGTTCACCGAGGCCGGGCGCTCCGGAGATCAGCACCACGGGGCTCTTCTCGGCATAGGCTCCCGCGATCGAATTGGCGAGGCTCAGCCCCCCCACGCCGTAGGTCACGCAGACGGCCCCCATGCCGTTGACCCGCGCATAGGCGTCGGCCGCGAAGCCCGCGCAATCTTCGCGGGTGCAGTTGACGAGGTCGAGCGGGCTGTGCTCGAGCATGCTGTAAAAGGAGAGCACGTAGTCGCCGGGCAGGCCGAACACGTGCCGGATCCCGTAGTCGGAGAGCCGGCGAATCAGGTACTGCCCGATCGAAAGGCTGGTGACGCTCTCGGACCGCGTCACAGCAGGCCGCTGATGCGAGATGGCCACGAGGCCGTTGTCGAGGCTCGAACCAAGCACGATCGCCATGGGTCACCTCCGTTGTTCGCGTGCTCCATCCTGCTGATGCAAGAATCGCCTTCTGCGGGAGGCCAGGAGGGCCAGCCAGAAACCTAGAAACGCCGCCACACAGGCGAGCACGATGAGCGGCCGCCGCGCGTCGTGGTTCAAGCTCCAGGCACCGACCGCATGAAACAGCCCCCAGACCACGAGTGCCCCCATGATCCAGGCGAGGATCCGTTCGGCACCGGGCGGCGTTGGCGTTGCGGAGGTGGGCATACCAGAGAAGGATACGCCCGCGGGCCGTTGTGTCACCACCGCCACAAAAAACAAAGGCCCCCGGAACGGTCCAGATCCCAGGGGGGCGGGGAAGCTGAACCGTTTCCGGGAGCGATTGGACGGTGACTATGCGGACTCTCTGGATCTCACTCGAAGAGACGGCTGGCATCCGTGCCGCCGCCCAACTTCGAGCGGGGCGTGTGATGAGCCCCTCGAGCCTTCAGGCTGGGGGACAGTAGGAAACGGTTTTCTGGGGGTCAAGGGCGTTTCCAGCGTTCTTTTCTCGGGCTTTTTGCCACATTTTTCCCAGACGTGACACGGAACTGCGGCCTGCAGCCCCCGTTCCCGCTGCAAACGGATATGCTCGCACGGTCCCCCCGCTGCCTCCTTGGAGACCATCGTTCATGGCCGACGCTGTCATGCCTGCCGTTGCGGCCGCCCCGATCGCAGGAGCCGGTGCCCCACCGACCTCCGAGGCCTGGAAGACCGCGTTCGAGACGGCACTGCCCTACCGCGACTTTCTGGCACGCCACGCGACCCCGGATCAGCGCAGCCGCTGGGATGCCTTCCACACCCGGGTGTCGCTGACCCCGGTCCAGACCACGCTGCTATCGAGCTTCGTCCGGCGGATGCCCGTGCTCGTGCTCGCCGGCGCGTGGTGCGGCGATTGCGTCAACCAGTGTCCGATCTTCGCCCACTTCGCGGCCGCAGCCCCGTCCATCGACCTGCGGTTCCTCGACCGCGATGCCCGGCCCGACATCGCGGCCCATCTGAAGGTGTGCGGCGGACAGCGCGTGCCGGTGGCGGCGTTCTTCAGCGAAGACTTCGCGCCGGTGCTCATCTATGGCGACAGAACACTCTCCGCCTATCGGGCCGCGGCATCGGCCCAGTTCGGCGACAGCTGCGCCAGCGGTGCGGTGGCCCCGCCTGTCGACCAGATCGCCGCTGTCGTCTCCGACTGGCTCGAACAGTTCGAGCGGGTGCACTTGATCCTGCGGCTCTCAGCCCGCCTGCGACAACTCCACGGGGACTAAAGTCGATGACCAGTCGTGAGCGTTGGACGGTGTATCCGCTGCTCTTTCTCTCGCTGGGGCTGGCGGTGCGTGCGATCGCGGTGCCGCAGGGGGAATTTGACGCGGCCCGCGTCGATTCTCTCGAGTGCACCAGGCTGGTCTGCAAGGAGATCGTGATCGAGAACAACGACGGCACGATCCTCGTGCACATGGGGCGAGTCGTGAAGGGCGGTGGCGGCCGGATCGAGATCCGGGACAAGGACGGCGTCGACGCGATCGCCGTGGGCACCGGGCCTGACGACCGCGACGGCGTCGTGGAATTCTTCGACGCGAAGGGCGAGCCGAAGGGCCGGTTGTCTGCTCAGGCGCCGGCTCCCTGACCAGCCTTCGAACCAAGCAGTCCTCGATGTCTACGGGGTCGGCCAGCCGGGGTTGCGGCAGGCTCGCGAGACGATGCTCGCGTGCGAAGAGCACTGGTTTCCCAGTGCCTTTCAAATACTCCCGGCAGGGATCATTGAATCGCAGTCTCGCCCGAGAAAAACATCGGTTTCGGAAAGTCACTTCCCTCAATCCGACCCTGTTTCAGGGCAGGCAGTCGCCCGTGGCAGTATCTCGGCTCATACGGCAGGGGCGGCGCCTTCGGGTGCCGCCCCTGCCTTCATTTTTTCGCGAAAGGTTCCATGGTGAAAATCACCACATTGAACGACCGGCCGGTGCGGCATGTGCGATACATGCCCGACTGCACCTTCATTCTCAAGCTCTACGAGCGGCGGCCTGGCGGCCGCGCTGAGGGCGAGCCTCTCTGCCCGAACGATTTGCCTCATCGCAACATCACCGGAACACTTCATCGATCGGCATCCTCGAGTCCGTATTGAATCGAACTGCCGCTTTCACAACCAGTGCAGCGACATCAATGGCTTGCCAAGGACAGCAAGCCGCAGATCATTGTATCCCCCGGGTGGCAGGGATATTCTGCCCATGCCGCGTCGGGCGGTCGGCCCCAGACTCACTCCAGGCCCAAGCCTCAAGAAAGCCTTTATCATGACCACCCGTCGTCAGTTCGTGCAGAGTCTTCCTGCGTTTGCCGTAGCTGCGCACATGACGCTCGACAGTGATTCCGCCCCCGCGGCCCCGAATCCCGCCGCTCCGGCGGCCGGACACTTCCACCCCAAGGGAAAGGCCCCCTCGGAGTTCACCAAGGAGGTGCTGCGCAAGGCGAAGCAGGCCTTACCGTTCGACGACACACGCGACTTCGACGAACAGCGGCGTGGCCTGATCGCCCGGATGCCCCAGATGCAGATCAAAAACGACGCCGGCGGCGACGCCTGGGACATGACGCGGTTTCAGTTCCTCGACCAGCAGGACGAGTTCGACACGGTCCATCCCTCGATGCACCGCATCGGCCAGCTCAACAACAACTACGGCCTTTACGAGGTCGTCCCCGGCATCTACCAGGTCCGCGGCATCGACCTCGCCCAGACTACCTTCGTCCGCGGCAAGACCGGCTGGATCGTGTTCGACTGCCTCGTCACCGCCGACGCCATGCGGGCCGCCTGGAAGCTGTTCCAGGAGCACAAAGGCGAGGGCCTGCCGGTCACGGCGGTCGTTTACTCGCACTCCCACGGCGACCACTGGGGAGGCGTCCGCGGCGTGGTCGACGAGGCCGACGTCCGCTCCGGAAAGGTGCAGATCCTGGCCCCCCGCGACTTCATGGTCTATTCGATCTCGGAGAACGTTTTCGCCGGCAACGCGATGAATCGGCGAATGTTCTATCAATACGGCGTGCTCCTGCCGGTGAGCCCCTACGGCTACGTCACCCAGGGGCTAGGGCATGCCATTTCCCGTGGCACGTCCGGCCTGATCGCCCCGACCCGTATCGTGGAGAAAGACATCGAGGAGATCGAGGTGGACGGCGTGCGGATGATCTTCCAGAACACGCCCAACACGGAAGCCCCATCGGAGATGAACACCTACATCCCCGACATGAAGGCACTCTGGATTGCCGAGAACGTCTGCGCCACGCTCCACAACATCTACACGCTCCGCGGCGCTCTGGTGCGGGACGCCCTCAACTGGTCGAAATACATCAACGAGGTGATCTACCGGTTCGGCCAGGAGGCCGTCGTGATGTTCGGCGCCCACCACTGGCCGCGGTGGGGCAACGAACGGGTACAGGAGATCCTCCGCGGTCATCGGGATCTCTATGCCCACTTCAACAACCAGGTGCTCCACCTGGCCAATCAGGGCGTGACGGTCAATCAAATCCACAACGTTTACGAGCTGCCGAAGAGTCTCCAGCAGCGATGGGACTGCCGCGGCTACCACGGTTCGGTCCCGCACAACGCCCGGGCCGTCGTCAACCGCTACCTCGGCTACTGGGACTGCAATCCCGCCACACTCATCCCTCCTTCTCCCGAGGAATCGGCCCCGCTCTATGTCGAGATGATGGGGGGCTCGGAAAAAATTCTCGCCAAGGCAAGGCAGCTGCATGATCAGGGCGAATACCTGCTCGCCACCGAGATTCTCAATAAGCTCGTGCATGCGGAGCCCAAGAACCAAGTGGCCAAGGAGCTTCTAGCCGACGTGTTCGAGCAACTCGGTTACCAGCAGGAGAATCCGGGGCTTCGCAACAGCTTCCTGTCGGGGGCTTATGAACTCCGCGAGGGCGTTCCGGAGGGGGCCTCGCCCAAATCGAGCGGCCCCGACGTGATCCGGGCGATGAGTACGGAGCTATTTCTCGACTTCCTCGGCATTCGCATGGACAGCCGCAAAGCGGAGGAGATGCGGTTCACGATGAACCTGATCACGCCGGACAACGGCGAGAAATTCGCGGTCGAGCTCGAGAACGCCACCCTCACGAACCTGCCCGGGTTCCTGGCCAAGAAGGCCGATCTCACGCTTACGATCAACCGTTCCGACCTTGAGCAGACGATGATCGGAGCCAAGACGCTCGAGGCCCAGATCAAGGACGGAACGGCGAAGGTCGAAGGCGATGTCTCGATCCTAGCCAAGCTCGCGAGCACGATGGTGGACTTCGACCCGCGGTTCGAGATCCTGCCCGGCACGCGGGGACGGGAGGAGTTGCTTCACGCCGAGCCCTTCGAGGCGGTGCCTGGAAAGACGATCCCCGAGTAATGCACTGACAAGCATGGTTCCCATTCCAGAAGCCGCTTTTATGAGCGGAGTTCGACCATGCGGGGCTTCCGTCCGCTGGATCCACCGCGGGCTGCACACGGGGACGCGCGACTCATGAGGCGTCGCGTCGCGTTGGCGAAGGCGCCTGGTGGAAGTGCCAAGTGAAGCCCAAGCCGAGCCAGTAACTGGCGAGGTTGACCGATGTCGAAGTGCCCAGCATCTGGCTCGCGGGAAACATGCCGCCCGCGAAGGCGTCGAGGTCGAGACCGCGCATGAACAGGTCGCGGATCCCGATGCCACCTGCCATCCTGTGCTCGTTGATGATCGCGAACTGCGACTGGACGTAGCGGGCGGCGGGGAGTCCGCCGGGCACCTGGATCGGACCAATGCTGCTGCCGAACGAGTCGTTGAGCGGGTTTTGCGCGTAGGCGTACCCCAGTCGCAGGGCGAGCCGGTCGGTTACCCGGTACTGTGACCCCAGTTGCATCACCCACTGGCCGACGTAGATGCTCTTGAAGAGGGCGGCGCTGCGCCAGTCGAGATACAGGGCATCGGCGGCCAACAGCAAACGCCCGTCGAGGAGCGACTCGTTGGCGATCCCCATACCCACCTGCTGCGGCAGCCCCATGTCGACGTCGAGCGGCCGAAGCCGACGAAACAGCACGACCTGGTTCTCGAAACGGAAGTCCTGGTTTGTCTGGTAATAGGCTCCGAGTCGTGTCGCCTCGCCGAGCTGGTAGTTGAGGCCGAACCCGCCGCGGAGCGCGTAGGCGTTGGTCATAGCACTGGTGCCGAGGAACGGCCCCGAAGAATAGCCGTCGCCTATGAACATCGTGGCGCCGATCGAGAGCCGTTCGGTGATTTCGACCGCAACGCTCGGGGCGAACTCGAGCAGGAGCAGGTAGGCGGATGTACCGTTGCTCGCCGGTACCTGCACGTAGTCCGCGCCCCCGCCGGCGGCGCCGAACACGGCGAGGCCCACCGTCGTCGGCAGCGGCAGGCCCGTGACCTCTTGGGCGACGCCGATCGCCGGCACGATCGCACCGGGCGTGCTGCTCTTGGCCGAGAACGGAGTGACACCGAGTAGCGGGAGCGGGGCCGATTGCGTGAGGTTCGCGGTGGCCTCGGCAAACGCTCCGCCGAGCGTGAAGTGAGTGCCGTCATACTGTGTCAACCCAGCGGGATTGGCGTTGATCGCCGAGATAAAGTCCTGCGGCGCGGCAACGCTCGTGCCCGCCATCCCCCCTGAAGCCGGCATCAGCGTGTTCCGGAAGTCGATCCCGTAGGTCTGGGCGCGGGCAACGGCGGCGCCCGTCACGCTCCACCACAGCCCCAGCGCCACCACCACCAGCCGCGCGCACGACCGATCTGCCATGGTCACCCCCCTTTGCAAACGTCGTCTTAATCGACACGACACGCACAACCGCTTGAGTGCCGTCTGAAAGGCACAGGCGGCAGAACCGGATTTCTTGACATAACCGGCACTGTCGGCCGATGAGCAACCTTGTGGAGTTGCTCCACCTGCGGGGGAGGTCTGCGCGAAGGCGTCCGAGCCCCCCCTGGACTACCCACATTGCCACTGGCCCGCCCGGCTCGAGCGTCTGGCAACCATGGGAAAACCACGGCGAATGCCTATCGAACGGCGAGAGCGATCTGGTCACAGGCCCGTCCGCGGCTGCCTGGCGATCGTCGGCTGCCTTGCGTTGGCCACCTGGGTCGCGATGCCTGCCCGGGCTGCCGAACCTCCTGAGGCTCCTGATACTGCCGCGACCGAGGCCGTCGTGGAGGCGATCGCGCCCCCCCAGCTCGACGAATGGGAGGCCGAATTCACCGCCGCGGGCTCGTCCTGTGCTGGCTGTACCGAGGCCGACTCCAGCTTGCTCGGAAGCCGGTTCCGCGTGGACTACGACAACGGGTTCGCCATTCTGCCACGCGATCCCGACGAAACGCCGTATTCGCTACGGATCCGCAACCAGAACATGTTCCGCTACGACGGCTTCTCCCGGGCGGAGCCATCTTGGACCGACAGCGCAGGCAACCAGCTGCCCATCAATAACTCGAGCTACTTCGGCATCCCGCGAGGACGCTTGATCTTCTCGGGCAACGCGATCATGCCCCGGCTCTCGTATCTGCTGAACATCGACTACAACTCGGTCACGAACCAGCCGATCGGCTTCCGTGCATTCTGGTTGAGCTATCGGTTCAGCAAGGCCCTCGAGCTGTTTGTCGGGCAGTCGAAGGTGCCCGGGTCGCGGGAATGGATCGAGAGCGCCTTCGCTCCGCTCCAGAGTGCCGACCGCACCATGGCGACCACCTTCTTTCGCCCCAGCTTGAGCCAGGGCATGTGGATCA
>CAZOMJ010000072.1:0-29668 GCA_964581055.1 uncultured Candidatus Kuenenia sp.
CGGCTGCGGCACGATCACGACCGGCCGTCACCTGCGGTTTCCGTCGGAGACGCCGCTGAGCAACCTCTGGCTGTCGCTCCTCGACCGCATGGACGCTTCGGTGGATCACCTGGGCGACAGCACCGGCAGGCTGGCAGAGCTGATTGAATAGGGAATGCAGGCAGGCGATTCACATGAAAAGCATTGCTCTTCGGTGTCGGCGGTTCGTCGCATGGATCGGCGTCCTCTCCGCCATTTCGGGCGTGTGTGCGGAGGAACCCGCAGCTGCACCGGCCCGCACGTATGACGTCGTGGTCTACGGCGGTTCGTCCGCAGGGATCACCGCGGCCGTGCAGGTGAGTCGGCAGGGTGGCAGCGTCGTTGTGATCGAGCCCGGTCGCCGGATCGGCGGGCTGACGACGGGCGGGCTCGGCCAGACCGACATCGGCAACAAGCAGGCGATCGGCGGGATCGCGCGGGAGTTCTACGAACGCATCAAGAAGCACTACGACGCGCCCGAGAACTGGAAATGGCAGTCGCGGGAGTCATATCGCGACGGCGGCCAGACACGGTCCGATGCGGCCGAGTCGGCGATGTGGACCTTCGAGCCCTCGGCGGCGCTTCTGATCATGGAGGGCCTCGTTCGCGAGCACCGAATCCCGGTGGTCTACGGCCAGCGGCTCGATCGGGCCGGCGGCGGCCCGGGCAAGGCCGTTCGCGGAGTGACGATGGAGAGAAAAAGAATCGCCTCGATCACCATGGAGTCGGGTGAGGTCTTCCGCGGGAAGATGTTCGTCGATGCGACGTACGAGGGCGACCTGATGGCCGGTGTCGGCGTTTCGTACGCCGTGGGCCGGGAGGCGACCGCCGACTACGGCGAGACGCTCGCCGGTGTGCAGACGAAGCAGGCGACGTATCACAACTGCGTCGACGGCGTCGATCCATTCGTGAAGCCCGGCGACCCTGCCAGCGGCCTTCTGCCGGGGATCGATCCGCGCGGGCCCGGCCCCGAGGGAACGGGTGATCGCCGCGTGCAGGCCTTTTGCTTTCGCATGTGCCTGACCGACCATCCGGACAACCGCATCCCGTTTGAAAAGCCCGCCGACTACGACCCGCTCCAGTACGAACTGCTGCTGCGGAACTTCGAGGCCGGCGAGTCGGGGTTCCCCTGGATCAATTCCAGCATGCCGAATCGGAAGACCGACACGAACAACCGCACCGGCGTCTCGACCGACTTCATCGGTGGCAATTATGCCTATCCAGAGGCCGATTACGCCGATCGCGACAGAATCGTCGCCAGGCATCGCAGCTACCAGCAGGGCCTGATGTGGACGCTCGCCAACCACGGTCGAGTGCCCGAAACCATCCGCCGGGAAGTGGCACGCTGGGGGATGTGCCGCGACGAATTCGTCGAGGGAAAAGGCTGGCAGGATCAACTCTACGTCCGCGAGGCCCGCCGAATGGTCGGCGGCATGGTCATGAAGCAGCACCACTGCGAGGGACGGATCGTTGCGAAGCGGTCCGTCGGCATGGCGGCCTACGGCATGGATTCGCATCACGTGCAGCGGTATGTGGATGCCGGCGGCCACGTCAAGAACGAGGGAGACGTCCAGGTGAGCGGATTCAAGGCCTACCCCATCGACATGGAGGCGATCCTGCCGAGGGGTGAGGAATGCGAGAATCTCCTCGTGCCGATCTGCGTCAGCGCCACGCACATCGCCTACGGCTCGATCCGCATGGAGCCCGTGTTTATGGTGCTCGGCCAGTCGGCGGCGAGCATCGCGATGGAGGCGATCGGGTCGCATGTCGGCGTGCAGGAGGTCGATTACGACCCGGTGCGGAAACGACTCCTTGATGACAGGCAGGTGCTCTCGCGTTGATGATATTGTATAGGAGGCGTGGCCGACGTAGGCCATCCTCCACGAACCTCCCCAAACGTATGTATGGACGGCCCGGGATGCGGTATCGGACACATACCAGGTCGACCGCATGTTCCATGCCGATGGGACCGCATGGAGAAGACTCGGTCATGGTGCTGCGTTTTCTTGTCTGCGTCGTGGTGTGCGTGCTGGTGACGGTCCGTTCCGTCTCCGCCGACACGTCCGATCCCCGCCCTCTCTTCATCGAGGGCTATGCCGGGAAGGAGAGTTACAAGCCGGGCGAGGAGGTGTCGTTGCATGTTTCGACGGCCGCCCCCACGTTCACGGTCGAGATCGCGAGGCTCGGGGCGCAGCGCGAGGTCGTCTTCACCAGGGCGGACGTCGCCGGTCGTGAATCCCCGATTCCTGAAAACGCGTCGTCCCATGGCTGCGGCTGGCCGGCCCTGCTCACCGTGCCGGTCTCGGCGGAGTGGAAGAGCGGCTACTACCAGGTGACGCTCAGGGGCGAGGATCGCGGCGGAAAGTACGTCCAGCGGGGCCGGCGCACGGTCGAGTCCACCTGCTTCTTCATCGTCCGAGCCGCCACCCCCGGCGACAAGTCCAAGACGCTGATCCAGCTCTCCACCAACACCTACAACGCCTACAACAACTGGGGCGGATTCAGCCTCTACGCCTACAACGGCCGTGCCGGCGTCCAGGGACACCGCGTGTCGTTCCGCCGGCCGCCGGCGAGCCAGTTCCCGTCGTGGGAGCAGCCATTCGTCGCCTGGGCCGAAGCGAATGGCTACAGCTTCGACTACGCGGCCAACTCCGATCTCGAGTTCCATCCCGAGGACCTCGCGGCCTATAAGCTCGTGCTGAGCGTGGGGCACGACGAATACTGGTCGACGCCGATGCGGGACCACCTCGAGGCCTTCATCGGCAGAGGGGGTAACGTCGCCTTCTTCAGCGGCAACACCTGCTGCTGGCAGGTTCGCAGCGAGGACGACGGCTCCGCGCTTACCTGCTGGAAGCAGCGATTCGTGATGGACCCAGTCTACCCCACCGGCAGCTACTCGCTGCTTTCGACACTCTGGAGCCACCACCTCGTGGCTCGCCCGGAGAATGAGCTCACTGGCGTTGGCTTTCTGCACGGCGGCTACCATCGCAGCCAAGGGCAGTTCATGGATGGCAAGGCGTCCTATGCGGTGCATCGCCCCGAGCACTGGCTATTTGCCGGGACAGGCCTCGAACGCGGTGGGGAGTTCGGCGGTAAGGACACGATCGTGGGCTACGAGTGCGATGGCTGCGAGTTCGAGATCAAGGACGGACTGCCCGTCCCCACGCACCGCGACGGCACGCCAGAGGGCTTTGCGATCCTCGCGAGCGCTCCGGCGAAGTGGCATCCCGACGATGCCTTCTTCTACGACCGGTTTCCCCAGGACCGGGTCGGCGCCGCCGTGCTCGGCACCTACACACGCGGCGGCACCGTCGTCACGGTTGGCTCCACCGACTGGGCCCACGGCCTCCGCGGGAAGGATCCCACGGTGGAGCGGATCACGAAGAACGTGCTCGACCGGCTGGGGCAGTAGACCCTCTCAAGGAATCCCCGATGCCATTCCCTCGGCCACTCGCAGCCCTGCTCCTCGCCTTTCCGCTGATGATGTGCCTGCTGCCGGCCTGCGCTATGTCCTCGGCCGCCGAGCCTGAACTGCCGCCGCTGGCGCGGGCCGACGCGGGCGTATGGCGGGTCGATCTCGACGGCGACGGCCACGACGATCTCGTCGTCTCGCATGGGCGAGGCTACGGCGTCTATCTGTTCGTGCCTCCGGAGCGGGCGAAGCCACACCTCGGCTGGACGGCCGGCTGGACGCGGGTGATGCGGGAGGGAAAGCCCGGCGACGAGACGGCGCTGCCGCTGCTCACCGGCATGGACGTGACATTCGCCAACGGCGAGATGCGTGCCGACGGCGTGCGGATGACCTACGAGGAACTGTTGCGCGTGCCCGGGCCGAAGCCGCGGAGCCCGGAGGAATCCCTGCGCGCGATGCGACTGCCCGCGGGATTCACCGCGACGCTGGTGGCGGCCGAACCGCTGGTGATGGATCCGGTGTTCATCGACTGGGACGAACACGGTCGGATGTGGGTGGCGGAGATGGGCGATTATCCGTTCGCCGAAGGGGAGGCCACGTCCGATGGCAAGGTGACCTGGCGAGACGGCGTGCCGGGCGAAGGCGCCGGCCAAGGTCTCCAGGCCGGTCGCGTACGGATTCTCGAGGACGCCGACGGCGACGGACGCTACGAGAAGAGCACGCTCTTTCTCGACGGCCTCAAACACGTCACCGGCCTGGCCTGCTGGAAGGGGGGCGTGTTCGTGGCCAGTGTGCCCGACATCTTCCACGCCCGCGACGACGATGGCGATGGACGCTGCGACGTCCGTGAGCCCTGGTTCACTGGATTCAAGGCAGGGAACCCGCAGCACTTGGTCAACGGCTTCTGCTGGGGGCTCGACGGCTGGCTGTACGGCGCCAACGGCGACAGCGGCGGCGACGTGGTCTGCGTAAAGACGGGCGCAAGAATCCCGCTCCGCGGCAACGACTTCCGGTTTGATCCGCGGACCGGCGAGTTCCGTCTGGAAACCGGCACCACGCAGTGCGGCAAGTGGCGGGACGACTTCGGCAACTGGTTCGGCAACAATAACGCCACCCCCGGCTGGCATTACTGGCTGCCCTTGAGCCACCTCGAGAAACATCCGGAAATCGTCGCCCGGTCGCTCCGCGCCGATCTCACGGCAGATCGCAGGGTGTTTCCGGTAGGCGAGACGCAGCGGCGGCTGAACCAGGCCAGCGCTGCGAACACCGTCACTTCGGGCTGCAACCCTGTGCCTTATCGGGACACGGTATTCGGCGACGCCGGGGCGGGCTGCCTGTTCATCTGCGAGCCGGCCCATCACGTCGTGCTGCGGCAGGTGCTCGACTACTCCGGCGCCACGATCACGTCGCGCAGACACCCGGACGACGTGGAACGTGAGTTCCTCGCCAGCGAAGACCGTTGGTTCCGTCCGGTGATGGCCCGCACCGGTCCGGACGGTGCCCTCTACGTCGTCGACATGTATCGGCTCGTGCTGGAGCACCCGGAATGGGTGCCGGCCGAGATGGCCCTCCGCATGCAGTTGCGGGGCGGCGAGACGATGGGCCGCATCTGGCGGATCGCCAGGGAGGGCCAGCCGACCGGGGCCGCCGCGATCGACCTCGCGTCAGATTCTGGCTGGGCACGTGACACGGCGCAGAGGCTCGCCATCGAGCGGGGGCAGGTTGCCGACGAGGCGACCGTGCGTTCGGCGGCCGCTTCTCCGTCGCAATCGGTGCGGGTGCAGGCTTTGTTCACGCTTCAAGGCCTCGGTCTGCTCTCGGCCGACGAACTCGTGGGATCGCTTCGGCAGGAATGGCCCCACGTCCGCGGTGCGTCTCTGGCTGCCGCCGGCAGCGACGAGCTGATGCCGCCGGAAGCGGCTCTGCTGCAGGCACAACAGCAGCCCAATGCGGCCGCCCAGCCGAGCAGCGAACAGGTGCCCGTGATCCAGTCCTTCGAGGTCGACAGGCAGAAGATCGTGGCCCGCTACCTCGCTGCCGCTACGCTATCAGGTGATGCCGCCCGCGGTCGGGTAGCCCTGAAAAAAGGAGGCTGCATCGCTTGCCACAGGCACGGTGCCGCGGGCGCTGAAGTCGGCCCGGATCTGGCTACCGTCGGCGGCAAACCGCCCTCCCAGCTGATCGAGGCGATCTTCGATCCCAACCGCGCCGTGGAGCAGCGGTACACAGTCACGACATTCGTGCTGGACGACGGCACCGTGGCCAGTGGCTTGGTCGTGGTCGACGCTCCTGGCAGCGTCACGATCCGTATGGCCGGCGGTGCGGAGCGGGTGATCAATCGCGGCGAGATCGAAGAGTCGCAGCAACTCGCCACGTCGATCATGCCGGTGGGTCTGGAGGCGGTGATCACGCTGCAAGACTGCGCCGACCTGCTCGCCGCGCTGCGGGAGCAATGACAGCCCCTCTCTGCCCGACGGCCTGCTTCCGCCCTGCGCTTTCAGAACGCTCCCATGTTGTCCGTCCACGAACTGATCGTCGCCCCTGCCACTGTCAGGGGCTCTGGTGCGCGGGCCATCGTGAGGCTCTCTGGCGACGGTCTCGACCGGCTGCTGGATGAACTCTTCATTCCCACGTCGGGCGGCTTCCCATTGCGGGGCGAGCGGCCGCGACTGGTGGCGGCCCGGCTCGCGTCGCGCGAACTCACGACCGACTGGGGTGAACTGCCGGTCGAGATCCTCCACTGGCCTGGGCCGCAGGGGCCCACGGGCGGACCGCTCGCCGAGGTGCAACTGCCCGCGTCGGCGCCGCTCGTCGATGCGGTGGTGGCCGCGGCGTGTCGCTTTGGCGCCAGACTCGCGCGGGGTGGCGAATTCTCCCTGCGGGCGTTTCTCGCCGGCCGTCTCGATCTGCTGCAGGCCGAGGCTGTGCTGGCCGTGGTGGATGCGAAGACGCCGGCGGATCTCTCCGCGGCGCTCGATCGGATGGCCGGTGGCGTGGGGCAGATGCTGCACCGCCTGCGGGAGACGCTGCTCGACCTCACTGCCGACATTGAGGCTACGATCGACTTCGCCGACGAACACACCCCCGACAGCGTGCCGGTTGCCGACGCCGCCGCGTGGGCGGCGCTCGAGTCGCGGCTCTCGGCAGCCGGCGAGGCCCTCGACGCGGTCGCGGTCCGGCTGGCCAGCCGCGATGCCAGTGCGGCGGCCGATCTGCCCCGGGTGGTGCTCGTGGGACCTCCCAACATCGGCAAGAGCAGCCTCTTCAACGCGCTCGTCGGCCGGGATGCGGCCCTCGTGGCGGATGAGGCGGGCACCACGCGGGACTGGATCGCCGCCCGACTCGATACCGACCCGACGGAGCCCGCCTGCCTGCTCGTCGACGTCGCCGGCATCGCTGATGACGCCGCTTGTGCCGAGGCTGACACGGCGGGCCGGGCCCCGGCTCACGGCTCGGTCGAAATCACCTCGGCAGAGCGGGCACGGGCGGAGGTTGCCCGGGCCGACGTGGTGGTCGCCTGCATCGATGCGGCGGCCACGGGCGGGACGGCTCTGCCAGTCCTTCCGGCTGCCACGCCGCGGATCGACGTGTTCACGCGGTGCGATCTGGCCTCACCGCCACGGCTTGGCGGATGCGCGTCGACATGTCTCACAAGCAGCCGCTCCGGGGCCGGCATCGCCACGCTCAAGGCCGCGATGATCAGTGCCGTGGCCAACCTGCCCGGCGGCCGGTCGCCGGCCACGCTGCGGATGCAGGTGGGCGTGGGGGATGCCCGGGAAGCGGTCGCGGCGGCATGGGCAGCGGCAGTTGCAGCCCGCAGCGATGGGATGCGTGACGAGGCGATCGTGGCCGGTTTGCTCCATCAGGCGGTAGCCGCTCTCGGCGAGGTCACCGGCGTCGAGATCGGCACCGATCTCATCGATCGGATATTCTCGCGGCACTGCATCGGCAAGTGACCCTTGGTGTTTCCTGAGGTCGATGTGGCTAAAAAGGCCATGGATGGCAATCCTGTTCGGCACGACATGCGGTGCTTTCGCACGTGGCAACAAGATTCCATCTTGTTTCGCTCGAAGCCGCATTCGGCACGTTGAAAACTCGCCGCCACGGAGAGACCATTTCCCGTGCCGGACATGATTGCAAGAGATGGCTTTTCGAACAGACAGACAGAGTCGCACATCATGCCCGAGTCCCTCGACCATCTGAATGACCTGCTCGTGACGCTCGCCGCCGGCGCACGGCGGCATGCCACGCGGGATGCCTCGGCCCGCGCTGCTCTTGCGCTTGC
The DNA here is from genome assembly GCA_964581055.1 of uncultured Candidatus Kuenenia sp. Taxonomy (GTDB): domain Bacteria; phylum Planctomycetota; class Planctomycetia; order Pirellulales; family UBA1268; genus CAMCQY01. Next base: position 7,716 of record CAZOMJ010000072.1, read on the forward strand.
CTGCGCCGAGCGGGTGGCCGACGTGGCCGATGATTGGGCACGCACGGCCGTGGCCGCGAAGCAGGGAGGTGCCGCGGCCCTCGCCGAGGAGCTCGCCACCGGGCCACTGGCTACGCTGCGGCTGCTCTTGCTCACGGCCCTTGCGCAGCGGGAGATCGCAAGGGGAGGGCTGCCACGGGCCAGCGTTTCGCCGCGGCTCTCCCACGCTGCGGCCGGCGGACGGTCGGGAGCGTCGGCCCCGGCTTCTCGCATCGAAGTCGACGTCATGCCCGTGGGGCCGCTATTCGATTCCATGATTTTCCGCGGCCACCGTGCCACCGTGCGGTGCGTCGACCCGGGCGGACTCGACGCGTTCGATCGCAGTTGGCGGCGCGAGGCCGAGGAGCGGCCGCGGTCCGGCGGCGTCGCCGTCGTGCTCGGGGCAGGCAACGTGACCGGCCTCGCCGCCGCCGACGTGCTCTGCCAGATCTTCGAGCACGGCCGCGCCGTCCTGCTCAAGCTCCATCCTCTCCATGCATCGCTCGAGCCGGTGCTCGCCGCCGCGCTGCAGCCCCTCATCGAGGCGGAGCTGCTGGCGATCGTCACCGGCGGCGCGGAGGTCGCACAGGCCGCCGTCGCCGCGCCGCTCGTCACGCACGTCCATCTCACGGGCGGGCAGGGGGCCTTCGAGGCAATCGTCTGGGGAGGCCGTGATCCGCACGCGGCCGGGGCCGAGCCGCTGCTCCGGAAGCCGATCACGTGCGAACTGGGGAATGTCACGCCGTGGATCATCGTGCCGGGCCGCTACACGGCGGCCCAGCTCGCCTGCCAGGCCGACACCGTGGCGGCATCGATCGCCAACAACACCTCTTTCAACTGCATCGCCACCAAGCTCGTCGTCACCTGCCGGGCCTGGCCGCAGCGGGACGAATTCCTCGCGCTCGTCGGCCGTCGCCTCGCGAGCCTGCCCGCCCGCCCGGCCTGGTATCCCGGCGCATCGACTGCGTGGGAGATGATTGCCGGCCGGCCGGCCCCGGCCGATGGCACGCTGCCTTGGGTATTTCGCACGGGCCTCGACATCGAACGGGATCGGGCCTGGGTCGCGCGGGAATGGTTCGTGCCGGTCGCCGCCGAGACGGCGATCGAGGCCGACGACATCGAGGCGTTCTGCACGCGGGCGGGCGGCCTCGTGCACGCCCTGCCGGGATCGTTGGCCGCGAGCGTGACCATGCCGACGACGCTCGCCACGCGGGATCGGCAGCGGGCGGAACTGCTGGTCGAGCACCTCGAATACGGTGTCGTGGCCGTCAACGGCTGGTCGGCACTGGCCTATGCGCTCGGCAACGTGCCGTGGGGCGGGTTTCCCGGGGGCACACTCGCCGCGCCAGCGAGCGGCATCGGCCGCGTGCACGATCCGCTGCTCTTGCCGTTGGTGCACAACACGATCCTGCGGACTCCGCTGGTGGTCTGGCCGGCGCCGCCATGGTTTCCGTGGCACGCGGGGGCCGCGAAGCTTACCCGCGGACTCATGGCTATGTACGCTTCGATCGCCCGCGGCGGGCTGGGCCTCGGGCCGCTGACGCGGATGCTGCCGGATGTGTTCCTGTCGGCGATCCGCCCGCCGGCTCGTCCGTGAATTTCTCCGCCTGGCCGGTGAGCTCGTAGAGAAACCGGCTCGGGCGGCAGGGCTTGCTCTTGCCCCACTTCATCCGCGTGAGGCAGAGGGAGAGGGCGATCCGTTTCTTCGCGCGGGTGACGCCCACGTAGCAGAGCCGCCGCTCCTCGTCGATCGCCTGGAGGCCGTCGTTGAGCGAGCGGTGGTGCGGCAGCAGCCCCTCCTCCATTCCCACCATCCAGACGCAGTCGAACTCGAGTCCCTTCGCCGCATGGAGGGTCATGAGGCGGAGAATGTTGCCCTTCGGCTTGTCGGATCGGAACCGCTCCGCCTCCGTGACGTCGAGCACGAGGTCGTCGAGAAACCCACGGACCATTCCCGCAAAATCGGGCCGTTTGTCGGCCCGCTGCTGCAGGCACGACCGCTCGTGGTCGGCCAATGCGTTGACCATCTGCTCCACGCAGTCCCACCGCGCCTCCTGCTCGGCGGGGTCGTCCTCGTATTCCTTCTGGAGAAAGCCGCGGTAGCCGATCAGTTCCAGCAGGGTCCGCAGCGTCTCACCGGCCCCCCGCGCCGCCGCACCTTCCCGCAAGGCGACCACTCGCTCGAGCGCCATCACGCCGGCAGTCGCCGCGGTCGAGAGACGGTGGGCGTCGCGGGCTGCGAGCAGTTCCTTCCAGAGGCTGTGGCCTGCGGCGGTGCCCGCGTTGCGAGCCGCTTGCACCGTCGTCCCGGAGAGTCCGCGCGGGGGCACGTTGGCGATCCGCGACAGGGCGAGGTCGTCGTCGGGATCGACGAGCACCCGCAATAGTGCCATCACGTCTTTCACCTCGCGACGATCGAAGAAGGAGCGACTGCCGATGAGCTCGTAGGGAATGCTCCGGCGGCGGAGTTCCTGCTCGAACACGCGGGTCTGTTCGCCGGTGCGGAAGAGGATCACGGCCTCGGCCGGCGCGACCGAGCCTTCTTTCAGTCGGGCTTCGAGGTCGCTCACCACGCGGCGCGATTCGTCGATCTCGTCCTGGGCCTGCACGATGGCCGGCGGCGGCCCGGATGGCGCCTTGGAGACGAGCGTCTTGCCGTGCCGCCGCGTGTTGCGGGCGATGAGCGTGTTGGCGGCGTGGATGATTTCCGGCGTGGAACGGTAGTTCTCCTCCAGCCGCACGACCGTGGCCCCCGGCCAGCGGCGGGGGAAGTCGAGGATGTGCGAGATCTCCGCACCCCGCCAGGCGTAGATCGACTGGTCGTCGTCGCCCACCACGCACAGGCTGCGGTGGTCGCGGGCCAGCGCCGCCACGATCCGCTCCTGGATGCCGCTGGTGTCCTGATATTCGTCGACGAGCAGATGGTCGAACCGTGCAGCCTCGGCTTGCCGGACATCCTCGTGCTCGGCGAAGAGGTCGTCCACGACGAGCAGCAGGTCGTCGAAGTCGACCGCGCCCGCCGTTCGCAGCGACTGCTGGTAGCGGCGGTATCCGGCGGCGGCGAGTTCCCACGACTCCTGCGCATCGGCCGGGATCGCGGCGAACGCGCCTTCGGGCCGCACCGCCGCGCTCTTCCAGCGGCTGATGCGATCGAGCAGGTCGCCGGGGCGGAGCGTGGCCTCGGGCACCTTCAATTCCTTGAGGACCTTCCGCGCGGTCGTCTCCTGTTCACCGCGGTCGATGATGGCAAATCGGCCGGGGAGCCCCACCCTCGCGGCATGCCGCCTGAGGATGCGGACGCAGAGCGAATGGATCGTGGAAATCTCCGGCTTCTCGTCGCTATTCGACTTGAGCAGCTTGCCGGCCCGGGCGAGCATCTCCTTCGCCGCCTTGTTGGTGAACGTGACGGCCAGGATCCGCGAGGGACGCGTGCCTCGCCAGACGAGGTGGGCGATGCGTGCGATGACGACGCGGGTCTTGCCCGTGCCAGCCCCGGCGAGCACCAGAAGCGGTCCCACCGGCGCCCACACGGCCTGCGTCTGCGCCGGATTGAGGCCCGACGACGGCTTTTGGGACGCGGCTGGTCTGTCGGCAGGATTCATGGGACGCGGAATCTACCACATGCCTCACAGTCCGGCTTGACGCTCTGCGCCGGGAAGTCTCTATTTCTCGCGACCGTGTCGAATACTCCCTCGGGTTGGGAGTATGCAGCCGGCGCCGCCAGGAGCATGCCGTGAAGAAACCATCGCACAACCGTCGCAGAAGGCCCGGCATGACCCCGGATGCAGGAGGCCGCTCGCGGCAGGCCGCCGACGAAGCGAACCCGCTCGATGCCGATCGTGTCGACCGAGCGCTGGCTGACGAGGCACTGGCGGAAAAGGCACTGGCGGAAAAGGCACTTGGTGACAACGACCTGGCCGATGCCACGGCGGTGTTCGTCGATCGCGTCCGTCCCTACTTTGGCACGATCCTCGCCGGGCTCGCCGCAGGCCTTGCCGCCTTGGTGGCGTTTGGCGTGGTGCAGTCGCAGGCCGAGGTCACACGGAAGCAGAGCTGGGATGCCTGCCTGGCAGCGATATCCGCGGGCGACGCGGACTCCTTCAACGAGGTCATCCGTCGCTACCCGGGCACCGACGCGGCCCGCTGGGCGGAACTGCTGATCGCCGATGCGGCGGCCGCCGAAGGCACGCAACTCCTGTTTATCGACCGCCAGCGGGCAGAGGGACGTCTGCAGGCGGCCGTCGAGGCCTATTCGTCACTGATGGCGGGCAGGCCGCAGGGGCTGCTCGGTGAAAGGGTCGTCTTTGGACTGGCAAAAACCCGGGAAAGCCTCGGGCAGTTGGATGAAGCCCGCCGTGGCTATGAGGCGGTGGCCGCCGAGTTTCCCGCCGACGCGCTTGCCCAGATCGCATCCGCCCGAGCTACCGAACTCGGCCGCGAGTCGACCCGGCAGTGGTACGATTGGTTCGGAGCCCAGAAGATCACGCCGCCAGCAAGTGCTACGAATGCCAGCCCCGCACCAGCCACCCAACAAGCCACCCCACCAGCCGCTGCAGCCGAGCCAGCCGCCCCACCAACTGCCGCCCCACCAGTTGCAGCAGAGCCAGCCAAGCCCACTGCAGGGCAGTAGCCACGACGCAGACGTCGCTGCGGATGATGACCCTGGGGATGAGGTGCTGGCATCGACCGTCCTCGGCGGCGAGACGCCAACGAGTGGTCTGGCTGGCTTCGCCCCCGGCACGGAAATCACGCTGACCGCCGACGCAGACTCCGCCGGCCTACGTCTCGACGTCTTTCTCGCCCGCACGTTTCCGGAGCAGAGCCGATCGTTTCTCGCGCGATCGATCGACAAGGGTGCCGTGCGGGTGGATGGCGTCGTGGCGAGGGCATCGCTCAAGTTGCGGTCCGGATCGGTCGTCTGCATGACGGTGCCGGAGCCGCCCCGGGCCGGGCCGGCGGCGGAAGAGATTCCGCTGGAGTTCGTGCACCTCGACGACTGGATCGCGGTCGTGAACAAGCCGGCCGGCATGGTCGTGCATCCCGCCAAGGGCAATTGGAAGGGCACGCTCGCCGGAGCGCTCAAGTGGCACCTCGAACGCGCCGATGCCGTCGGGCTCTCCAGTGTCGGCGGTCCCACGCGGCCGGGGATCGTCCACCGGCTCGACCGCGATACCAGCGGCGTGATCGTGGTGGCACGCACCGAGGAGGCCCACCATGCGCTGGCGAAGCAGTTCGAACATCGCACGGTCACAAAGACCTACCTCGCGATCACGCAGGGACAGCCACAGTTCGACAGCGATGAAATCAACCTGCCCATCGGCATCCATCCCTACCAGCGGGAGAAGATGGCGGTGCGGCGCGACCATGCCACCAGCCGCGACGCGGTGACGCGGTTCGAGGTGCTGGAGCGGTTTCGGGGGGCGGCGCTCGTGAAGGTTGCCCCAAGGACAGGGCGGACTCACCAGATCCGCGTGCACCTCGCGGCGATTGGGTGCCCGGTGCTCTGCGATGGCCTCTACAGCGGTCGCACCCGTATCGAACCAGCCTTCTTCGGGCTTTCCAACGGCGGGGTGGACGCCGGCACGGCGCTCATCGAACGGCAGGCACTGCATGCTGCCAGCCTCGCGGTCGATCACCCCGTGACGCGGGAACGGATCGAATTCACCGCCCCGCTTCCGGCCGACATGCAGCGGGTGCTCGACGCGTTGCGGGGACCGATTTCCTGATCGACGCGGCGTTGTGGAATGCGGGTCGTCAGCCGTTTCGGCGCGGCTCGACTCAGGCTCTATCGTCGTCGCGGGGGTCCTCCGCGAGCAGGAGGGCACGAGGCAGCGTGGAATCGATCACCCGCCCGAGCGCGACCACGAAGCCGACGCCGCCATCCCGCCAGCCGCTCCGCAGCACGTAGCTCTTCATGAACGCCGCCATTCCACGGAGCGGCAGCACCCAGGCGCCGGCCCGCTCCCCGTTCGCACGCAGGATCGACGCCTTCAGCGGCGCGTACCGCAGCGACCGTGAGAGCACGTCACGGCAGTCGGCGAAACTGTAATGGAGAATCGACCCTGCCAGCAGCCGTGGAGCCCGCCGCGCTTGCACCTCCTCGTGGACGGCAATCGCCTTGAAGCCCGCAGTCGTGCGATTGAACAGCCGGAGCACACGCTCGTCCCTCCATGCGCCGTGGCGGATCTCACGCCGGCCCACGAAGGTCCGCCGGCGGATCGCCCAGCAGGCGGCGGGGTCGGAGAGGTCCAGGCTTCCACATGCTGCCTGTGCTTCGTCGTCGAGCACCTCGTCGGCATCCAGCGAAAGGATCCAATCGTGGGCCGCCAGTTCGACGGCCCGCCGCTTCTGCGGACCGTAGCCGAGAAAGGGCTGGTATTCGACGCGGGCGCCGGCAGCCCGGGCCAACGCCACGGTGTCGTCGGTCGAGCCGGAGTCGAGCACGAGCCGTTCGCCGCACATCTCCAACGCACCGAGCACGTCCACGATCCACGCGGCGGCATCACGCGCGATGATCACCGCCGAGATCGGCAGGCGGCCGGCTCCGGGGATCGCCGCGGCAGGGGCCGTCGGTGAGGCCGGGTCGATGCTGGCGGGCGGGGTCGTCATGGTGCCGCGGCGGAGCCTTCCGGGTCGGAGTCTGGCTCCCGGCCGTCTCCGGTACGCAGCGGGAATTCCAGCACGAACGTGCTTCCCTCGCCGGGCCGGCTGGAGACGCGGATGTCGCCGCCGTGCTCACGCAGGATCTTGCGGCTGACCGTCAGGCCCAGGCCGGTCCCGCGGGCGCCCTTCGTCGACACGAAGAGGTTGAAGATCTCGGCGATGGTTTCCGGCGTCATGCCCTCGCCGTTGTCGCCGACGGTGACGCGGACGCATTCGGCCTCCGTGTCGCAGACGACGCGAATCGACACCGCACCGCCGCTGCGGCCCTCGACCGCGTCGAGCGCGTTGGTCACCACGTTGAGGATGGCCCGTGACAACGCCTCCGGGTCGAAGAGCAGCTGCGGGACTTTGGCCGGCGGCGCCCACTCGAGCGTCGCCCCGATTTCGTCCGCTCGCTGCTGCACGGTTTCCACGATGTCTGTGATCAACGCCACGATGTCCGACGGCACTGGGTCGGGTTCCCGCTCCTTGCTGAACGACAGCATGTCCATGACGAGCGAGGAGATCTTGTTTTGGTTGCGGTTGACGATGTCCCAGCCCTTGCGGATCACGGCGGGGTCGTCGTTGTCCATGCCCATGTCGACCAGATAACTTCCGCCACGGATGCCCTGCAGGATGTTCTTGATGTGGTGCGAGAGCGTGGCGATGGTCTGGCCGACCGCGGCGAGCCGCTCCGACTGCACCATCGCGGAGTAGTAGGTGGTGTCCTCGACGGCCAGCGCCGCCTGGTGGCCGATGGCGATCAGCAGTTTGAGATGCTCGTCTGTGAACAGCCGCTGCCCCCGTTCGATCGCATCGCCCAGCGGAATGGTCGTGTCGACGTAGATCACGCCTACCGTGCCGTAGCGGCCCTGCATCGGCACGCAGATCGCCTCCCGCACGCCGGTCCGGACAACGCTGTTGCCGCCACTGAAGCGGTCGTCGTCCTGGGCGTCACTGGTGATCACGCCCTCGCCGCGGTCGAGCACGTAGTCGAGGATCGTGCGGCTGATGGCCATCGACGTCGCCTCGCCCACGCGCCGGTCGCGTCGGGCCTTCGTGCGGAGCTGCTTCGATTCGGGATCGAGCAGCATGATGCAGCCACGATCCGCCTCGACCCACTCGAAGACCAGCTGGAGGATGCGGCCGAGGAGTTCGTCGATGTCGAGCGTGTGGCTGACGGCCAGCGCCGTGCGGTACATGACCTGCAGGTTGCTGCGGGCCCGCGCCAGCCAGCGGTTCGACGTGTCGTCGGGAAGCGGACCGCCGCCGACGTCGGCCTCACGGGCGGTTCGCACGATCCGCGAACCGTCGGCGACATTGGATGCCGGCACGATGTCGACCATGTTCGCCCCGGGCACGTCGGCGCCGTCCCGTGCATAGACGAGGATCGTCCGGCCGACCTGAATCTGATCGCCGCTGGAGAGCTCCGCCCGGTCGATCTTGCGGCTGTTGAGCCAGGTGCCGTTGGAACTCTTCAGGTCGCCGACGACGAACGTCCCGCCGACCCTGCGAATCTCGGCATGCCGCCGGGAGACCTCGTTGTCATCGAGCTGCACGAAGTTGCCCGACTCCCTTCCGATGCTCATCGACCCCTCGTGGTTCGCGAGGTCGTAGCGGGAGCCGCGATTGCGGCCCTGGATCACGAAGAGGGAAGGCACGGAAGGGGCTCCTCCGGGGGACTTTTCGTTTTCCATCCTACCCGCTGCGCCACGTGTCACGGGAGATGGCTAAAATAGTCGGGAGTCTGCCGCTGCCACGCGATGGCGGCTCACGAATTCCTCACGAATCATCAAGGACCCGCCCATGCCGAGCATCACGTCCATGCCGTTCCGCGTCGGGGCCGCCCTCCTGCTGCAGATGGCGGTCCATCTGCCCTACGAGGTGACGATGGCCTTGGCCGAGCCGGCCGAGGACGCGGCCACGCGTGACCGGCTCAAGCACGCGGTCGAGTGGCTGGCCGCTCCCGAGCGGGAAGGACGCGGCCCCGGCACGAAGGGGGTCGAGCAGGCCGCCGACTGGGTGGCCGAACAACTCGCCGAGATCGGCCTCGACACGGTCGCCGGCGTTGCTCCCGGCATCGATCCGGCCCGTCCCGCCGGCTCGCCCGCCGCCGCGACGCCGTTCCAACGATTCGTCATGACGCTCGACGCGAAGCTCGGCCCGGCCGCCACGAACACCGCCGAACTGGTGGGGCCGCCCGGCGAAGACGGCGTGGCGAAGACAATCCCGCTGAGCCTCGGCAAGGACTTCACGCCGCTGGCCGCGGGAGGTTCGGGGCGGTTCGACATGCCGCTGGTCTTCGCCGGCTACGGCATCACCGCTCCCGCGGAGCACTACGACGACTATTCGCCGCTGTCGGCCGCCGCAGCGGGGGCCTCCGTCAAGGGGGCCGGCGTCGTGGTGTTGCGACAGGAGCCGCAGAAGGACAACCCACACAGCGTGTTCGACGGCAACCAGGCTTCGCAGTATGCGGCGCTGGCCCGCAAGGTGGCCAATGCGTCGGAGCATGAAGCCGGGGGCATCGTCTTCTGCAACGACGCCGACGCGGACGGCGACACGCTGATGGCCTTCACCCGCGCAGGCGACGGCTCCGAGAACCGCACGATGCCAATCCTGCATCTCCGCCGGTCGCTGGTCGACGAAGTCGTGAAGGCGTCGCTCGGCAGGAATCTCGTCGCCATCCAGAAGGGGATCGACGTCTCGCTCGAGCCGGAGAGCGGTCCGCTCACGGGCTGGAGGATTCGCGGCCAGACGGCGATCGAACGGACCGAGACCGAGGGCAGGAACGTGATGGCAGTCCTGCCCGGCGTGGGCTGGCCGAAGGGCGACGCGGATGCTGCCGGCAAGCGGCTGCCTGAACCCGAGACCGTGGTGCTGGGCGCGCACTACGACCACCTGGGCTACGGTGGCGCCAATTCGGCGGCCCCGGGCGAGCATGCCGTTCATCACGGCGCCGACGACAATGCCAGCGGCACGGCCCTGCTCGTCGAGGTGGCGAGAATGCTCAAGGCTGAGGGGCCGTTTCCGCGGACGATCCTTTTCGTTGCTTTTTCAGGCGAGGAACGCGGCCTGCTCGGCAGCGCCCACTACGCTGCGAACGCTGTGGTCCCGCTCGCCGACACCGCAGCCATGGTGAACCTCGACATGGTGGGGCGGCTCGACGGCAACAAGATCGTGGTGCACGGCACGGGCACCGGCACCGGGTTCGACGGGCTCGTCGATCGGTTGGTGGCCGCCCGTGGATTCGAGGTGGCCAAGGAGCCGGGGGGCTTCGGGCCCAGCGACCACTCGAGCTTCTACGCCCGGAAGATTCCCGTGCTGCACCTGTTCACCGGTTCGCATTCCGACTACCACCGCCCCACCGACACCGCCGACAAGATCAACTACGACGGCATGGTGCGGATCGCGAGGCTGGTGGCCGACATCGTCCGCGACCTGGCCACCGCGCCCGAGCGGCCGGCCTACATCGAGGTGGCCTCGAAGCAGTTCGCCCGCGGCGGCGGCGACCGGCCCTACTTCGGCAGCATTCCCGACTTTGGCAAGCCGGGGAAGGGCTACGCGATCACCGGTGCGACGAAGGATTCCCCGGCCGCGAAGGGCGGACTCAAGGGGGGCGATGTCATCGTGCGATTGGGGGAGAGTGCGGTCACGGGTCTCGAGGATTTCGACAGCGCGCTGCGGAAGCACAAGGGGGGCGAGACGGTGCCGGTGGTGGTGATGCGGGACGGCGCCGAGGTCACGCTCCAGATCACGCTCGATCCGCCGAAGTAGGACTTCCTGCTTTTTTGGCCGAAATCTGGCCTTGAGCCAACGGTTCTGGGTTGCCATCATCCTGCCCGCCCTCGGACCCAAGGCCGGCCACGAATCGTTTCGGCGGCGATCGGTCGGCACCCTGGGGTACGCGTGAGAAACAACCAGCAAGGAGTGCATTCCGTGAACAGGCAAATCGCCAGTATCGTGTGTGCGGCCATCGTGGCCCTGACGCATGCCACCGTCTTCGCTCAGGCTCCCGTGGCCGTGCCGCAGGGGCAGCCGCAGCAGGGGCGTCCCGCGACGCAGTCTTCGCATGTCGCCGTGATCGACGTCGGCTACATCTTCAAGAACCATGTCCGCTTCAAGGCCGCCATGGACAAGATGAAGGATCAGGTCATGGCTGCGGAGAACTCCCTCAAGGGTGAGCGCGACCGTATCAACGGCCTCATGGAGCAACTCAAGGGCTTCAATGTCGGCACGCCGGAATACAAGAAGCTCGAGGCTGAGATCGCCAAGGGACAGGGCGACTTCAATGTCAACGCGCAGCTGCAGAAGAAGGATTTCATGGACCTTGAGGCGAAGGTCTATCTGCAGGTCTACACCGAGGTCGAGAAGGCCGTCGCGCAGTTTGCCCGCGAGCACGGCATCGCCGTCGTGTTCCGGTTCGACGGCGATCCGGTCGACGGCGCCGATCGCAACCAGATCCTGAGGGGCATTACCAAGCCGATCGTCTATTACGAGTCCGGCAATGACATCACCCCCGACATCCTCAAGATGCTCAACGGTGCCGCCGTCGCCGATCAGACGGGCCGGCCCGGTGCGGTGCCGCCGCGACGCTGACGTGCCCTTCGGGGTAGAGCCTTTCCAACCAGACGTCGCCGCGGGTCGGCCGACAACGGGGTTCTCATGCACCACGCTACACGACTGCGGTCGCAACGCACGCTCCGGAGGCCGGTGTCCGTCGCGGGGGTCGGTTACTGGAGCGGGCGTGAGAACCACGTCGCACTCGAGCCCGCGGCCGCCGGTGCGGGGGTGGTGTTCGTGCGGGTGGATCTGCCTGAGCCTGTGACGATTCCCGCCGCCGTTGAATGTCGGGTGGAGGCTTCGAGTCGCACGAATCTCTGCGCGGGCGCCGCCCGCGTCGAGATGGTGGAACATCTGCTAAGCGCGCTTGCCGGCCTCGACGTCGACTGCTGCCTCGTTCGGGTGCACGGCGAGGAGATGCCCGGTCTCGACGGCTCGTCGCGGGCGTTCGTCGAGGCGATCGACGCCGCCGGGATCGAGGATCTCGCCGCTGCCATCGACCCGATCGTTGTCGATTCCGTGCTCCGCCTCGGTGACGACACCTCCTGGATCGAGGCCTCGCCTCCCCGGTTCCCCGGTCTTTCGGTCGAGTACGAACTCGATTACGGAGCCGGACCGATCGGCAGGCAGGTGCTCTCGCTGTGCGTGACGCCGGAGGCGTATCGCACGGGTCTCGCTGCCGCCCGCACGTTTCTCCCGGCCGAGGACGCCGAGAGGCTCCGGGCGGAGGGCCGTGGGCTGTCGGCCACGACGAGCGACCTGCTGGTGTTCGGGCCGGATGGCCCGATCGGCAACTCGCTCCGCTGGCCCGATGAATGCGTGCGGCACAAGGTGCTCGATCTGGTGGGCGACCTGTCGCTCGCCGGTCGGCCGATCCACGCCCATGTCCGGGCCTGCCGCAGCGGTCACAGGCTCAATGGTGCCCTCGCGGCCCGCCTCGCCGCCGCCCACTCGCAGCCGGCCTTCGCCTGACCCACTCGCCCCCCGGAACCACGCGGCATGGACGATTTTCAAGCCACTGTGCCGATGCGGGGCGACACTCCGTCCTGTGGGATCGTGCTCCGCGGGCGGCCGGCGTCGGTGCATCCATCGGCCGTGGTCGAGGCCGGTGCGCAGCTCGCCGAGGATGTGACGGTCGGGCCTTTCTGCTGGGTCTCCGCCGGGGCCGTCATCGGCCGGGGCACGGTGCTCGAGAACCATGTCACGATCATGGGCGACGTCCACATCGGCGAGCAGAACCATCTCTTTCCCAACACCGTCATCGGCGGTGAGCCGCAGGATCTGAGCTACCGCGGCACGCGGACGCGGGTCGACATCGGCGATGGCAATGTCATCCGCGAGGGCGTCACGATCAATCGCGCCACGGAAAAGGAAGAGGGCGTGACCTCGATCGGCAACGGCAATTTCCTGATGGCCTGCAGCCATGTGGCGCACGATTGTCGGATCGGCGACCACTGCATCCTGGCCAATGGCACGCTGCTGGGAGGGCATGTCCGCGTGCACTCCCGAGCGTCTCTGTCCGGAGCGGTCGCCGTCCACCACTGGGCGACGATCGGCGGCTGGTCCTTCGTGGCGGGGCTCTCCCGCGTGCTCCATGACGTGCCTCCGTTCATGCTCTGCGAGGGGCTGCCCGCCCGGCCTCGCTGCATCAACGTGGTGGCGCTGAAGCGTGGCGGTTTCTCGACCGAGGCGATCGAGGCGGTGTCGGAGGCCCATCGTCTCCTCTTCCGGGCGAAGGTCGGGTTGGAGCCCTCCCGCGAGATCCTCAGATCGCAGGGAATGCTGCTCCCGGACGTCCTGCAATTGCTCGAATTTCTGGCCAAACAACAGGAAGGGCGGCACGGACGCGCCCGCGAACGAAGGAGGGCGGCATGACACGCTTGAAGGTGGCGGTGATCGGGTGCGGACATCTGGGCACGATCCACGCGCGGCTGCTCGCCGCGCGGGCCGACGCCGAACTCGTGGCCGTGGTCGACCCCGTGCGCGAGTCGCGGCAGCGGGTCGCCGAGGCCCATGGCTGCGCGGCGCTCGCCGAACCGCAGGAACTCGTCGGCTTGGCCGATGCCGTCGTCGTCGCGGCTCCAACCTGCCTGCACACCGCGGTCTCGCTGCCGTTGCTCGCCCAAGGACTCGATCTGCTGATCGAGAAGCCCATAGCCGCCGACGTCGACGAGGCACACCAGATCGTCGCTGCCGCCGAACGCCACGGCCGGATCGTCGCCGTGGGGCATGTCGAGCGGTTCAACCCCGCATGGAAGATGGCCGTCGAGCGGTGCGGCCGGATTGTCGCGGTCGAGTCGGCGCGGCTCGCGCCGTTCACGTTCCGGTCGCTCGACGTGGGGGTCGTGCTCGACCTCATGATCCACGACATCGATCTCGTGCTTTCGCTCGACCCAGGGAGACTCACGCGCGTCGAGGCGCAGGGGATCGTCGCGACGGGCGGGCACGAGGATGCCGTGCGGGCCAGGCTCGCATTCTCTTCCGGGCTGATCGCCGATCTCTCCGCCTCGCGAATCCATCCGACGCTCAGCCGTCGCGTGTCGCTGTGGGGCACGCAGGGGGTCGTCGCCGCCGACTTCAACGCGAAGACGGTCGAAGTCGTCGCACCGTCCGATGCGGTTCGGCGAGGCACCTTCGACGCGGCCGCCGTGCTGCCGGCTGATCGCGCGGCGCTCAAGGACAGGTTCTTCACCGACATCCTGCCGCGGGAGACACTGGCCGTTCCCGAGGCCAACGCGATCGCCTGCGAGCAGGACAATTTCCTGGACGCGGTGCGGTCGCGGCGGCCGGCCCTCGTGCCGGCGGCGGCAGGCACAGCGGCGCTCGAGATCGCGATGCGGGTGCTCGACGGTCTGGACTGCACCCGGCTGGGATCGGATGGGCCTCTCGTGGCGGCGCCATCCCGCGTCGCGGCCTGACCGCTTCACGCGTCGAACTCCGCCGGTCTCCCCCAGTCGACGCGATCGTCACGCACGAAGCCCGGCCCGGGCGAAACTCCTGGAAAAGCAGTGCCGACGGCGCCGGCAGAACCGCCTGCAACGCCGGGCCGCATACGGTCAAGATGCCCCGGGCGTGCGCCGAAGAGAACCTTATGGGGGTCTTGGGGCCCCAGGCGTCACTTCGATCCGCAGGGGGCATCCATGGAAGTCTACGATCGCATCACGCAGGTGGAGGACGAAGTCCGCCGCAGCGGCAACCATGTCCGATTTCTGCCTGCCGCGAGCATCGTCGTGGCTGCGTTCTCGTTCATGCTCACGACCGTGGTGTGGCGGCTGGTCCACCAGACCAGGGCCGTCGAGACCGCCGTGCAGGAGAGCATCGTCGGCATCAATCGTTTCAGTGCTGCCAACAGCGAGGAACTCGCGCGGCTGCACGAGGGCCTTGCACGGCAGGCAGCCGCCGCCGGCGAGTTGGAAGCAAGGCTGGCGAGGGTGGAGTCGTCCGGAGTTGCAACCCTCGATCGCATTCAGTCCCTCGGAACCGACATGACCAGGCAGTGGGCCGCGGCCGACCAGGTGCGGCAGGAGTTGATCCGCTCCACCGCCGCCATCTCCCAGACGCGGCAGGAGATTCTCGAACGGCTCGCCGTTCACACCGATCGCAATGCGACGGCCCGCGACGCGATGATCCGGCATGTGAATGCCGCGATCACGCAGATGGAGCAGACGCTGCTCGCCCAAGCGGCAGATTTCCAGCAGCAGAAGCAGCAGTTCGACGCCGCCAACGAACGCGACCGGGCCACCCGACGGGCGATGCTGAGCGAGGCCACGCAGGCCTTTGCCGTGCAGGTGGACGGGTTGCGGGAGATTCTCGACGGCTTGAGGATCGAGGCCGCGGCCGTCGACGGCACCTTGCCGCCTGAGGCGGTGAAATCCGCGGCGGGTGTTTCCACGGACGACGCCGGTGACGAGTCAAAGCCGGAGCAGGCCGGCGAGCCGGCCACGGCGGCGATCGAGAGGGAGGGCGTGCTCGAGTAGGACGGCCGCCCGAGGCGGGCTGGCGGAGCGGGCTGCGGCTGCCGAAAGAATGGTGGCGGGCGAATGTCGTCCGGCAGCGGAGGGCCTGAGCATGCAGCGAGCCTTGATCCTTCTGATCCTTTCGGCGGTGCCGTGTGGCCTGGCCGACGCGATGCCGGTCGCGGCCACCCCGGGCATGACACCGGTGGTGTTCGATGGCCTCGGTCTGGAAGACTTCAAGGGAGCCGGCTCGATCGCATCGGCACTGCGGGGTATCGAAGCCGACTCGCATCCTGACGAGCTGCCGCTGGGCGTCCCCATGGACATGCTCGTGCGGGGCCCGTCGGGACGGGGCAATGGCGGCGACTCGCTCGCGGCCGAGTTGAGGAGCCGCATCGAAGGGATCGATCTCACGGCCGGCATGCAGGCCGACCCAGCCGCGATCCAGGACGGGCCCGCAAAGTGGGTCGGCGGCCTCGGTGTCTCGACCGATCACGAACTGGGGCGGGAAGTGCTGGAACTCAAGACCTCGCTTGCACGGAGCCAGCAGGTCGGCATTCTCGGAGTGGAGGTGGGGCCGCGCATCGAGCGGCGGCTCCGCGGAGGCACGCTCTTCTTTCTCGACGGCAAGGCGGAGGCCCAAGCCCGTCGATCGACCGACACGGGCACATGGGTGCTGCCGGGATCAGCCGAACACGGGGCCGGGGCCGCGGGGATGGTGGGGGTGGCCGCCAGCACCGGCCTCGTGCGGTAGCACACACGGTGCTGCCATCGGGCCGACTCGGCTGGTTGTTGCCGGTCAGGCTCACCGAACACGCTCCGCTTTTCGTGGGGCGAGTTTTTAACTTGCCCTGACTGGGTGTCACCGGTCAGGCGCCCCTCCGACTGCTTGGCATGATGCGATGTTTTTCGTCAAGCCAGGTCGCGGTCCTGGAAGAGGACGAGGGCCACGAGCAGGGCCACTGCGGAGTAGAGACCCGCATAGAGCGCGGCCCAGCCCAGATAGCTCCAGGGCACAGGCACGCCACCCACGACGGCCGCCTCGATCGTGAAGTGCTCGAGCACCGGCAGGATCGTCGCGAACAATTGCCCCACGAACCGCACGATCGCGATCTTCCCCACGCTCGACTGCACGATCAGCGGCACCAGGTGGCCGAGGGCGTAGACCGTGAAGCAGATGATCAGATTGGGCACGATCCCCAGTCGCGTGGAGACGGCGAGGCTCACCGCTGCCAGCAGGATCGTTTCCAGCAGGGAGAGCACGAGGCCCGGCACCACGGTAATCATCTCATCGGCACAATCCCGCCAGATTGGGTCGAGTTTTGCGCCTTCGCGGGCGTCGTAGACGACCTTGAGACTCGTCGTAGCCAGCAGCACCGTGCCGAGGATCATGAACACGAGCAGCGCCACCAGCACCAGGCCGGCGAACTTGCCAAGAATGAACTGCGGCCGCGTGAGCGGCTTGGAAAGCACCGTCAGCGAGGTCCTGCCCTCGATCTCCTCGGCCACCGACACGCTTGCCGTCCAGACGACGACAAGCAGCGCCAGCACTTTGATGAGCGTCAGGCCGCTGTCCTTGAGCATCTTCACGTCTTCGCCGAACGTGTTGTAGGGGATCACGATGAAGGCGAGCAGCAGCACCACTCCCACGATCAGCGACACGGCAAAGATCGGCTGCCCGATCGCCTCTTTCGTCGTCGCCGAGGCGACCGCGGCGATGCGACGCGGCACGAGACGGAGGAAGCCATAGGCCAGGGAGAGCGTCAGCAGGGTGACCACGGTCCATGGCAGGATCGCCGCCTGCGGAAACTCGGGGACGATTTTCCAGCGTGCGGTGATTCGCACAGGCTTGTCGGAAGTGTTGGTGGCCTCCAGTTTGGCACGCGCCCCGAGAAACGGATTGGTGCTGCCTTCGATGCGGTTCCACGACCACTTGTTGCCGTTGGTCGCGTCGAGTTCCACGTCGGGCACCTTCGCGAGCGCGAAGCCCTCGATCGGCTGTTGCGTGCGGATCACCACCGGCGCGTCGCTTTCGAGATCGAGCGAGGCGAGTTCCTGCGGCCTCAGGTCGAGCGGAATTTCCTCGAGCGCGGCGCCGGCCGGCACGACGGCGCTGATCGATGCCTGGTCGGCCGATGCCAACCGGACGAGCGATCGCCAGATTTGTCCCATCGGCACGAGCGGCGCGCACGCGATCGCCACGCCTGCGAGTGTCAGGAGGAGCCATGCCATCGGTCCGGCAAAGCCATCGCGAAGGCTCGTGCGGGCTTCCGCGGCCGCCCGCGGCGACACCACCAGCAGGATGGCCCAGACCAGTGCGAGCACGGCGAGCGTGATCAACGCGCCGACGCCGAGCAACCAGATGGGCGGGACGGCAACCAACCAGCGATTGGCGAAGAGGGGGATCATGGCAGTTGTGCGAAAGGATGGTGTGGGGCTCGGGTAGGCTGGGAGCCGGCACGCCTCCCCGCCGAAAATTTCCACCGGGCATTATGCCTGCGCTGCGGCGGGAGTGGAAGTCTCCGCACCGGCGGGCCCGGCCAGCACCGTGACGCCGGGGCCGTCCAATGGCCACCGGGAAAGAACCCGTTGCAGGTCGTCGACCGTCAGCCCCTCGACGATCCGGAGATTATCGGCCACCGAGCGATAGACGCCGCCGTGCGCCCATTCGAGCCCGACGTGAAACAGCCGTCGCCGGGGCCGTTCGCCCTCCAGCACCACCCGCCCGGCCAGCTTGTTGCGGGCCTGGGAAAACTCACGCTGGCTGATCCCCTTCGTCGCCGCCTCGCGGTAGACGTCGAGAATGCGGGCCAACAGCGGGTCGACATCGGCTGCGTCACAGGAAAGCTGCGTAATCATCAGGCCGGCGTCGAGAAAGTCGTGGTGGTGGCACGACGCATGTTCGGCGGCGCCGGAATCGACCATCGCCCAGTAGAGCCGGCTGCCCGAATCGTCACCGAGCGCCACGGCAAGGAGCTTGGCGGCGAAGCGGTCGTCATCGTCGCCGGCCGGCCCCGCCGACATCCGCACCGCGTATTCGAGTGTGGCCGTGGGCCGGACGATGTGCTCAAGATGATCGCGGCCCGGTCCGGCCACGGGCACACGGCGGTCGGGGATCGTTCGGGGCTCCCACCCACCGCAGAGCCGTCTGGCCGACTCCACGAGCGCCTGGAAATCGACCGCACCCGTCGCCGCCAGCACGATGTTCCCCGGACTGTAGCGGCGGCGGTGGTATTCCCGCATCGCCTCCACGGGCAGTGCCTGGATCGAGTCCACGGTGCCGAGCACGCTGCGGGCCAGAGGGTGACGGCCGAAGAACGTCGCCCGGCAGCGATCGTCGGCGCCAAACGGCGGCTGGTCGTCATACATCCGGATCTCCTCCAGGATGACGAGCTTTTCCGTGGAGAAGTCCTCCTCCCGCAGGGCCGGCCGCATCATGCGGGCCAGCAGATCCACCGCCTCGTGCTGCTGCGATGGCAGCACGGCGGCATGGTAGACGGTGTCCTCCTCGCTGGTGAACGCGTTGGCGCTCGCGCCCATCCAGTCGAACCGCCGGTTGATCTCGTCGGCCGACAGGTCGGTCGTGCCCTTGAAGACCATGTGTTCGAGGAAGTGGCTCGCGCCCCAGAGGTCGTCGCTCTCGTCCCGGGCGCCGGTGCGCACAAAAAAACCGATGCTCGTGGAGAGGGCGCTTTCGGTCACCTCGGCGATGATTTCGAGGCCGTTGTCGAGCCGCTCACGCAGAAACCGCATCTCGCACCTCCAGGGGTTCCCGGCCGAGCGAGACGACCGACAGGTCGCGGACAGGATGCTCCTCCAGCCACTCCTCGATCGACCGCACGCTGAGGCGGTCGTAGCGCTCCAGTTCCTCGGCGAGCGTGCGAACCTTGCCGAGGTGATACCACTGTCGCGCGATCGCGCCGGCCCGGGCGGCGCTCGACTCCTGCTGCATCACCAGCGCGCTCTTCGCCCGCGCCTTCACGCGTTCCAATTCCGCTTCCTGGATCGTGCCCGGCAGGCGGTGGATCTCGGCGACCATCACGTCGAGCGTCTCCTGCGCCCGCGACGCCGTCGTGCCGGAGTAACACAACGCCATCGCGAAGTCCCGGTGGGTCTGGTAGCCGGCAGAGACGCTGTAGCAGAGGCCACGCCGCTCGCGGACCTCGGAAAACAGCCGTGAACTCGAGCCGCCGCCGAGCACGGCGAGCGCCGCCGTGGCCTCGTAGGAATCGTCGGAATGATAGGGGGGGGCCGACCAGGCCAACGCGATGTGGGTCTGCTGCGAGTCGTGGGGCACGTGTTTCACGCGGGGACCCCTCGGCCCCAACGCGACCGCGTCCGCGGCCCCACTGGCCCAGTCGCCGAAAAGCCGCTCGATCCGTGGCACGAAATCGCTCCAGTCGATCCGGCCGGCGATGGCGATGATCGCACCGCGCGGCCGCACGTGGGCGGTGACGAAGCCACGCACATCGTCCACGGACAGCCTCTCGACGTCGGCCGAAAGGCCTTCCGATGGCATGCCCCAAGGCGATGGATAGTGGATTTCTCGCAGCGACAGGATCGCCCGGTGGGCCGGATCGTCCTCGGTACCGGCCAGGTTTTGGAGCACCATCTGGCGGGCGTTTTCCAGTTCATCCTCCGCGAGGAGCGGTCGTCGGATGATGTCGGCATAGATCGGCAGGGCATCGGCAAGCTGTCTGGCGACCATGGCCCCAGAAAAGCTCGCGTGGCTCATCGAGACAGCCTGGGCCCACTGCACCCCGGCCCCCTCCAGATCCTCGACGATCTGCCGACTGCTGCGGCAGCCGGCGCCGCGGAGCATCATCTCACCCGACAGCGTGGCGAGGCCGCAGCGGCCCTGGCCATCGTGGATGGCGCCAGCCGGTGAATGGAAGGCGACCGCCACCGATTCGAGACCGGGCAGTTCCTCGCCGAGCAGCACGATGCCGTTGTCGAGCGTCGTCGAAAAAAGGGTCTGCTTCACGGGCACCGTGGCTAATGCGGGATCAGTCGCAGGATCAGGAAACGACCGCTGTGGCGGTGGAAACGCCCTGGCCAGCCGGCGCCGACATGTCAACGTCGGCAGGACGCTCGTCCACCGTGCAGCCATCCACCACTTTGTACACGGTTCGTGCGCGACGGAAACCCAGGCGCTGGTACAGCCGGACGGCGCGGCAATTGTCGGCCGTCACTTCCAGGGATGCCGTGCGCAGCCCGTGCTGGCGGAACCCCGCGATGGCCTGTTCGATGAGGCAGGTGCCGAGCCCCAGTCCGCGGTGTCCGGGCACCACCCCAATATTTTGAATCAGTCCAGAACCTCCTGGGGCGGCGACACCCTGGATGGTGCCACACCATTGCAGGTCTTCCGGCGATCGGCCGAAGGCGATGAGCCAGGTCGCATGCGGCAGAAAGCCGGGTTTGTTGCGGATTTCCCGCATCAGGCGACGACAGCCCTCGAAGCTGCCGAGGCAGGGAAACACCAACGCGTCGATCTCGTCGCGAAACGAGCGGAACTTTGCGCGGGCGTGCACGTCGACCAGGGCCTCGTTCCAGGGCACGAACCGGTAGCCCGGCCGCAGCGGAGCCGCGGGCCGCTGCAACGCCAGATCCGCGTCCATGCGAAACCGCTTGAAGTAGGTCGATTCCACGGCTTCGCTCCAAGGGACGATTACGATGCTGAGAACTTAAGAATACGCTCTGTTTTGGTCAACGCGCCGGTCGGGCGGAATTGCTTCGGAAAGCGGTGACGGCTATATTTTGGGGAATCAAAAAATGTTTTTTGGCAACCCAAAATCAACGGCCGGCGGTGTGGTGGCCTCGACGGTCATCGCGCTGGTGCTGGCGACCGCGCACGCGGAGGAGCCCGCCACGGTCGTCGTGGCCACGACCACGGTCGTGGCCGATCTCGTGCGACAGGTCGGCGGCGACAGGGTATCGGTCGATTGCCTGATGGCGGCCGGAATCGATCCGCATTCCTACCGGGCCACGCCCCGCGATGCCGATCGGCTCGCCAGGGCGAAACTCGTCGTCGCCTCGGGCCTGCACCTGGAGGGGAAGCTGTCCGAACTGCTCTCCCGACTGGCACGGAGGGTGCCGGTGACGGCCGTGGCCGACTCGCTGCCTCGTGACCGGCTTCTGCCCGTGGCTGACGACCTCTACGATCCGCATGTGTGGTTCGACGCGAAGCTGTGGAGCCGCTGCGTGCCTGCGGTCGTCGACGCCCTCGCGAAACTCGATCCCGGTGGCCGCGAACACTATCAGGCCCGGGCGGCCGCCTTTGTCGGTCGCCTCGAGGCGCTCGACGGCAGGCTTCGGGACCGCCTGGCGTCGATCCCCAAAGCGCGTCGGGTGCTCGTCACGGCGCACGATGCGTTTCGTTACTTCGGCAGGGCTTATGACGTCGAGGTGGTGGGAGTGCAGGGCACGAGCACGGAGAGCGAGGCCGGCCTCGCCGACATCAACCGGTTGGTGGATCTGATCGTCTCGCGGGGGATTCCAGCCGTGTTCGTGGAGACGAGCGTCTCGAACCGCAACGTCACAGCGCTCCGCGAAGGTGCGCAGGCCCGCGGACATGCCGTCGCGCTTGGCGGCGAACTCTATTCCGACGCCCTCGGTGGCCCGGGAAGCGGTGCCGAGACACTGGAAGACGTGCTCGTGGCGAACGTCGAGATCATCCATGCCGGGCTGACCGGAGATCGCTAGCGACATGCATTCGCCACGCCGTGAGCCGATCCAAAAGCCGATCCTGGAATTCCACGATGTGACGGTCGCCTACGG
>CAZOMJ010000073.1:0-41423 GCA_964581055.1 uncultured Candidatus Kuenenia sp.
GTCCCGCCAGAAGCGGGTCAGCACGTGCGGGTCGGTCGAATAGAAGACGTCCACGCGTTTCACGGGCCGCGACCGGTCTGGTCTGACGATGACCACGGGCACGCCGTCGGTCGCCTTCAGATCGACGGAGATCCCGGGCGAAGCGGGCATGCTGAAGCCGCCCTGACCACCCTTGAGGTGCTGCTCGAACCACAGGTGCTGGGTGATGGAGCACTCGGCGGCGTTCTGGTGGTTGACATGCGGCGTGATGCTAAACCGCACCCGCTCGTCGGGCACCTCCCGCCACGTGACGGCCATGTTGTCGATCACCGCATGAAAATCGTTGGTCGGCGACAGCCAGAGGATGGGGCAGTTGAGGCGGTCGATATAGGGATTGTCGCTCACACACGCCAACTCCAGGGCCGACGGGCTCGACTTCACGCATCCCGGCAGGTCTGCCTTGCTATCGAGCACGGTGCCGGAGCCGCCGCAGGAGGGCACCGCCGCCCGCACCCGCTTGTCGATCGCCGCCAGGTTCGTCGTCAGCTTCCCGCCCATCGAGTGTCCGTAGACGCCGATCTTCTCTGGATCGACCTCGGGCTGCTGCTGGAGGAACGTGATGCCGCGGCGGGCGGCGAGCAATACCAGGAACCAGTTGCTGTTCCGCGGCGACTCTATCGAATCGAGCGTGTAGTCGTCGGGTGTGAGCGGGCCGGCGAAGTGGTTGGACTTGTTCCGCTGTGGCGGGTGGGTGGCGTCGAGCCTGCCCCAGTCGGTGTTCGGGCCATCGTAGTCGGGCGGGTTTCGGCCGAAGTTCAGCTTGTTGCCGCCCCAGTTCAGCGACAGGCACGCGTAGCCCCGCTTGGCGTCGGCCACGGCGCCATCGAGACTGGCCGACTGGCCGCCGCCGTGGATTTGGAGCAGTCCGGGCAGCTTCGTGGCCCCCTCCGGGAACGCGTAGAAGCCGACCATCGTCGCCGGCGTGCCCTTGAACGTGCCGATGCGATACCGGACGACGCGGCAGACGACGCCATCCCGCTCCCATTCCTTGAGCGTTTCTGCCTCCAGCGACTCCGCCCGTGGGTCGTAGTTGCCCCACAGTTCATCGAGCGTTTGCGGCGGCTTGGCATCGGCGAGGGGTGGCAGCAACTCCTCTGCGCCGATCGCATCTCGGCCGATGCCGATGCCGATGAGCATTGCCGAAACGACGAACAACAGCTTTCGCATCTGATTCTGCATCCTTGTTCTCCATCCTTGGCAGTGGCAGCGGCGTGGGCGATCGTCTACTAGAACGCTCCGCCGAAACACACGAGGAGGACTACTTCGTCGCGGCCGCGGTGGCCGACGAATCAAGCTCGAAACGGTAGGTATTCCTGCCCTTCTTTACGGTGGCACGCAGAGGGCTTGAGATGGCGTGCTTGTAGACCGTAGGAAGAACATCCCAGACCTTGACGTTTGGAGGGGGCGCGGGTGGTCCGTTCGGATCCGGCGGAGGCACGGGATCGTGATCCTGCTTGATCACCGTGACGACGTATTCGCCAACTTTCGTGCCAGCACCGAACGTGGCACCGCCCGCCGCATTGAGACGGAAACTGCCGTCGGGGCCCGTTCTCCCCGCCGCGGGCAGCCCGCCCTCACCCTCCCCGCCCGCCGCCCCGGGCGAAAAAAGGACGGTTGCCCCCCCGACAGGCTGGCCGTCGAGCAACACGACCCCCTCGACCATCTCCACCGCCGGTCCACGGCGACCGCAGCCGAGGAACATGCCGCCGGCAAGGCACGACGCGACCAACGCCACGGAGCACGACACTGCACCAGTATTCGCCCGACGTGCGTTCATATGCCTCATTCGAGCCGCGCATTCTCACCATATTTGATCGTGCTCACGGCACCCCAAACGCCCCGAATGCTGCCCTTCGAGTAGGTCCACGCATTGGCGTAGTTGGGCGCCCCCTGATCGTTGTATTGCTGTTGCGTCGAGTCGCCGACGTCGATCTGATTCGACACGAAGCGCACCGATGCGTCGCACATCGCCGCAAATACACCACCCCCGTGGTAGCTGCTTGCAGGCATGACCATACCACCCCAGTTGTAATCGTTGACGCAGCGGGGCGTGTTCGGGGCGGCATTCGCGTAGAAAGCGGTGTCCGAATCCGCGGATGATCCCCAGACGCCCCCCGGCGGATACCGGGTATCCGTAGGGATCGCCGAGTATGTATTGTTGGAGACGAGCGCCCAGCAGGACGCGGGGGCCGTTGATGCGTCCAAACTGCTCCCGAACTTGCCAACGCCAGCCGGCAACAAACTCAGCCCCGCCTGCTCTCCGATGACGGCTTCGCTGAAGAGGAGAGTCGTCGAGAGCCCATCGGTGATGTCCTTCAGCGACGTGGCGATGTGTCGTGTCACGATATTCGGGCTGACTCCGCTCCAGGTCGATCCCGGGGAGAAGACGCCCCGACACTTGGCGGAGGCAGCCGTGTAAACATCGCCCCGATTCGCACGGTAATTGATGGTACCCGACCCCAAGGGGCCCAAACGCCTATACCGTTCCGAAGGGCAGAGGAAAACTCCGAGCTGTCTCGAAAACGGGCCGGACGTCAAACCGCCATTGCTCTTGATCTGCGCCACGGCACTGTCATAGACCTGCTGCTCTTCGGCGAACGGCAACAGCCAAAGAAAACAGGAGGCGGAGTCGCCGTAGTTCATCACGGCGCCCGCGTTGATCAGCACCCTGAGCTGATACGGGTAGTGGTGCCCCGGGAGCCTTTTGTTGACGTTCTCGTAGTTCAGGGCCGCGAGCCCCAACTGCTTGAGATTGTTTTGGCACGCACTCTGTCGGGCCGCCTCGCGGGCTGCCTGCACCGCAGGCAGGAGCAGGCCGACGAGCGTGCCGATGATGGCAATCACGACCAGAAGCTCGACGAGCGTAAAACCGCGAGCCTTTCGAATAGCGAAACGCATGCCAAGAAAGTCGCAACCCATTTTGAAATCCTCCCCGAGCGTTGCCCGCCATGGCGGTGCCTCATTCACACGCCAACCCTCAGTTGTTTTATAGCCGCGAGATGCGGGGCGAAGAAATGTATTTTCCTGTTGCCACTTGTGTGTTTTTCCGCAGTCGTGGCGGCTCACTTCCCACCCCCCGCGACCCAGCGAAACTCCGCAAACAGCACCTTTGTCAGATCTGCCCCGGCCTTCGGCTGCAGCTGGAGGCTGCCCACGACCGACCAATCCTTCATTGGTTTCTGGTCGAACTTGCTGATCATCCGATCGGCCGGCACCACCATCTCCTGCCATTCGTCCGACGCCGTGATCTCGAGCGTGACGGCATAGTGATTGTGGTCGCCCCCCGAAAGGACCACGGTCTGCGGCTCGGTGCAGTAGAACTTGAAGCCAAGCGCCGCGTTCGCCGGGGCCCGCCACTTCGGATCGTAGAGCTGCTCGGTGCCAGACCCCCGCTGGTTATTGGTGCAGCGAAAGCCCTTGATACCCTTCGGCCCCTCGACCTCGGCGACGTTGGTCCACTCGCCATAGCTACTGCTCGCAATCACGTCGGACGGTTTGTCGGTCGCCTTGGCCTTCCCGAGCTTCGCGGGTATCGCAGCGTTGAAATCGGTCGAGAGGACGATCGTGTTGTCGTAGGTGACATTTGCGTAGCCGAAGACATAGTCGTCGACGTTCATCACCGGCAGCTCGCCGAACCACGCGCCTCCCTGCCGCACGGCCGCTGAATCCCGCCACGAACGATTGAAGCTGCAGGGATTCTTCAAGGCATAAAAGATTTCGACCTTTTTGACGCGTTCCGGCGACGCCGGTGCGACGACCAGCTGTGGTACACCTTCCGAATCGAGCTTCAGCTCCGACCGTGGATGCGCTGGCCACGCGATCTCCTTGCCCAGCACATACTTCTCGAGCCAGAGCTTCGCGTCCTGCCCCACCTTGTCGGTGTCGTGATGGCCGCGGGCCTGGATCGCGAAGGCCCAGGGCACGCCCGGTTTGAACCGCTTGAAGCTCTCGAGCGCCCGCTCGTGGCCGCCGTGATGGTCGTTGGAGCCGTTGAGAAAAAGCGTTGGGGCCGTTATCAACGGGACATAGGCCTCGGATGACACCGAGGCCAGATACACCTCCTCGCCGGGCGTCTTCGGCGGCTCGACGTATGGCGTGTTGTACATCCACACCTGCTTCGACCGGTAATACTCGTTCCAGCCGATGCCAAAGTAGGCCACGACCGCCTTTACCCGTGGGTCGGTGGCCAGAGGCCACATGAGCGTGCCGCCGTAGGAGTAGCCCTGTGCCCCCAGCCGCGACGTGTCGACCTCCTTCTGCTGCTCGAGGTAGCTCAGCAGCCGGCGTTCGATCGCATACCAGATGTAGTCGGAGGTCTGCCGGGGATCGGTGATCGACTTGCCATCGAAGGTCTGGCTGTTCACCGGACCGCAGACGTTGCGGTCCATGTTGCCATGCCGCAGAGCTTCGGGGTATTTGGTGTAGTGCTTGCGGTCGCCGGTCTTGCCGCAGTAGTCGAACGACATCACGGCCCAGCCGTCATTCACGTAGTCCTGGGGGATGGATGCGGCACCCATCCAGCCGTGCACGTTGAGCAGACCGGGAGCCTTCACCGCCCCCGCCTTCACCTTGTAAAGGCAGTAGACCCGGATCTCCTGCCCCAGAACGTAGGCGCTGACGTACGACTCACGGAAGTAGATCCCGTCTTTGGTCTCATCACGGACGACTTCCTCCCTGAAATCTCCGTTATTCGGGTCGTAATCGGCCCAGAGCTGCGACGGGGTCTCGAGCGGCATATCCGCCGCCATGGCAAAGCCGCCGAAAAGGACGAACGCCGCCAGACAAGCGTGAAAGAAAGTTGTCATGAGGATGGCCATTTCAGCTTAGCTGACGGGGTGAACGAGCGCATGCCGGGGCGACGTCGCCGAGGTAGACTCTAGGGGCAGCTCGACAGCGACAAAATGGACCGCCAGCCGCGAACTTGTGTGTTTTTCCGCCCCTATGGCCCACACCAGCATCGACGTCGACTATGGCCCGCCCATTGTCCCGCACCACATCCGCGGCCGGCGAAATGCCGACTTGCCGGTTGGCGGAATCGAGGTGCTCATCCATCGCCACGTACGGCTCACCGATTGGCGGATGATCGACGCGGTCACGAAGCAGTGGGCGATCTATTGGACGACCGCTGGACAGGCGCGGATGGCGCATGCAGGCGAGACGCACACCGTTCGCAAGGGAATGCTCTATCTACTGCCGCCCCACACGACGTTTTCCTCCGACTGCCGCCCCGGCTTCGCGAAGTGGTACATCCACTTTACCGTCGCCGGCGTGGGCGATGCCCTCCGGCCTGGGATCTTCCCGATCCGTCCCTCGCGGCGCATGCTGACGCTCCTGGCATCGACCTGCCCCGCCAACATCGAGAAGGGCCGGTCAAGCGATCACACAGCTGCCACGACGCTCGACGTCATCGACCTGCTCTCGCTCGTCGTCCGGTCGTGCCTCCCCAAGCTGCAGGCGCCTGGGTTCGTCGGCGTCGATGCAGACCGCGTGCTGCGGATTCTGCACGAGCGGTCGAATGGGGGAGTGACGCTCCACGACCTTGCCGAGGCCACGAACCTCACCGAGCGCAGCCTCTCCGAACTCGTGCTGCGAACCACCGGCTTCACGCCGATGCGCTACCTGCTCGAACTACGGCTCAACACCGCGATGAAGCTCCTGCGGCACACCGACCGCTCCATCGAGCAGATCGCCCGCGAGTGCGGCTTTGGCGACCGCTATTACTTCACCCGCATCTTCACGAAGCACCGGGCCACGACTCCGGCCGCCTTCCGCAAGGAGGCCCGGGCATGACGGACCGCGGGCCGCTCAGCCCTCGCCGAGAAAATTCGGTCGCAGGCGGTAGCTGCCCGAGTCGTGCCGCTTGAGGATGCCGACGAGCTGGCCCGAGGCATCGAACGCGGCGACTGCGGGATCGTCGCTTTCACTGAGCTGCAGCAGCCCGCCGCGGACCGCGTTCGCCATCGCGTCTGCATCGAGCGTGTGGTGCGGGAGATGCGGAACGGCGACCGCGGCGGGCAAGATCGCCGCCCGGACCGTCTCGGGCGTGATCGCATCCAGCGCAATGCTCGCCTCGCGTGAAAACGGTCCGACCGCAGTCCGCACCAGCGACTCCATCACCGCCTTCGTGCCAAGGCTCTCGGCGAGGTCGCGGCCGAGCGCCCGCACGAACGTGCCCGACGAACACTCGATCTCGACGGCCAGCCTCGGCCATTCGTAGCCCGTGATTTCGAGCCGATGAATCCGCACTGGCTTTGATTCAAGTTCGACCGGCCGGCCCTTCCGCGCCAGCTTGTAGGCGCGCTTCCCGTCCACGTGCACGGCGGAGTAGTCGCAGGGCCGCTGCAGGATGTCGCCGCGAAACCTACTCGCTGCGTCTTCGATCTCGACGGCCGTCGGGCGCACCGGATCCTCTTCCTCCTCGATCGGCGTCTCCAAATCGTCCGATGGGCTCGACCGCCCCAGGAGAAACATGGCGGCATAATGCTTGGGCAGTCCGTGCAGGTAATCGACGAGCTTCGTCGCGTGGCCCACACAGACCACGACCACGCCGCTGGCCAGCGGATCGAGCGTGCCGGCATGGCCGACCGCCTTCATGCCCAGGGCACGCGCCACCACGTCGACGACGTGGCGCGACGATACACCGACGGGCTTGTCAACCGGGATCACACCCGTGAATGGGAAACGCATACAGCTCCGCCATCTCCTCTCGTGTCCGCCCGGCCACCCGCAGCCGTTCACGCAACCGTACCGAATCGTCCACCGCGCCCGCCACGAGCCTGTCGAACTTGAGCGCCACGACGGCGGCAGTGCGGCCGGCATCGGAACGGGCATGCCCGAGCGGATAGCGCACGAGACCACCGCCGAGAAGCCCGAGTGACTCGTGTTCGATCTCGACGCTCGTGGGGATGCCGTCGGGATAGAGGGCGTCGTATTCGCGGCCGCCGTGCTCGATGACGATGCGGTCGATGAGGCCGCGGACTTCGGAATCGGCGATCGCCATGTCGGAATAATCGTCCGGCAAGAGCATCAGCGACTCCCAGCCGGCGGCCTCTGCGTTGGCCGCGGCAGCGTGGGCCTTGATCAGCGTCTTGGCGAGGATATAGGGAAGCGAATGATCGGCAGACTGCCGCGTGGAGGGGGTCCGCTTGGCCGGATCGGCGATGATCGAATAGGCGGGCTCGTAGATCTTCACGCGGATCGCACGGATGCGGCCGAGGTCGCGGGCCACGTCGGGCCGCAAGGCGCACGCATCGACGATCGCCTGGATGGCGCCGGCGGACTGGTGCTCATAAAGCCCAAGCTTGAAGTGCATGGCATGGATCGCGAAGGCGTCGCCGCTCGCGCCCAGTTCCAGGTCGAACGGGCTCTGTCCATCGGGGCAGGGCTCGTTGAGCCGGTAGATCGCCAGCGGATTGCGAAACACGTCGCGCGGGCCCAGAAACCCGGCGAGCGCCCGCCGCGCGGACATCACGGCCACCTCCGCCGAGAGCGCGGCCGACGCCCCCTTGCTGTCGGAGAGCTGATGGCCGGCCCGGATCGCCCGGAAGGGAACATAGTGCGCGACCACCATGCCGATCGCCGACTCGATCTGCTCGGCCGTGCCGCCGAGCGCTGCGGCATACGCTGCCGCGCAGGCCACGGCCCCGTGGTGCACGTGGTCGATCGAATATTTCCGTAGCGCAAACACCTCGGCCAGCCGGCCGCGGATCTCGTCGATGAGCAGCATCACGCGGAGCGTGGCGTCGCCATCGAGGCCCGCTTCCCGTGCGGCGGCGACCGCCACGGGATAGAAATCGTTGTGGCCAAACTCGCCGGCTGTCCGTCCCTTGGCGGCGTCGTATCCAAAATTCGTGCCGTTGGAATCCCACTCGCGGACAGCCGAGGCGTTGGCGGCGACGGCCTTCTCCACCGCGCAGGGCCGGGCCGAGCCGAGGCAGATGCCGCCGCGACTGCCGGCGGAGGGGAGCGTGCCCAGCGCCTCCCGCCACAGCACCGTCGGGGCATTGGCCCGATGGGCCAGGGCCGACACGCCGCAGCCGACGCTGTCGAGATGGAACTGCTCCACCCGGTCGAACGTTGCCCGGCCGATACTGCCGCCCGGCGTTCCGGGCGACCGCAGAAAGTCGAGGCAATACCGGGCCAGGCCGAGCGCCTGGTTCTCCGTCCGCGGCAGCAGGACGGTCGTGCCGGAAAGGCGTTCTCCAGCCGCCGATCCCGTGGTCGTCGAGGTTGTCATGTATGGTTGGATGGGTAAGGCGTGCCAAAGATGATCGGGGGCTGAAGTTGTACACAAGCCCCGAGATTCAGAAATCGGGTCATGCCGATCAGCCCGTCGGACGGCTACAATAGGGCCCATGAATCCGACCCAACTGGGCCCGTATGAGATCAAGTCCCGGCTCGGCCGCGGCGGCATGGGGGCGGTGTACGAGGCGGTTGACACGACGTCCGGTGACACGGTCGCCGTGAAGGTGCTCGCATCGCACCTGGCGGACGACCCCGGACTGCGGTCGCGATTCGATTCCGAGATCGATGCGCTGAAGAACCTGCGGCATCCGGGAATCGTACGGCTGCTCGCGTTTGGCGAGCAGGATGACCAGCCCTTCTTCGCCATGGAACTGGTCCGCGGCAAGAGCATGGAGCAGATCCTGCGCAGCGGCCGTCGGTTCAACTGGCGCGAGACCGTCGCCGTGGCGCTCGAGATCACACGCGCACTGAAGGTCGCCCACGACCACGGCATCGTGCACCGCGACATGAAACCGGCAAATCTGCTCGTCGCCGATCCAATGTCGGGAGGGGTCGAGCCTGAGGCCGGGTCGGCCACGGCTGGCGGCACCGAGCGGGTCGCGGTGAAGCTGGCCGACTTCGGCATCGCCAAGCTGTTTGGCGGCATCGCCCACACGGCGCTCGGCCATGTCGTGGGAACGGCCGAGTACATGGCGCCGGAGCAGGCTGCCGGCAGGCCGACCGACCACCGTGCCGATCTCTACAGCCTGGGCCTCGTGATGTATGCGATGCTGACGGGTTTTCCGCCCTTCCGCGGCACGCAGCTCACCGAGGTGATCGACAAACAACGCCGGGCGATTCCGCCTCGTGTGGCATCGCTCGTGCCCGACGTGCCGGCGGAACTCGATGAACTCATCGCCCGTCTGCTTTCCAAAGACCCGGCGCAGCGGCCCGCCAGCGCCCTGGCGCTCGGTCGCCTGCTCGCCGCGATTGAAACGGTGCATCCCCTCGCCCCTGCGGCCAGCTCGGCCGGGAGTCAGCCCACCACCCAAGCCGGCACCGCATCCGCTCCGGCCCGCAGCGCTCCATCGGGGCCCACGGCGCACGAGCGGAGCAACAAAGCCACGCGTCCGGTCGATGGGATCGACGGCACACGGCCCGCCAACGTGCCTGACAAAGTCGTTCCCCGCGCCGCGTTACCCCCGGTCGCCGGCCAGGAGCTGGATCTGTTGGCTCCCACCCAGCCACTTCCGACGCCGAAAGCCTCGCAGCCGCAGCCGAGTTTGGTGCCTCTTCGAAACGCCCCGCCGCGTCAGACGGCCGGCGGCAGTCAACGGCCGACGGCCGGGAGCACTGCCGTCACGCAGGACCTGACGGGGAGAAGCGCGGTGCCACGCACCGCCGCGTCGGTCTCGCCGGCGGCACCCTCCCGCCTGCCCACAGACGTGGCCTCGGCGACGACACAAGTCGACCGCAGCTCGCGCAATCAATTCACGACCATCGCGGAATTCGAGCGGGCGGCCGCCGAGAAGGAACGTCGCGAGCAGTTGTGGCAGCTCTGCTGGCAGGGGCTCACGGCCGCCGTCATCGTCGCGTCGCTGGCCGGCATCGTCTGGCTGCTCATGAAACAGCCGACTGCCGATCAGCTCTACGATCGGATCGACGCCGTCGCCACCGACGAACACGGTGATCTGCGCGACGTCCGCACCGAGATGGAGCTGTTCCTGAACAAGCACGCGGGCGACCCGCGGGCGGGGCGGATTCGCGACCTCAAACGCACACTCGACCTCGACGTGCTCGAGCGACGGGCGCGCCGCCGGTCGCGGAGCGACAAGGAACTCACGCCCCCCGAGCGGGACTACCGGGCCGCCATGACGAGCGAGGAAAACGGTCCGACGGCATGCGTGAAGTCGCTGGAGGCCATGCTCGCAGTGCACGCATCCGGCTCCTCGGACGTCGGCGCCGACGTGGAGACCAAACTGTGGCTCGAGTTGGCGCGGCGGAAGGTGGAGCAGCTTCGTCCGCAGGCCCTGAACGAGCAGCGGGACGATGCCAAACGGATCGGTGAATTATTGGCCGAGGCCACCTCGCTGGCCGCGCGAGCCGACATTGCCAACGACGCAGCCGCACGGAAAAAGCTCGACACGCAGCGTCGCACGATTCTTGAAAATGTGGTGGAGGTCTATGCCAAGCGGCCCCACGCCGCGGAGGCCGTGGCATTCGCCAAGCGGGAACTTGCCGGCGCAGGGCCGGAGCCGCAGACACATTCGGCACCCGTTTCCGGCACCAACGCCACTCCGGACACCGACACGCGTGACACCAACTCATCTGGAACCAACTGACACCATGACGACCGCACGCCGCCAGCCCCACGACGCCCATGCCGAACGACGCACCGCCAGCCGGGCCGCGTTTCAGCGAGCTCGAGCGCTCATCCCAGGCGGCGTCAATTCACCGGCGAGAGCCTTCGGCGGCGTGGGCGGCGAGCCGATCTTCTTCGCCCGCGCCGAAGGACAGCGACTCACCGACATCGACGGCAACACCTACCTCGACTACATCGGCTCATGGGGGCCGATGATCCTCGGCCATCGCCACCCCAGAGTGGTGGCCGCAATCGAGACGATGCTGCAGACGGGCACCAGCTACGGCGCACCGACCGAGGCCGAGAGCCGACTGGCCGAACTGATCATCGACGCGGTGCCGAGCATCGAGAAGGTGCGGATGGTGAGTTCTGGCACCGAGGCGGCGATGAGCGCCGTGCGGCTGGCCCGCGGCTACACCGGACGGGACAAGCTGATCAAGTTCGCCGGCAACTACCACGGCCACGCCGACAGCCTGCTGGTGGCCGCCGGCTCCTCGGCCGCCACGCTCGGCGTGCCGAACTCGCCAGGCGTGACGGCCGGCACGGCACAGGACACGATCGTGCTCGAGTACAACGAACCCGAGCAGCTCGCGGCCACGTTTCGAAGCAGCGGCGATGCGATCGCCGCAGTCGTCATGGAGCCGGTGGTCGGCAACATGGGGTTGGTCGTTCCGACACGTGAGTTTCTCGACACCGCCCGGCGGCTGACGCAGGCTCACGGTGCGCTTCTGGTGTTCGACGAGGTGATGACCGGCTTCCGCCTCTCGCTCGGCGGAGCACAGCAGATCCTGGGCATCACGCCCGACCTCACCACGCTCGGCAAGATCGTCGGCGGCGGTTTGCCGTTGGGGGCCTACGGTGGCCGCAGTGACGTGATGGACCACGTACTGCCGGCAGGCAAGGTCTTCCAGGCCGGCACGCTCTCCGGCAATCCGCTCGCGGTCGCAGCGGGCACGGCGACGCTCGAAGAACTCCGCGAGCATCCGCCCTACGCCCAACTCGAACGGCACGGCGCCAGGCTCGAGGAAGGGTTCCGAGATGCCGCGGCGAAGGCCGGCCTGCCGGTCTGGATCGCCCGCGTCGGAAGCATGATGACGATGTTCTTCCAAAAGGGTCCGCGGCCCATGCCGGTGACCGGCTGGAAGACCGCGTCGCTGAGCGACACCGAACGCTACGCGCAGTTCTTCTGGGGTATGATCGACCGCGGCGTCTACCTGCCGTGCAGCCAGTACGAGGCGCTGTTCTTCTCGAGCATGCACACCGACGCCGACATCGAAGCCACGGTCACAGCCGCCGCCGACACGCTCGCCGAGATCGCGGCAACGTAACCACCCGTCTCGTCAGTGTGTCAACGCGTAGAAGAGCCAGTTGATGCTCAGCTGGTAGACCTCCTCGCGGCCCTTCTGCACCGTGGGGCTCGTCTCGCTATGGGCCGCGTTGCCCAGCGGGTTGAGCGCCGTCGGCGGCGACGACACCTCCCAGTAGCAGCCGTAGTCGTTGGGGCAGACCAGGATCGCCGGCCGGCCGTTGAGCAGCGCCGCCTGAAAAGGCTGCATGAACTGCTCCTTCAGCTCCGGCATTCCCTCGAGCTTGTACACGAGGTCGAACAGCCCCCCGAACTCCTTCGTGTCCTTGAGCATCAGCTTCAGCTCCGCGCCAGGAATGATCCGCTGCACGTTCACCGGCACCGCGTCGACGAAGGGCCCCGAGCCGGTGCAGTCATCCAGGAGCAACGTGCCCCCGCGGGCCAGGAATTTCTTGAGGTTGTCACGCTCATCGTCGCTGAACAGGAACGGGAAGTGGCTGGTAAAGTAGATGATCGGATGCTCGAAGATCTCGTCGCCGGTGAGCTCGATCCCCTCGTTGTCGAGATAGACGGGAAAGCGGCCCTGGGTCCGCTCGCGGATCTGGTAGAAAAAGTAGGGCAGGGCGGTGGGGTCGGTATTCCAGTCGCTCTTCGCCTGCGGCTTGATCCGCCGCACGATGACCTTGCCACGCCGGTCCTGCTTCGAGTCTTCCTGGCCGCCGGTGTCGGTGCCGTCGAACGTGGCGATCGTCTGGTTGGCGGCCTTGTCGAGCCAGTTTTCCTGGGCGGCCGCCGGCAGCGCCGTCACCAGCGTTATCAGCAGCGCGAGCCCCGTGCGGGCGATCATCGGATGGTCACGCATGTCACTTCTCCGCCTTCGTGTCGGGCTCAATGCTTGTCTTCAGCGTCAGTCTACCATCCACCCAATTCGCCAGATCATGGCGATCGCCGTCGCCGGCATCGGTGACCGACAGGATCAGCCGCTCCGCCGTGCCGAGGCCGTCGACCGTGAGCGTCTTGGCGGCATCGAACCCGTTGACGACGCCCGTGTCTGCACGCAGCTTGCCGTCGACATAGACGCGAAACACGACACTGCCACGCCCCTCGGTGCTGCCGTCGACGCCGACGGTCACCTCGAACCGCTCGAATTGGCCGGCGAGCGGATACTCGACGAACGACGTGGCATGGGTGCCGATCCCGTCGTCGTAGGTGTTCTTACCGATGGAGAGCGTCGCCCCGGCGGCATTCGTGTGATTCAGGAACCGGCCGCGGGACTGCCGCGAGTTGATCGCCCCCAATCGGCTCAGCGGCACCGCGTCACCCCCCACCGGCTCGATGCGATAGCCGGACGCATTGCCCGGGGCGTCGTAGCGGATCGAGACGCGGTTCTCGCCCGCCCGGCAGCCTGAGAGCACGAACATCGTCTCCCGCACGCCGGGTGCATTGTCCTGTCCGGGCCCCAGGCCCCACGGCTGCTCGGCACCGCCATTGACCGACACGTGGAGCACCTGTCCCGTGCCATCGAAGTGCCACCGCCGCCGCAGGATCGCCGCGCCCGCCTGCGGGGCAACGAACGTAAACTGCTCCTGCTGGATGCCCTGCACGAACGGCTCACGCACCGTCCGTGAGCCCGGCAACTGGCCGCCATGTTCGGCCAGCGTGAGCTGCCCCTGCGCCTGGTACTGGCAGCGGGTGCGGCTATCTGCCGCCGCCAGGTGCAGATCGAGCCAGACCGGATGGCTGCC
The DNA here is from genome assembly GCA_964581055.1 of uncultured Candidatus Kuenenia sp. Lineage (GTDB taxonomy): Bacteria > Planctomycetota > Planctomycetia > Pirellulales > UBA1268 > CAMCQY01. Next base: position 13,676 of record CAZOMJ010000073.1, read on the forward strand.
ATCGGCCGCCGTGAGCCGCCGCAGGTCTTCCAGCAGGACGTCGATCTGGTAGCCCGCCGGCAGGGTGACAAACAGCGGCAGCGGGGTCACCCGCAGGCCGGCGGTCACGTCGGCCGGCACGTTGAAGGCGTCGCGGACATCCGCCCCACGCCAGGCGGGCGGCACCGTGTAGACCCGCTCCCCGCCGACCGCCCGCCAGATGACCGCCGCCAGCCGCTGCTGATCGTTGCGATACACGAGCGCCCGCTGATCGTCGAGGCTGCGGTCGGCGAGCGCCACGCTCGTCACATACTGCCACTGCGAGAGGAACCGCCGCGTCTCCATCAGTGAGAAGTAGGCGGGCTTCGGCACATAGGACGGCTTGAACGTCTGCAGGTCGCCGGAGTTGCCGTAGGGAAGCCGGTAGAAAACGCCGTAGCCGTCGAGCGAGAAGCCGGTGTTGACCAACTGGAACTGGTGGGCAGCCGCGGCCCGCGAGTGGAGCAGGATCGCGGCCCTCGCGTGGTACGCCGCCTGCTCGACCGGCGACACCAGCGGCCCGATGCCCCAATCAAGCTCCGTGATCGAGACGGTGCGGCGGGTCTCGCGAAGCTTGAGCAGATCGTTCAGGTCGTCGAGAAACCCCTCCATGTCTGCTTTCTCTGGGGAGAGCTCACCGAGGTTCACCTGCATGGCGATCTCGTCGAACGGCAGCGTATGCGGGTCGGGGATCTTCTTCAGGTAGGCGATCGCCTTGTCGAAGTTGAAGCCACCGGCGATCACCCGCGACCGCGGGTTGTAGAGCTTTACCCACCGCTGAAAGATCTCGAGCAGCGGCCGGTACCGCTCCGGCGGAATGTTCTGCGGTGCCTGGTCGAGGTCGGGGTTCTCCCAGAACACCCAGCGATCGAACCGGCCCCGGTACTCCCGCTGCAGCTCCCGCACGAACAGGCTCCAGTCGATGAGCCTGTCAGGCACCTGCAGGATGTTCGGGATATAGCGGCTGTAGACGCCCTTCGCCAGCGACTCGCGGGCCTCGGGACCGGCCCAGTCGGCGGCGAAGCCTACGACCGGGTCGAGCGTGAGCGAGTAGGGCAGTGCGGCCGCCTCGAACGCCTTGGCAGCCGCCACCGCTTCGGCCTTCAGCCGCTCATGGTCGACTGCAGCCTGGTCAAGCAGCGTCTCGGTGTCGCGGATCGCCTGTTCCGCCTCCGCGAGCGGCTGGAGCGCATTCTCGAGCGCCGTGCGGGCAGCCGCGAGCTTCTTCTCGGCGGCCGCGTCCACGTTCTTCTGCGCTGCCTCGACTTTGCGAGCCGCCTGCTGCCGCGCGGTGGCATATGTGCCGAGATTCCTCTGGAGGACCGTGACATTGGCCACGATAGCGGCCACCGCGGCCGCCGTCTTCTCCTTCGCCTCTGCCAGCGGCCGCAGCTCCGCGGGCATCACCGGCAGTTCACGCCGTTTGCCGGCCTCCACGTCGAACCAGGTGAAGTGCCGCACGTAGGGCGCCGGCTCGACGTTGTCCCAGTCGAGATAGATCCGCTCGTTGGTCAGCCCCAACTGGCGGCGAAGCGCGAGCGGATCACCGAGCACGGCCTCGGGCTTCGTGCCGAGGAAGCCGGCCACCGGCAGCACGACGAGTGGACCACGGACACGCTGCGGGCCGACGCCCATGATCTCCAGGTCGTAGACACCCGCCGCGAGACTGTCGATGAGCGTCACGTGTCGGCGCTCGCCGGCCCCGATCTCCAGCGGCACGGAGCCCTCCCGGGCGAGGAAGCCCTGTGCCTGCCGCAACCGGAACGAGGCGGCGAACTTCACCGGCTCGGGGGAAAAGTTGGTGACGATTGCCATGAGCGGGCTGCCGGGGGCGTGCACGCGGCTTTCATCCGGATACTCCATCTCGATGCGGTGCCACTCGTCGCGGGGCAGATGCGTGACGGCCCGCACGGTGTCGATCCGCACCTCCACGGGCTGGTCGCCGGTGGTCTGGGCGTTGAACGCGAGATTCAACGGATAGGCTGGCTCGAACAGGAACGATCGCGATTTCTCCGCATGGCCCGCGGGGATCGGCGGGCACGCGACCGTCACCTTCCGCCAGCCCTGCCAGTCAACGGTGATCGGTTCGGCCCAGAAGAGGTTGTGTTTCCGCAGCCAGACGCCGGTCGCGGCCGCGTCGATGAACCAGGGCTGCAGGGTCACGGGCGTGCCGCCTCCGTGGACCATCAGTTCGACACGGTCGAGCTTGCCGGGCAGCGCCGGGTGCAGGAGCACGGAGTTGTCGGCCTGCCCAGGCATGACCTGAAGCGCGAGCGCCCCCTTGCTGCCGTCGGCCCCACCGTCGACGACGGTCGCCCGCGACGTGGTCACCGCGCCGGGCTGGTATCCGCTGAAGCTCTCGCGGTGCTCGAAGTCGAGCACAACCGCGGCCTGCATGGGGAGCTTCCAGGTCTGTCGGCTGGTGATGCGGGCTCCGGGCACGGTCGCATCGGTGAACGTCGCGTCGATGTCGATAGGTCCATCCACCGTCTTGCCGGCGAGTTCCTCGAGCGGCACCTCTACCGACGTGAACTGTCCGGCCTTCGCCGGCAGGTCGAGCGTCTGCGACCAGACGGCCCGCCCCTCGGCATCGCGGGCGGCCAGGCTGAGCCTGCCACGCGGCAGGTCGACACCCCGGCCGTTGCCGAGGCTGACGACCGTCACTGCCTGTTTCGCCAGGGAGCCGTCGACGCGATTCGAGCCGAGCTCGAGTGAGAGCCGGCCGGCCTCGGCCGCCTGCGTCTGCACCGAGAGGTCGTCGAGCCAGACCTGCCGCGGCTCGCCGGCCTGCTGTCCCTTGGCCACCGTCGTGCGGACGGAGACCGCGAGAATCTTCACCGGCGCGTCGACGTCGGTGGTGGAACCCTTGATGCCCGTGGCCTGCAGTCCCGCGCCGAGGACGGGCACCGTGAACCGCCGCCAGCCTTCGAAGTCGAGCGTGCAGACCTTCGCCTCGGAGAAGTTGGCATTCCGCTGCCAGGCGGGCAGCGACAAGTTGATGTGGTCCTCGAACGACATCAGCAGTTCGTCGGCCGTGTTGTTGCCCTTGACCCAAACGGAGAGCGCCGTCGGCTTGCCCGGCAGCACCTGCCGTGACCAAACGTGGGCCGGCTTGCCACTGTCGTAGCCGATGCGGAGCGACTGGCGGCCCGCATGCTTTTCCGCAGGGTCGTAGCCAATCCGCGGGTAGTCCCGCTGCTGGAGATCCTGGAGATGCCCGGAGTAGTACATCTGCAGTGAGCGGTAGCCCTGCGGCTGGCCGTCGGCGGTGAACCAGTCGCCGCGTTGTCCCCGCTCAAAACTGCTCAGCGGAATCTCCGCACAGGCCTGGGCGAACCGCTCCTGCGTGCGGAACGACAGGCCGTGCACCTCGCTGTCGATGTCGATCTCGGCGAGGTAGGGGCCCACGCTCGCTGCGGTGTCGGGCGTGACGGCGATGCGGTGCACGCCGCGATCGGCGGCTGGCGAAAGGCGAAGCTCGCGCTGAAAGGCGATCGCGTCGTCGCCGTCGCGAACCGTCAGGGCCACGGGAATGTCGCGAGGCTGGGCCGACCTGTCGCCCGGCAGCGAGACGACGAAGGCCACGCTGCGATCGGGCCAGACGCCCTCGCCCGCGATCGCATACCACGGCACGCTCGCCGCCTCGCCCACGATCGTCGCCCGCGCGGCATACTCGAGCCGCGTGGCGGCGTCGCGGAGCGAGAGCTCCAGCCGATGGGTTTTCTTCGGGTCCTTGATCGCGTCGAGCGGAATAGCGGCCTGCCACGTGCCGTCGACCCGGGCGAGCTTCGCCTCGCCGCCGGCGAGCGGCTTGTCCTGCGGATCGAGCACCGACCATGCCACCGCAAGCGGCCCGGGCACATCCGCCGGCAGATCGCGGACCACCAGCGACGCCTGCGGCTTGCCCTCCACCCAGGCGACGGCGAGATCGACCTGTTCGGCGGCTACGGCCCGGGCTGCGAATCCGGCGTCGGCCGACAGGCAGCAGGCGAGCAGGAGGTGGGCGAGCAGCGTCCGGCCGCGGAAGCGGGGCGATTGGAAACAGTTCATGGCGTGGCCTCCACGGCGGCCTTCTCGACGGGCGCGAGCACGGTGTAGGAACCTCCGAGGAGGTGCCAGGCGAAATTCATCTGAAATGTCTGATGCCCCATGTCGGCCGGCCGTTCGATGAAAGCGAGCCGTCCGCGGTAGTAGCTCAGCGGCACTACCGGATCATTTGGCAGCGTGAATGGCGGCGCGAGGAGCGCAGGCCTGCCGCGGCTGGCAGCCATCGGCTGCCATGGAATGGATTCGCCTGTGTCGAGGCGGGTGAGCATGGCCGTGCCGCCACTGAAGGAGAGCAGGCCGCTTTCGGTCAGCAGCGGCTCGTACTCGAAGCGGCTCGCAACCTGCTGCTTCCAGAGGATCGTGCCCGTCCCGCGGTCGAGGGCCGCCAGCGTGCCGCCGCGGCAGCCGAATACCACCACGTTCTGTCCCACGACGGGGCAGCGGGTGAATTCATCTCCCAGCGGCGTGGCCCACCGCGGCCGGCCGGTCGCGAGGTCGACCGCCTGGGCAAGCCCCTGCTGGTCGGCCAGGTAGACCGTGCCCTGGTCGACCGCCGGGGTCGAGTCGGTCGCCACCGCGATCGGAAGCTGCCAGAGCGTTCTGAACGTCGCGGCGTCGACGGCGTTCAGCCGGCCGTCGTCGGTGATGAACAGGAGCGTGCGGCCGTCGGTCGCCAGCGAGCCCAGCACCAGCCCGCCGATCGGAGCTTCCTTCATGATCTGGCCGCTGGCGAGGTCGAGCTGGAAGAGTTTGCCGAGATCGTTGGCCACGTAGACATCCTCCCCGATGCAGACCGGGCAGCCGAAGAGCCGGTTGCCGAGCGGCGTCGACCAGAGCTCGGTGCCCGTGTCGGGATTGAGGCAGTAAAGCTTGCCATCGTTGCCGGTGCGCAGGATCAGCCCCGCGTAGAGCGTTCCGTAAGGCGTGTAGCCGAAGCCCCCCGCGCGGCCCCAGGCAACGTCCTTCAGCGGCTCGGCCAGCATGTGCGACGTGTTCTGGCCGAACGTGCGGCCCAGATACATCCGGCCCTCGGCCATGAGCGGCTGCGTGATCGGCGCGTGCCAGGCAATCGCAGCGTCGTGCGTGCCGCCCCGCACGAGCGGCGGCAGGTAGTCGTCGGCGAGAGGTTTGGGCCGCTTGTCAACGCGGGTGAAGTCGCCCATGTAGGTGTTTTGCCCTTCGGGGTCGAGGAACGCGGGCTGACCCTCCCGGCCCGACAGGGGCCCGTAGACTTCGATCTCGCTCACCGTGCGGTGCCGCTCGATCGAGTTGACGAGCACGAGCTTCACGAGCGACGTCTTGATCGGCGGAAACTTCACGAGCCGGAAGACCTGCGCGTTGTTGCGGACGCTGGCCAGCAGCCGGTCGTTGCCCGTTTCAGGATCGGCGCCGTAGATGTCGAAGTGCGGCGCGATCTGGCCGGGCCGCCGCTGGTTGAAATATACCGCCAGCATCGAGATCCACCGCGGCTCGCGGAGGGAGAGCGAGATCGGGAGCTCTGGGCTCTCGCGGCTGAAGGGCTGGATGTACCAGTGGTCCGACGTGTCGTTGAGCCGGCCGTTCTGCATCCAGGCATTTTCGACGAGGTTGAGCGCGCCTGTGTGCAGCGGGGGAATGAGCACGCGGCTGACCGCCTGCTCCCGCAGATTGCCGACCGGGTCGTATTGCTGCGCGTAGAGCGGGTTTTCGAGGACGACCGGCGTGATCGGGTAGAGCGGCTCGCTGAGCAGGTGGTTGATGCTCGGAAAGCGGATCTGGCGGAGGCTGACCCGATCGACGAGGCAGCCGCCTGCCGCCGCCGAGAAGCCGGCCGTCAGCGTGCCGCACTTCTCGCCATTCTTGAAGGCCACGCGGGCGAATCGCCACTGCGCGTCGGCCGGGAGCCGCATCGCGGTCGAGTCACGGAACCGGCCGTCGCCCATGAGGCCTGCGAGCAGTTCGACCGGCGAGCGGTCTTCGGCGGCGCGGTAGAAGAATTCCAGCACCCAGGTGGCATGGGTGCCGAGATAGCCGCTCACCTGCTGCGTGACGGGCGCCGCGCCGACGGCGAGACAGCGGCTGCTTTCATGCCCCGGACCACGGTAGTCGATCTTTTGCCCCTGCCAACCGGACTGCTCCTCCGCATCGCCGTTGACCAGACGGTTGGGGCCCAGCCGCACGAGCGTGTCGAGCTGCCCCGGCTCGTCGCGGGTCTCGGGCCAGAGACGGTCTGTCAGATCAGGGAACGACCGATCCCGTTCGGGTAGTTCGCCGCCGAGCACGGGGTTGGACTGCGACAGTTCATACCGCCAGACAGGATTGCCGTCGAGGCCGAGGGCGAGCACCGTTCCGCGGGCACCGCCCAGCACCAGCTGGCTGCCGTCGGGAGTGAAGGCGAGCACGCTGCCCAGCTCCGCAACCATCGTGTCGGCGAGTCTGCGGCCGTCGACCGTCGCAAAGATCTGCAGCCGGCCATATTCGTCGAGCGTGGCCAGGTGGCCGCCGTCGCGGCTCGAGGCCGCGAAGCTCGGCGCGGTCGCAAACGGGCCGATCCGGCAGACGAGCCGGTCGGCCATGTCGTGGTAGAGCAGCATCGCGCCGTCGCGGACGAGTCGTCGCTCGCCCCCGAGCGACAGCATGCCCTGACGGTATGGCGTCTTCGCCAGGAGCTTCAGGCCAGGATCGAACAGCCACCGCTCGTGCCCCTCCGCCAGCGTGAGATTGGGGGCATACACGATCGGCCCTGCCGCATCGGCGGGCCAGGCCACCGTCGCCGTCACCTCCTTGCCGTTGTCGATCTCCTTGCACTCGTGCAGCAGGCCGCCCCGCAGATCGCGGACGACCAGATGCACGTCGTACACGGCCTCGTCCTTGTAGGCATTCCTCGTGAAATACCGGCTCGATTCCAGCTGCGCGATCCGGCCGCCGTCGGGACTCAGCGCGAAGCCGTGCACCTGCCGGCGGAGCGTCCGGTCGGCCACGTCCTTGTCCTCGTAGGCCTCCCCCTCCCATTCGGCGATGACTGTTCCCTGCTCGTCGAGCAGCCGCATCCTGTCGCCCAGATTGTGCAGCAGTTGCCGCGGCCTGGCGAGCCAGAGGAAATCGGCGTTGGAGAGGGAGTAATCGTCGTCGGCGAGCGTGCCGCCCGGATCGAGATTGATCCGCGCCTGCGAGAGCGGCTGGTTGTCATGGGTGAACTGGTAGAGCCGCGCGCCTGCGGCCGTGTAGGCCAGCACGCGATCGTCGGCCACCACCAGACGGCGGATGCCCATCTCCGGCAGCCGCCGCGCGAAACGTGCCGTGCCGTTCTTGTCGAGTGAATAGAGGTTGTTGCCGTGGCCCCACGTCCCCAGATAAAGATTGCCCGCGGCATCGAACTCGAGGTGCTCGATCATTTCGTTCGTGCCCAGCTTCGTCGTCACAGGCACCGCCGACGTCACGCCGCTGTCAGTCAGGGTGCGTTCGACGGCCGCCGCCTGCCGTTCACCGGCTGCTCCCGGCTGGCGTTCGCCGGCCGCCGCCTCGGGCGACCTGGCAACCGTGACGAGCGCGTCGACCGCGGCCTGCATGCCTGCCGCATCGTTGGCGATCAGGCAGAGCGTGTCGTGCGCGAAGTGGAGCCCCTTCGTGGCGACCTGTATGCTCGGCCGGCAGGCCTCGCCCGGCCGCCCGAGCGGTCGGTGGGAGAGGTAGCCATGCTCGGAGAGCGCGTCGATCAGGAGCGAGCCGCGGGCCGCGCCGAGCACCACGAGCGGCCCATCGACGGCCAGCCCGGGACCGATCAGCGGCTGTGAGCCCCGCCACGTGTGGAAGCCGTCGCCAAGCGGGTCTTCCGCCTTCGGGTCGCCGGTCGGACGGCGGTACACACTCGCCTCCGGTGCGACCCTGGCGGTGATGCCACGGTCCTTCAGCTTGCGAACCAGATCAGTCGCCACGGCCTCGCCCTCCGGCACACTCCGGGCGACGGCGATCGTGACGGGCTGCTTGGACGCCTTCCGCGACTCCACAAACCTCGCCACCTCGGCCGGGTAGGGCACGGCGACGGCATGCGGGATTGCGAGTTCGAGCGGTGATGCCGTCCGCGCCGGAACGACGACCGTGTGCGATGCGGTACGGCCGGTGAGGGACTCACGAACCTCGATCGTGGTCTCGCGGTCGGCGGTCCCGTAGGGCAGCGTGAACTCCGCCGCCGTGTCGGCCCCCAGCACGCGGTCGAACTCCCGCGGAGCGCCGCCCTGCCGGATCGTGATCCGCACCGGAAACACACCCTTGATCGGTTTGCCCGAGCTGCCCACGAGTTCTCCCCGCAAACGCAGGTCGCCCGTCTCGGCCGTCCAGGCCACTCGGGTCTCGAGCTTCGCGACCGGCTCCGGCGTGAAGGCGACGATCGCGCCTTGCAGCCTCCGCAGGTCGAGGTCGATCGCCTGCTCGCGATCGCCGCGCGGCCCGTCGGCCGGCCTGATCTCCAGCGGCCGCTGCGCCAAAAGGTCGTAGGCAGCTGCGCCACGGTGCCGCGGCACCTGGAGCCGCTGCACCTTGGGCAGCGCCTGCGACTGCTTGACGGAATGGCGATAGGGCGGATCGTCGAAGTTGGCGTGGATGAGATACTGGATGTCGCCGCCGCTCCGCCAGTTGGGGCCAACGCGGAAATCGCCACGCGCAGCGGGCTCGACGCCCCACTCGGCAAGCTTCGGCCCCAGGAAGTCGACGATCGGCTGGCTGGCCCTGTAGACCTTGTTGAGTTCGTCGTCCTCCCAGGTGGCGAAATAGGTGTCGCCGATGTAGTAGCTGTCGAGTTTCCAGTCGGCGAGCTTCATCACGCCGGGGAGCTGCAACTGGCTGTCGCTCTCGACCACCACCCTGATGCCCTGATCCACCGCAGACCGAAGCCGCTGCATGACCGGCTCGGACAGCTCCCCCTCGAAGTGGATACCGGGCACGAAGATGACCTCGAAGCCGTCGAGCGGCTCCTCGAGCGTGTCTTCGCGGAGGAACGTGGCCGGGTAGCCCAGCCGCCAGCAGGCGACCGCGATCCCCTCGGTCTGGCAGGCGACGGCGATCGGCTTGAACCGGCTGGTCGCGTGCTGAGCGAGCGTGCTCACGATGCCGACGCGACGATAGCCGTCGGTGGTGTGGTCGTTGATCGCACCGAACGGGCGGAGGATCTCGCGGTTGAGCACGCGGGTGGTCTCGTTGGCCAGCGCCGTCTGCGGGTTCGGACCATCGTCGAACGAGTGGAGCAGCCCATACTGCGAGACGCCGTTGGCCCCGAGCGACAGCACCGAGAACGCCATCTGCCGCGTGTATTGGCCGTCGAAGTCGGAGCTGGATTCATGCGTCAGCGGCATGTTGAGGTAGAGCGTCTTGCCGCGACCCGTCCGCAGAATGCCCGCCATCAGCGGTGCATGCACCCAGCCGGTGATGTTGTCGGCGTAGTGCACATGGCTGATGATGTCGAGATTACGGAACACGTCGGGCGCGTAGCCGTGGTAGATGTCGTCGCAGGTGCCCGGCGACATCCAGGTGCGATGGTAGGTGCCGAACCGCGCGGCCGGGGCGATCCCCCGGGCCACGTCGACGACCCGGTCGATGTATTCGGCCCAGCCGTGCTGCTGCCAGTCCTGGTAGGCGATGTACTGCTGGAGGGCGGCAGGGTCACGCTGCCCCGGCGGACGTTGCAGGTAGCGGGAGAAGGCCTGCTCGATCTTCGACGGGGGCACGCCGAACTTTTCCTCGGCGAGCCGGATGCGGGTCGCACCGAAGTATTTCTGATGGTGCGGCACGAGGCCCGACACGGCAGCCTCGTACATCTCGTCGTAGAGCATCATGCCGTCGAAGGCGGGCGAATGCCGCATCGCCTGCGTCTCGCGGGCGATCCAGCGTTCGCTCGCGCGGATGTAGGGCTCGATCCGCCGCGGCAGGGCGAAGTCGTTGTAGCTCAGCCAGACGTCGCTGTATTGCATGCCGTGGCGGACGCAGGCGTTGAGAATCTGCTCACGCGGCGTGGGCGTGTAGACCGCGTCCGGCGGCGGCAGCCGCGGGTCGACCTCGGAGAGCCGCTCCCGCCAGGCGTGTCCGCGGAGATTGTGGTTCTGCGAGTAGGTCATCAGGTCGACGCGGGTGTAGCCGAGCCGGGAGAGCGTGTCGACGGCCCGGTCGAGGTCGATCGGCGTCTGCGTGTCGCGCACGTGGCTCGGCTCGAGGCCGTTCATGGGCTTCGTGTATTTCGACGGCTTGACCACGTGGAAGAGGCTCGGGCGTTCGGCGGCCGCGAGGTCGAATCGCCAGGGCACTGTCACGATTCCCGACGGCAGGTCGGCCACGGTGATCGTGTAGGAGCCGCTCTCGAGCCGGGCGGTTTGAGTTGCCGGCAGGTCAACCGGCTGGCTCCACCATGCGGTGCCGGGATCGTCGAAGGGGAGCCTGTCCTCGTGGCCATCGGGATGCGTGAGCACGATCATGCGCCGGCCGGCCGGGCGGGGATCGGCCGACCGCAGCACGACCTCGAGCGAGATCGGCTCGCCGGCCACGAAGGCGCTCCGGCCCCGATTGGTGACGATGCTCGCCGAGCCCCGCTGGCCGCGGTCGACGACGCAGCCGTGGATCTCGGCCGCCAGCGGAGGAAAGGGCTTGGTGTCGCCGCGGTCGCATACGGCCAGACGGAACACGGCATATTGAAACGGCACGTCTGGCACGCGGAACCTCAGCGGGCCTCGGTCGCCGCCGGCCTGCCAGTCAAGCACGTCGACCCGCTGCCAGCTGCGGGCCGCGGGGTTCGACGGCTGGTAGGGACTCCATTCCGCCCGCACCTCAGGCTCTGCGAGCGATGGATGGCTCGGGGATTGGCGAAACCGCACCGACACGCTTCCTACCCCGCCGCGTTCGAAGATCGGCTCATCCCACTCGAAGGCCACGAGGCGGATCGCATCCCTATTGCTCGAATTGTCGTTGCTCGCGGTGTTGTCGGCCACGAAAAATTTGTGCGGCAGCTTGCCGGCATCGGGATCGATCGCGATCGAGAGGTTCGGATCGGGCTTCTCATGGCCGGCCACGAACTCGAGCGGCCGTAGCGTGGGGCCGAGCTTCATGGCGGGGCCGAGTTTCTCGGCGCCGACGCCGGCGTTCAGCTGGCTCCGCGAACCGATCCGGCCCGCCGCCTGCCGGTAGGGAACGACGATGCTCGAGTCGCCCAGTTCGATCCCCGGCACGCGAGGCTGGTCGGCCACGCGGACGCGGCCACCGGGCTCGAGGTGAAATCCCTGCCAACTGGGCACGAGCACGTAGCCGGCTCCCTGCGTGTTTGCCGGCAGCCACACGGCCAGCGACTGGAAGCGGCCGCTGCGGCTGAGCATGTCGGCCAGCGGTGCGACCCCGGCCGCCGTGCCGGGCTTGCGGGGATCGAACGTCGTCTTGAGATCGGGCAGTGCCTGGGCATCGAGCTTCCAATCGGGCAGCGCAGCCAGCAGGCCGAATTCCGCCGGCGTAAGACGGAACTCGGGCGGCCCCGTCTTCGTGGCATCGACCGGCTGGATCTCGACCCGGTGGAGCCGCAGCGACACCGTGCGGCCGACGACGCGGATGTCGCGATCGACGGACGTGATCGTGCCGTCGGCCCCGACCACGAAGCGGTGGTGCCCCGGCTCGATGAAGTGCTCGCCCGCCGGCAGGTCGGCTGCCGGAATCTCCAGGCGGCTGCTCCGGCCGACGAACTTCTCCTGGTAGTACCGCTCGAAGAAAAACCGGCCGTCGACGTGGGCGTTGCGAACCCAGAGCGTGCCCTGTTCGCCGATCTTCCTGTCAACGCTTCCGTCGGGCGTGTATTCGGTCTCGAAGATCTCCTCGACCTGCTCCGTGTCGCTCGCGAGCGTGCCGGTGTCGAGATCGGTCACGAGTTGAACGACGACCTGAGCCGCTCCTGGCGAGGCAGCCTGCGGGGCAGCCGGAGCGGCAGCCTCCCCGGCGTGAAGGAATGATGCCGCGAGCAAAGCCACCAGCGGCATGATGGCGACGAGGATCACGAGTGGGTGACGCGACGGGCGTGGGTGCGTGCGGTTCATCGATTCTCGGCCTCCGGTGGGCTGCCGGCGGCCGGGGCGGGCGGCGCGGTCGGCGGCGATGCGTCGTCGTAGCTGGCTCCCGCGAGCACGCGGAAGTAATCCTGCGTCGCCCGTCCGAACTCGCCCCGGGTCACGGGAGCCTGCGTGGCGGTCTTTACGTCGCCGACGAATTCGTTCTTCACCTGTTCCCGCGTCCGCAGACCGTCGGGGCTCTTCACCGCCGTGGCCTTGCGGCTCTTGGCGATCCGCTCCTCACCGAGGTCGCGGGCCGCGCCGAATCCCAGCTGCGCGATGTTGAGTCCGCCGAGATCCTGCTGGAACACGAAGAACGAGGACCGACGCGAACGGGTCGCCTGTTTGTCGGGGGCGCGGTTGTCGGCAGCCTCCAGTTCAAAAGTCACCTTGTCTCCCGGCCGCACCTGCAGCCCCTCGAAGACGTTCTCGAAATTCACGACCGCGGTCCGCTGCGACGGGGAGATCAGCCGTTCGACCTCACCCTGTTCGACGATCGCCGTGGGATTGTCGACGGTGCTCTTCTGCCAGCGGAGAAGGCAACGGGTCACGCCGTAGTCGTCCTGCACGCGGGCGCTGAAGCCGAACATCGGGACGGCCTCCGCGAGCAGGGGCATGTCGTCGGTGAGGTACTTGGGCAGAAGCACCTGCGGCTTTTCGTCCACCTGCAGGTCGAAGTCGATCAGCAGCGGCTCGTCGAGCGCGAGCCCGTGGATGTCCTTCACCTGGAGCTGCGCCCGGCGGGCCTGCGTGTGCACGAGCCCCGCGGTCACGAAGCGGCCGGTCACCTCCAGCGGCAACGTCTGCCCGTCATCCCACGTGATGTCGGCCGACTCCAGATCCTTGCTGAACGTGAAGCCGAGCGCAAGCCGCGTGCCGGGCAGGCCCAGCAACCGCTGCTGCACCCCTTCGAGCGTCCGCGGCAGCTGGCCCGTGTAGGCCGGCGCGATCATTTCGGTCTGCATGTTCACGAGGCCGGGCGGCGTCGTGAAGATCAGCTCGCGGGCGTCGGTGGTCCGCGAGCCGAAGGCGAAGCGGGCCTGCATCTCGGCCTCCACCCCGCTCGTGACCCGGTACCGCGCTACGCCCGCGGCATCGACATCGACCGGCACGCGGGAGACGGACTCGTCACCGTCCTGGCCGGTCTCCGCGCCGGTCCCGTCGCGTTTCTCCAGGATGAGCGTCACCTGCTCGTAGGGACGCCGCGGGAAGGTGAGCGTCAGGTCGATGCTCTCGCCCAGTCGGCGGACGTGCCGTCCGGGCCCGGGCTCGAAGGCGTATTGCACCGGGAAGAGCAGGTCGTAGGTCTCCTGCCACGATCGGGTGACCGTGGCGAGCAGGCGGTGGTAGCCGAACCAGGGCGTGCAGGCGAGGCCGGCGACCGCGACGGCGGAGAGCAGGAACCGTCGCCGCGCGAGGTCGCGGGGCCTGCGATCGAGGCGGGCCTCGATCGCAGGCTCAAGATCGGCCCGCGCCTGGTCGACGACCCGCGCCGCCAGCGGCTCGACCGCGGAGTGCTCGAGGAAATCCCAGGCGCTGACCACGCGGCTGTTGAGTCCTCCGCAGAGCGACTCGACCGCGAAGGCCTCGGCGAGCGGCGACCGATACCGACGCCGCTGGCGGATGTATGCCACGGCGAGCCCCAGCACCGCCAGCATGGCCGCGGCGAAGATCGCGAGATTCAACGGCGCCCACGGCAGCCATCCCGCCAGAAGGATCAGGGCCACACCGCCGAGCACCGCCGCCGCCGTGCCCAGAGAATAGGCAAGGGCCGCATTGAGCAGGTGCCGCCGCACGCGAGAAAATCGCCGCAACCGGGCTTCGAACCAGCGTCGCATCTCCATTTACGCCAGCCCCTGCCGTTTGCGGAGAAAGCAATCCAGGCTGACGAGCGCAATGAACGCGAGCAGCACCGCGGGGCTGTTCCACACCTCGAGCTCACGGTGCACGAGACGCTCGGCCGCCGTCAGGTCCACCGACCGCGCCCAGTCGGCCAGCGACGAGGAGACCACCTCCCCGGCGGCGGTGCGGGCGAACCGCTGCATGCCCTCGACGTCGGCGGACAGGTTCGCGAATTCACCGGCAGAGGCACCGGCGAGGAACTCCCTGCTGGCCTCCTCCTTGTTGTGTCTGGCCACCACCTTGTAGGTGCCTCCCTGCTCGACAGGCACGCGATACTCATAATGCCCGGGCTCCTCGGGCAGGTCGCGGGGGAAGATCCGCCACGAGGTGCCGTCGGGGCGGGTCACCGTCACGACCAGCTCGGCGTTGCGGACGGGCTCGAAATTCGCGTCGCGGAGGTCGGTCGAGAGCAGCACCTCCTGTCCCACCTGCGGCGCCGCATCGTTCAGCGCAACGATCGGCCGCTCCGCCTTCCGTTCCGGCGGCGGCGCGAGGTAGCGGACGATGTTGGCGAGGAGCATCGTCAGCGGTGGGTCGTCGAAGTCGGGCTGCAACTGCCAACGCCAGAGCGTGTCGGCCGCCGTGCCGACCACCTTGCCCTCGCCCACGGTCATCACCCCCATGACGGGCACAGTGCGATCCTCGGTCGTGTCGTTCTTGCCCGGCACCTGCACGGTCCGGGTGAGCAGGGGAGTGGCCAGGGGCTTGAACCGGCCCACGTTGTTGGAGCCGTCGAGCTTGGGAAGCGCGTTCCAACGCTGCCGATTCTCGGCGGGGTCAGGCAGGAGCCGCAGCAGTGGGTGGCCGACGGCCGTCGCTGGCACCTCCGCGAAGAACCGGCCCTCGAACTGCGGCTCGCCGGAATCGTGTGTGCCGAGGTCGAAGGGCAGCACCTCGGCGAGGGCACTCGTCTCGTAGCCGCCGGCCCGGTAGACGTCCTGGCCGCCGCAGACCATCAGGCCGCCGCCCCGCTTGGTGACGAACTCGACGAGCAGCCGCAGGCGGCTTTCGGTCGTGTCGCCCCCCGCCCGGAAGAGGTTCCGCGGCACGTCCCGCAGCACGACCACGTCGTACTTGAACAGGTCGGCCCGCGAGGAGACGAGCCCCTGCTCGGGATTGCGGTGCAGCGATTCGCCCTGCACGTGCACGCCGCCGCCCGGCATCTGGCAGACGCTGACCAGGTTCACCAGCGGGTCGACCTCGAGGACCGACTTAAACAGCTTGAACTCGAACCGCGGAAAGCCCTCGACGAGCAGGACATTGATCTTGTCGTCGACCACCTGCACGGTGAACTGCACCGTGTCGTTGGCCGTCGCGGCATCCTTTCCCGCGAGCGAAACCACGTAGAGATGGTTGCCCTTCTTCGCGGGCCGGTGGCGAAACTCGAACCGCCCGGACTCCGCAGTGACGTCGGTCGTGCCGACGGCCGTGCCGTTCTCCTCGAGCGTCAAGGTGCCGGCGGCCGACGGCCCGGTGAGAGCGCCGCGAACGACGAGCTCCTCGCCCAGCCGAAGCACGGACCGCTCGGGCTGAACGGAGATGCCACGATCGACCGGCGCGACGGCCGACCCGTAGACCGCGACGGATACCTGAGTGTCGCGGAGTTTCAGCTCGTCGCCAAGCGGGGTGAGGTCGCGGTCGGCGCTGTCGCGGCCGTCGGTGAGCAGGATGAGCCGATCGCAGCGGCGCTGCTCGAGCGACTGTTCCGCGATCGCATCGCCCAGTGGCGTCGGGCCGTCGCCAGGCTCGTCACCAAGCACGCGGCCGCTGAGCGATCGCACCGTGAGCGCGACGCGGTCGCCGACGCGGTCGACAAGCTTCTCGAGGTCGGCTTTCGCGGCCTGGTAGCGGCTCTTTCCGTCGACGTCGCGGGTGGCCATCGAGGCCGAGTCGTCGACCAGCACCGTCCAGCGGGCCGGCTCCCGCACCGCGAGCGTCGCATGCCATTCGACGCGCTGGAGCACGACGAGCAGGAGACCGAGCATCGCCAGGCGGAGCAGGAACGTCCACAGCCGCACGCTCGCCCGCAGGGCCAACTGCGGCAGCAGGTTGAGCGCCGCCAGCACGAGCCCCAGCCCCAGAAGCGCGGCGAGCCAGGGACGGGCCAGCGGCGCGGCGGTCTGCCAGGACGATTCGACGACCCGGGCGACATCGGTGCCCCATTCCAGTCCGCAGAGCCACAGCAGCATGTTCATGCGGCTCCTCCCGCCTGGCGCCGACCGCCGCGGCGCGACTGCCATGCGCCCGCCAGCGACTCGAGCACGAGCGCCCCGAGCACGAGCCAGACCAGCGGCCAGATCCATTCGTGGCCATTGCGGAAGTGGCTGGCGAGCTGCTCGAAAGGCACGAGACTCGCATGTTCAGCGCCGTAGAGCTGGGCCAGTTCGGCAGCGGAGAGAGGCGTCAGCTCCGACTCGCCCGCCGTCGGGTTGACCGCCACCCGCCGCTGCCGGCCCGTCGGGCGGGCCGCGTGCGTGAGCGTGTAGCCGCCGGCCAACCGCAGGTCTGTCAGCCGCACCTCGTCGCGGTCAGGCCCCACCATCGTCAACGTCCGCTGCTCCGGCCCCGTCAGCAACACGTCCCCCTGCAGACTGCGAAATTCGGGCAGCCGGATCCGTGCCGTCTGGGAAACCCGCAGCATGTCGGGCCTGCCCGCCCGCTCCTGATCGGTGAGGCCGTGCACCACCCGTTGCACGACCGGCACGAAGGCCGCGGTGCGGGGCAGCGACGAACTCGTCAGGTCGCAGTCGAAGGCCTGAACGAGCACGTGGCCGCGGTCCAGCTGCACGAGCGCCATGAGCACGTCGCCGTTGGCCGCCTTGAGCAGCGGCCGGCTGGTGCCGGGCGTCTCGAGGCGGACGTAGCGATACAGGAAGACCTCGCCCGCCGGCCCCCACTCGTCGCGGAGAAGCGGCAGGAGCAGGGGATCGCCGACGTCACTCTCGACGATGCTCAGCGAACGGGGCGACTCGTTCTCGGATTCGGAAACCTGACCGATGCTCAGCCCGCTCAGGAGCGAGGCGAACCGCTCGTTGAACCGTACGGGCGACGCGTCGGCCTTGGCGATGATCCAGACCAGGCCGCCGGCCGCGGCGAAGGACCGCAAATCCTTGTACGACTGCTCCGGAAGGTCGACCACGCCGTAGAGGACGATCAACGAATAGAGCGGGAGCGACACCCGCGGCAGGGCCTGCGGCGCAACCCGTTTCAGGTTGACCTGCGTGCCGCCGCCCTGACCGACCGCCTCGCCGGGGTTGATCGCGTACCCCAGCAGGTCGAGCCCCTCGAACCGCACCGCGGTGGTCTGCGGCTCTTCGTCCTGGTCAGCCTCCGCCACCAGAAGCACCTGCCGTCGGTCGCGCATCCGCATCGGGGTATGAAACGCGTTGTCGCCGGGCAGCAGGTCGTCGGGCAGTTCCACGCGGGCGATGCTGTCGACGGGCGAGTCGAACCGCTGCACGAGATCGACGTGCGCCGCCTCACCGGGGGCGAGCTCGATGGTTCGCTCCTCGCCGGCGGCGTCGCCTTCCTGCTCATTCCGGATCAGCAGGGCGGCCGGCTGAGGCTTGTCGGTGCCGTTGCGGACCACGGCGGTGAGGCGGCTGCTGCCTCCCACGAACGCCCGTGTGGGAGAGAACGCCGCCCGTTCGATGCTCAGGTTGGGCTGGTCGGATTCGGCCACATCGATCCAGAGCAGCTTCACGCGGCCGAGCCGCGGCTGGGCAGCCTTGTCCCGCAGGTCGGCCGCGAAGGCTTCCCGCTGGCGATCGGAGAAGACGACGACGCAGGCATTGACCGACCGCCTGACGCGGAGCTGGTCGATCGCGGCGCGGACCGCGGAGGCCAGGCCGGCCGAGCCGCTGTCGCTCACCGCGCACGACTCCACCTCCGCCCGCAGCCGGTCGCGATCGGCGAGAAATCCGGTGGACCGGGTGACGTCGTCGCCGACGAGCGTCAGCGACGCGCGGTCCCCCTCGCGCAGCGAGGCGACGAGTTCGAGCGCCTGCCGCTTGCTCCTGTCGAAGAGCGATTCCGTCTCGCTCACGTGCCGCCGCATGCTCATCGATTGATCGAAGACGATGGCCAGCGTCCGCGGCCCGGGCTCGCTGCCGCCCCAATACAGCCGCGTCATGAGCATGACGAACAGGCCGAGGAGCAGGAGCCGCAAGAGCAGCTGGAGCAGATCGCGGGGCACGGGGGCGAAGGCGTTGGCCAGATCCTCGCGGTCGAGGAAATCGAGCGTCGAGAGTGGCTGCGACCGCAACCGCTGCCGCTGGATCAAGTGGATGATCACCGGCAGCGACAGGCCGAAGAGCCCCAGGAGCATGGCGGGATGGAGCACTAGCGGCCTCCCGCCATCTGGCGTCTGATGAAGTGCAGCGAGAGCAGCCGTCGCAGGTCGTCGGCGTTGGAGAGCCGCAGGAAGTCGGCCTGGGCCCGCTGGCACGCCTGTTCGACCTGCTGCAGATGGGCGTTCAGCCGCGTCAGATATTTCGCCCGCAGCACGGCCGGATCGCCGACGACCCGTGCTCCCGTTTCGGGGTGCCGGAACTCGGTGAGCCGATCGAAGGGGAAGTCGAGCTCCTGGCGGTCGAGAATCTGGATCAGCGTCACGTCCTGCTGCTGCGCCCGCAGCCGCTTGAGCGCCCGGGCGAGCGGCTCGACCGGGTCGAGCGCGTCGGTCAGGAGCAGGATCATCCCGCGTGTGCCGAACCGGGGGGCCGACTCGAGCAGCAGGTCGCCAAGCCTGCCGCCTCCACCGCCCGGGGGCTTGCCGAGGTGCTCGAAGAGCAGGCGGCGATGCTGCGGCCCCTGCCGGGCCGGAATGTGTTCGTCGATGCGGTCACCCAGGCAGACCAGGCCGACCGCATCCTGCTGGCCCTGCACCATCACCGTCAGCGCTCCGGCGATCGAACAGGCCAGCTCAAGCTTGCTGGGCAGGCCCTGGGCGGGGGGCACCCGCATCGAGGCCGACGTGTCGACCACGAGATGAACCCGCATGTTCGACTCCATCTCGTGCACCTTCACGTAGAGCCGTTCCGTGCGGGCCAGCACCCGCCAGTCGATCGAACGCAGCTCGTCGCCCCGGCGATACTCGCGGTGCTCGATGAACTCGGTCGAGAGCCCGTGGTCGCTGGTGCGGTGGCGGTTGTTGTAAAGGCCCCGGACGAGGAATCGCGACCGAAGTTCGATTCCCTTGAGCCGCTGCAAGAGCGCGGGATCGAGCGAGATCGAGTTGTCGGCCATGGATGCCATGCGGATCGCGGGATGCGCGGAACAGGGGTGGCGACGTCGTGACGCCACCGTCGGGGGCCGGGGTGGCCTCGTCAGGCGGCCTCGGCGGGGACGATGTCGAGCAGCCTGCCGACCACCTTCTGGGTATCGAAACCCTCGGCCTGCCCGTTGAAGTTGAGGGCGATGCGGTGCCGCAGCACGCTGTGGGCGACGGCCTTCACGCCTTCGATCGAGGCGTGGGCATGGCCGTGCAGCACGGCGTGGGCCTTGGCACCGAGCGCCAGGTATTGCGCAGCGCGGGGGCCGCATCCCCAGCTGACGTAGTCTTTGACGATGTCGGGCGCCGACGCGTGGCCCGGGCGGGTCACGCTCGACAGGCGGACGATGTAGTCGACCACCGGACGTGCGATCGGCACGCGACGGACGATCTGTTGAATCTGGAGGATCTCATCGGCGTCGAGCACCGGCTCGACCACGGCAGCCGTGCCGCCCGTCGTGCGGATCACGATCTCGGCCAGCTCATCGTCGCTGGGGTAGTCGACGAATGTGTTGAACATGAACCGGTCGAGCTGCGCCTCGGGGAGCGGATAGGTGCCCTCTTGTTCGAGCGGGTTCTGTGTCGCCATGACCAAGAACGGCTTCGGCAGCTTGAGCGTCTGGCGGCCGGCGCTGACCTCACGCTCCTGCATCGCCTGCAGGAGGGCGGCCTGTGTCTTCGGGGGCGTGCGGTTGATCTCGTCGGCCAGCAGCAGGTTCGTGAAGACCGGCCCGTTCACGAACCGGAACTCGCGGCGGCCGGTGGCCCGATCTTCCTCGATCACCTCGGAGCCGGTGATATCGCCCGGCAGCAGGTCGGGGGTGAACTGCACCCGCTTGAAGTCGAGCTTCAGCACCTTGGCGAGCGTGGCGATCAACAGCGTCTTGGCAAGCCCGGGCACGCCCACCAAAAGAATGTGAGAGTCGCAGAACAGCGACATCAGCACGTCGTCGATGACCTCGCGTTGGCCGACGACCACCTTGGACATTTCGGCATGAATCCTGTCGTAGGCCGCGCGACAGCGGTCGATGGCGGCCAGATCATCGTTCGGTTCGGACATGGGAAATCCTTGCGTGGGGAAGCACGGAGCGAACGGGCGTGTTTCAAATTGAGACTACCTGTCGCTGGGTTTTGATTTTGGCGAGGTCTTTCGTTTTTGCGGAAGGAACTCCCGGCCCGCCCGTATGGGCCCTTGGAGCCCTTATAGTAAGAATGACAGTTTCGGGCGATTAGTTACCCTCAGGTGGACCCGATGGAGAATCGCATGCCGTTGAAAAGGCGAAATGTGTGGGGAGTGCTGGTGGGAGTGTTCGTGGCCTCGCAGGCGACGATCCTGCCCGTGCCGGCCGCGGAGCCCGCGGCGACCGTCAAGGTGCCCAAGGCCGCGGTGCCGCCCGTCGTGGACGGCGTGCTCGACGACGCCTGCTGGCAGCGGGCCCCGGTGGCGGCGGTCGATTTCGTGATGGGGAAGCTCGGCCATAAGGCGACCCGCAATCCCATGAAATGCCGACTCGCCTGGGACGACCAGTATCTGTTCATCGGCTACGAGACATTCGACGACAACCTGATCGCGGTCGGAACGGGCGAGGAGCAGGGGCCTGCCGCCAACCGCCGCGAGGGGGCGAAGATCCACGACCCGCCGGTGAAGGTCGACGTCGCCGAATTTTTCATCACCTGCGGCGACGAGCACTATTTCTGGGAGGTGCATCACAACGCCGCCAACCAGTTCAACGACGTATGGTGCGCGGTGATCGACGACAAGCAGCCGGTCACGAAGACCGCGCTGGCCCGCTATGGCATCCACTTCGGGCACGGGGAGTTTCTGGATGACGACGCCGAGGCGAAGGCCCACTTCGCCGCCGCGGTGAAACTGAAGCCGAAAAAGGACGGCGCGACCTCGACGGTCAATGACGACTCGGATACCGACACCGGCTACACCGCGGAGCTGCGGCTGCCGTGGGCCGGACTGGGAGCACCACTCGCCCGCGAGACATTGATCACCGTCGAGCCGGCGACGCCCGAAGGTCAGAAGACCCGCTACCACGGCCCCTGGAAGATGGAGGGGGCGGAGATCAGGGTGTTGAGCGTCTGCCAGAACGGCGACCTCGAGGATCGCTACCATCACGACGGGCCGCTGTTTCCGGGAGGATGGTTCCACAAGGGGGCGCCGGTCTGGCCGCGGTATCTGCTCGTCACCGACAAGGCTGATACGCAGCCATGATCAGTGCGATCCTCGTCGTCGTCACGATGCTGGCAGCCACCGCGCCGGTGGCCGCTGAATCGCTCGACGAGCTGGAGCGGGTCTCGCTCGAACGGTATCTCGATCAGGTGGCCGGCGGCGCCGCCGGCCAGGCCGCGATGGTCGACCGGTTGTCATCGCTCTCGTGGCCCAACCTTCAGCTGCTCGTCGAACGGTATGCCAGGCTCGACGAGACCGCCGCCCCCGCGACCCACCGGGCGTTTCAGACGCTCATCGAGCGGACCACCCGCACGGTGCTCCTGCCCGCGGCGGTTCGCGACCTCTATGCGGCCGATCTGGTCCGGCTCACCGCCGCGCCGGCCGACGACGAGTTCTCCCGCCAGCTCTTTGCGCGGCTCGTCACCCACGTGGAGGAGCGACGAGCGGCGGATCTCATCGTGCGGCTCACGCCATGCGTGTCGCTCGCTCGACTCGCCGACGATACGACGCGGCTGGAACTGCTGCAGGCCTGGAATCGCCGGCTGGCCCGAGGGCAGGAAACACGGCCGCTGCCAGGGCTCGAGGAATCCCTCACGCGGATTGCCGAGCATCCGCCGGCCAAGGCCAGCGGGCCGGTCTACGAGGCCTGGCTCGCCTTTCTCGGCGGCTGGCCCGAGGCCCGTGGCGTCTTTGAGGATAGTGCACGACAGGGGCTGGCGGCCGGCTCTGCAGAAACGATCGTCAGCACGCTCCGCGTGCTCGAGAAGAGGCCGTGCCTCGGCGGGCTCGTGCTCTCGGCCTTGGAAAGGAATCTCGCGCAACCAGCGGTGGTGGAGGCGGCACTCGAGGTGCTCGCGGCGGACGAGAAGGGCGATCACGCCGCGGCGCTGCGGGCCGTGTGGCCCAGGCTGCCGGGACCGCCGAGCCGCTCCCAGTATCTGGCCCTGCTGGCGATGGCCGTGCATCCCGATGGCAACGAGGCGATCGCACTCGAGGCACTCAAAAACGAGCCGTTCGAATTCGTCGATCCGTCGCTGTCGGTGCTGCGGCAGGGGCCCGAGGCGATCGCCGCTGAGGCGGTGTCGCTGCTTCTGGGCCATGCCGACCGCGGTCACGAGGAGGCGTTGCGGCTGGCCACCTTCCGCCGCCTCGACGGGTTCGAGCCGGCGGCCGTGAAGCTTGCGCTCGACGAGTCAAAACCGGTGATCGCCCGCCAGACGGCGATCGGCTATCTCGCCCACACTGACGGCCGCTTCCGACGACAACTGCTCCCGCTGCTCGGCATTCGCAACGGCGATCTCCGGCTGGCGGCGATCCAGTGCTTGGGTCCCGTGGAGGGACTTTCGGCCGACGATCGGGAAGCCATTGGGCCGCTCTTGATCCGCGTGGCACAGCAGGATGCTTCCGATGGACACAGGCAAGAGGCGATTTTCTCGCTGGGGTCATGGCGGGATCCCAGCGCGCGGCCCTTCTTCGAGCAGGTGCTCGCGGCGAATCCGCCGCTGATCCTGGCGGAGCAGTCCTTCAGCAACGCGGTCTACTGGCAGTATCGCCATCGGCTGGTCGCGCTGGTGGGACTGGCAGGGCTTGGCGACGCCGCCGCGCGGCAGGAGCTTGAATCGCTGCACCGGCGCGGCGGCCCCACGGAGAAGATGGACGTGCTGCTGGCGTGCCTGAGCCTGGAGGAGTGTCCGGCGTGGGCCGTCGAGGATCTCGACGCCACCGAGCCGAAGCTGCTCGCCACCGCGGCGAGGCTGATCGTCGCGCACGGTTCGGCCGCGCAGCGGCGCCGACTCGTCGAGCACTGTGGTCACTCCACGGAGTTTCAGGCGTTTGCCGACAGTGGGATCGACGACCACAACCTGTTGCGATGGGTGCGGGAGGCCGAGCATGCGGACAAGGACTGAGCGGCGGGGCGGGGCGCGTCGCACGGCGTCGTGCCGCCGGCTGAGGTCGGCCAGTGCGCGCGGCATGCCGCTCGCAGTCGTGCTCGTGGTGGCGATCGCCATCGCGCAGACGGCCCTGGCGCACGATGGCGGCTTCGGGCATTCGCAACGGACGATCGCGGCGAGTGCCGACCCGCGGGGGTGGACGATCGAGTATCGGCTCACTCTCTCGCCGGACGAGGCGCTCGTGGAACGTGCCCAGCATCCCGAGGCCGGGTTTTTCATACGTCGCGGCGAGCAGCTGGCCAAGACGCTGCGGGTGATGATCCCAGAGAACGCGACACTGACCTTCGTCGGCCATACCCTTGGGCCGACATTGACGCAGACCTACCGCTACCGATTGGAGCCCCCCGTGGAGAGACTCGTGCTCCAGGACGACTGCTTTCCACACAAGCCGGGCGTCGTGCGGTGCGTGGGCGGGCAGGGAGTGAGCGTCACGCTCGCCGACGGCATCGATTGGGCCCATGCCGAACGTGCCACGGTCGAGTTCGCCAGAGGACCGTAGCCGGCGACCGATGCCCGTCGGGCGTCACTCCGCCGGCAGGACGTTGATCACCGCCGGCACCGACGCCTGGTTGCCATCGGCGGTGGTGCGGAGGTGGAACAGCCGGCGGCACGGCTTCGCGATCGGCGCCGCCGTGATGAAAAACTCCCGCTCGTCCTGCCCCTCCACGATCAACAGACCGTTCAAGCCGATGTTGTCGACGAACACGGCATAGGGCAGGTTGCGGCCGGAATCAGCGCCACCCAGTTCAATGCGGCCGGGAAAGTCATGCCGCTGCGCCTTGACCCGCGCCGTGATCGTCTGCCCCGGGCGGATCGAAAATTCGAGCGGC
Organism: uncultured Candidatus Kuenenia sp.; assembly: GCA_964581055.1. Taxonomy (GTDB): domain Bacteria; phylum Planctomycetota; class Planctomycetia; order Pirellulales; family UBA1268; genus CAMCQY01. The sequence continues at coordinate 37,924 of CAZOMJ010000073.1, forward strand.
TCGCCCGTCCGCTGCACCACGGCCGACGCATCCGGCCCCGGTGCGATCGCGACCGTCACCTTCGGCTTCTCGGCCAACTGGATATCGCCGATCGTGCCGATCTCCTGCACCACCTCCCGGCCGGCGACGGTGGCCGTCGCCTTCACCATTACGGCCCGCTCCGACTCCTCGTCAGCAGCTACGGCATCGGCCGACGCCGAAAGCACGCCGATCGCCTGCTGCTGCCCGGCCTCGATCTCGACCGGGCCGTGGAAGGTATAGCCCGCCGGAAGATTCTCGACGTCGATCCGGATCGGGCCCGCAAACCCCTCAATCCGCGTCGCGGTGAACGTCAACTCACGGCCGCTGCCTGGGCTCACCTTCGGATCCTTCCCGCCAACGGCGATGGTGAACGATGGCTGCGGCGGCCGAACGGTGAGCGTGTAGCGGAAGTCGTCGGGCTTCGAGTCCGAGCCCGCCCCACGCACATCCGTCAGACGGACCACGTAGTCGCCATCTGCCGGCGGCGCGAAGAGCAACTGCGAGTCGACCCCGAACCGCTGCGTCGGCTCGTCGTCGTTCTCGAAAAAGATCCTGAACACAGGCAGCCCGTTGGGCACGGGCTGGCTTCCGGGCTGCAGCGGCTCCACGATCCACGCCGGTTCGCCGAGCGCGTGCGTGACGGCGGAGGTGCCGAAGAACGTGTGCCGGTTGCCGTTGCCGGGGTAGACCGAGAAGCCGGAGTCGGGCCCCTGCGGATACCGCCAGAGCCTGACCACCTCGCCCCCGGCGTAGAGATATTCATCGAGCTCCATCTCCATCCAGTTCTGCAGCCGGAAGTCGCCCGACTGTGTCGAGCTCTTCCCAAGGAACGTGAACCACGAATCGCGGGTGGCCTGCAGGATCACCTGCTCGACGGGATTGCCCGCGGCATCGAGCACCTCGATCCTGGAATCAAGCAGCGACTTGGAGCGACCGGCATTCACCTCGATCAGGAGCCGCTCGCCCCGCTTCGCCGCGAAGCGGAAACAGTCGGCGTCGCCCGGCCGCGCCACCGTGCCCTTGATCTCCGCGGGGAGGGAGACGGCCATGGCCTGCTGCGGCGTGTCGTTGGGCTCGCTTTCGGTCGCCGTCCGCGGGCTTGCGGTGTCGGCCGGCGATGCGACGGCCGGCGGCTGTGCGGTCGAGACGACTGAGGCGGCGGGGGTGGCCGCGGCGGCACCGCTGGCGAGCGGGGCCGCGAGCGCGACGGCGTCGAGCGACCCGTCCATCCGGCCCACCACGAACCGGCCGTCGGGCAGGGCCATGACCGCGGACACCTGGTCGGGCTGGCGTGGGAAATCGTGCTCGAGCACGAGATCAGGAGCACTCCAGAGCTTGAGCGAGCGGTCTTCGCCGGACGTCAGCAGATGCCTGCCGTCAGCCGAAAGCCCGATGGCGACGATCGGGCTCTCGTGGGCAAACCGGGAGTGAACCGGCGGATTGGGCGCCGGCGACTCGACCGACACGAGCTTCCAGAGATGGATCCGTTTGTCGCGGCCCGCGCCGACGACGTGCTTCCCGTCGGGCGTGAAGGCGACGGCGAACATCTCCCCCTGCGGCTGGTTGAGCGTGTCGAGCCGGACGCCGTCGCTCGTCCGCCAGAGTTTGATGGTCTCGTCGGCGCTCGCCGACCCGAGCAGCTTGCCGCTCGGGTGCCAGGCCAGATCGAAGATCGCGCCGTTGTGGACGTCGATCGATCGAACGAGCGTCCCGTCCGCCACTTTCCAGAACTTGATCGACCGGTCGTAGCCCGCCGTGGCGAGCGTCTTGCCGTCCGGCGACAGTTCGGCGTCGTAGAGCACGTCGCGGTGGCCGCCGAACGAACGGATCAGGCTGCCCGTGGCCGTATCCCGCACCTCGGCGGCGCCCGTCAGGCCCGCAATGCCGCCGGCCACCACGAACTGTTTGCCATCGGGACTGAAGTGCACCGCGTTTGCCTTCCACGGAAGGTCAATGCCCGGCTGCGGTCCGGACGACACGGCCACCGCTCCACCGGATGCGGCGGGCAGAAAGGAGAGAAGGCGGCCGCGGAGAACGGCGAGCCGGCCTCCGTCGGGCGCGAGGGCCGCGGCCGTCACCGGCATGGTGCCGACGTGCGGCGGCAATTTTGGAACGCTGAGCGACTCGAGGATCGAAACGTCGGCCGCCGGGCCGGATCCACCGGCCGCGATCCAGGCCTCGAGCACCGCGAGGTCGGCCGGCGGCACCTGCGGTTCGTCATCCGGCGGCATGTGATCCCCGTCCTGACTATGGATCCGCTGGATCATGACCGACGCCGCCGCATCGCCGGGCACGACCGGGTCGCCCGATCCCACGCCACCTTTACGTAGCGACGCGAATGTCTCCACCGAGAATTCGCCCTCCTGTTCGCGGTCGTTGTGGCAGCCGGAGCAATAGACCCGCAGGATCGGCGCAACCTCGCGCTCGTACGAGGGCACGGCAGCCGAGCACGGCAAAGCGGCCAACACGCACACGACAACGATGCAAGGCTTCATGGGCACTAGTGTCTGAAGAGGAATTCGCGGCTGGTAAGCAGCGACCAATACATGTCCTCCACGATCGCCCGTTTTTCCTCGGGCGCCGCTGCCGCGAGCATCTCCTCGAAGGGCTTCCGTTCCGCGTCGGTCGGCAGCCGGCTGAGGCAGCGGAGCCAGGCGGCCTCGACGAGCGCCGGTGGCTTCGGATCGGTGGCGAGGATCTGCGTCACGCGGCCCTCCTTCGCCGACAGCTTATCGTTGATCGTGGACCCATTGGAGAGATGGAGCACCTGCACGAGGCTGGGCTGGTTCGACCGCTCGCATTCACAGGTGATGTCGCGGGCATTGCGGCCGAACGTCTTGAGGAAATAGTTTTTGACCGCCGAATCGTGCAATTGGATCGCCCGCGTGTCGTCGTCGTAGCCGGTCACCTTCTCGGTCGAACCGTCGTTCATCACCAGCTCGGTGTAGTGGTCGCGGACGCCGGTGACGTCGGAGATCGCGTCGCTGAGCACCTCGGCCATCAGCCGGCGCGGATAGGCCCGGGCAAACCACTTCCGGTCGTCCTGGTTTTCCGGCAGCGGATCGCTCGAGCGGCGGTAGGTTTCCGAGAGCAGGATCAGCCGCATCAGGGCCTTGAGGTCGTAGCCGTGCTCGACCGTATACCCGCAGAGGCCTGCCAGCAGCTTCTCGTTGCTGGCGGGATTGGTGGCCCGCAGGTCATCCACCGATTCCACCAGCCCCATTCCGAAGTAGTTGGCCCACACGCGGTTGACGATCGAGCGAGTGAAGTAGGGGTTCTCAGGCGATGTCAGCCAGCGGGCGAGCGGCTCGCGGCGGTCGCCGGAATCGGCCATCGGCAGCGGCGCACCGTCGAGCGGCGCCGGCGGCTGCGGCCGACCGGTGCGCGGCTGCAGCAGGTCGCCCCGGGATTCGACGAACAGCGTCCGTTGGCCGTTGCCACTGCGGGAATCGCCCCCCCAGCCCTTCGCGCGGACCCGG
>CAZOMJ010000074.1:0-33432 GCA_964581055.1 uncultured Candidatus Kuenenia sp.
CAGCGAGGACAGCCACTTCGGCGACCTGCTGCCCGACACCGGGGCGGAGAACCCAGCCGTCGGTGCCGCCCAGGAGATGCTCCGCAACCGGATCGCGAAAGTGCTCAAGTCGCTCTCCTACCGGGAGCGGGAGATCATCAAGCTGCGGTACGGGCTGGGCGACGGCTACAGCTACACGCTGGAGGAGGTGGGCCACATCTTCAAGGTGACGCGTGAGCGGATCCGGCAGATCGAGGCCAAGGCCGTCCGCAAACTGCAGGCTCCGGCCCGGAGCGAGGAACTCTCCGGGTTCCTGGATTGAGCGGCCGGCGTCGGGTCTCAGTCCCCACGGGGACTGAGACCCGTGACAATGCGCTTTCAACGTGCCCAATCCACCCGCTCCCCGCTTGCCCGCCGGAGATCCGTCCATGCTGCGTCTGCTCGTCTGTCTCATATCGACCGCCTGTGCCCTGACGGTCCACGCCGTGGAACCGGTCGCCTTTCCGCGGACGACGATCGATCTCGGCACGGTCGTGAGCGATCTCGACAAGAGCGTCCGCTTTTACACCGAGGGCATCGGGTTCCGTGAGCTGACGAGCTTCGATGTATCGTCCGACGTGGCCGCAGCCGCCGGGCTCACCGACTCCAAGCCGCTCTCGGTCCGGGTGCTCGTGCTGGGCGAGGGCCCCGAGGCCACGAAGCTGAAACTGATGCAGGTGGCGGGCACGTCGCCGCGAACCGGCGACACCGACTTCATCCACTCCCATACCGGGTTTCGCTATCTGACGATCGTGGTGGCTGACACGAATGCGGCCCTCGAGCGGCTGGCGAAGCTCGGCGTGAAGCCGTTGGCGAAGTCGCCTGTGGCGCTGCCCGAATCACTCGCCCCCGGCATGCACCTCACCTGCGTCCGCGATCCCGACGGCAACATGGTCGAACTGCTCGGCCCACGAAAGTAGACCCTCGCGGTCTTGATCGATGGCTGGCCTCGCCGCCACGGCGAGGCATGTTTCCCGTGGCGGCAGGTTTTCAACTTGCTCGGTCCGGGTTGCGGGTTAGACAAGATAAAATCTTGTCGCCACGGGAAGTGACAAGATAAAATCCTGTCGCCACGGGAAGTGAGACGATAAAAATCCTGTCGCCACGTCGGCGAGCTTTCTACCGACGAGGGATTTTGCCCGCCTGCTCCAGCCACGCGACCACCTGGTCGGCCAGCTGTTCCGCCGGGGTGGCGGCCGAGTCGACCACGAGCTCGGCCGCGAGCGGTTCCTCGTAGGGATCGTCGATGCCGGTGAAGCCCTTGATCTCGCCCGCACGGGCCTTCTTGTAGAGCCCCTTGGGATCCCGGCTTTCGCAGACGTCCAGCGGCGCCCGGACGTGGATCTCGATGAAGTCGCCCGGTGCGAGCATCGCCCGCACGGCGTCGCGGTCTCGTCGATAGGGGCTGATGAAGGCCGTCAGCGTTACGATGCCCGCCTGTGCGAAGAGTTCGGCCACGGCGCCGATCCGGCGGATGTTCTCCTCGCGATCCTGGGCCGCGAACCCCAGGCCAAACCGCCGGGCGAAGTCGTCGCCATGCCGTTCCCGCAAGAGCGCGGGCGCTGCGTTGAGACCGAGCCGCACGTTGTCGCCATCGAGCACGAAACTCCGTACGCCGCGGCCGTGAAGACGGTGGTCGACGAGATTGGCCAGTGTGCTCTTGCCGCAGCCAGAGAGCCCGGTGAACCAGAGGACACAGCCGCGATGGCCCGCGGCCCGCTCACGTTCATCGCGAGCGACCGCATGGGCGTGCCAGCGGACATCGACTGTTTCGCCCATGTCGCGGGTTTCCGTCGCTTTGTTGTTCGTCATCAGACCACGATCCTCCTGCAGCCCGTACTCGGAAATGTCTCCGTCACGCGGCTTGCCACCGCCACCGGTCACTCCCAGCCGCCCAGTTCCACCGTCCGCTTGAACCGCTGCGGCTCGCCTCCGGGGATGGCCCCGCCGCGTTCGATATCGAGCTCGATTTTTTCGCCCGGTCCGCGCCGGCCCACCATGTCGGTGAGCGACTCGAAGTTGGCCACCGGCGCCCCATCGATATGAAGGACGATGTCGCCGATCTGGATGCCAGCGTCTGCCGCCGCAGATCCCTCCTGCACATGCGTGACCAGGCAGGGGCCGATCACCGACTGGCCCGCCACGCCCAGCTTCCCCCCCTTCCGCATGTCGATCTTGGTGTCGGGGAGCTTCTCGGCGAGGGCCGCCAGTGCCGCGTCGCTGACGCCCGTTCCATAGAGCTGCACCTGCTCGACGCCCCGCAGTCGGCCGAGCACGGCCATGCTCGCGGCGTCGAGCGGCACCCCGTGCACTCCCACCTGCAAGACGCCGCGGAGCCTGGTGAGCAGACGGAGGTCCTGGCCGTTGCCGGTCCACTTGACGTTGAAAAGCACCAGCAGACCACGCTGCCCGCCTGGCAGGGAGTCATCGGTAATGATCGCGCCGAGCGATTCGAGCCTGGCACGGGCCGCCTCGGCCAGTCCCAGCGTGTGAAAACCGAGCGTTGCCTCCGCCATGCCGGCCACGGCGGCATCGGATCCCTCGGCGAGAGCCTCGATTGCCCGCTCCGCGGCGGCGGCCAGATCGGCATCCTCGGCGGCCAGCATCTCCCGCAGAATCTCGACAGCCCGGCTGCTCACCTCCAGATCACCGCGGCGGATGGCCTCTCGCAGGGGCTCGATCGCGGCCTGCCCGGCCTCGGCAAGGCTGCGCGTCGCCGCCTCCCGCTGCGCAAACTGCTCGGCGGCCAATTGTTCGATCCACTCGCTGATCTGCCCGGCATCGGGCGGGGCAGCTGGTTCGCCTCCCCCAGCCACCCCTGCGGCACACAACGCCAAGAACATCGGCGCGGCATATCGGGATCTGACGGCGGGGCAGGATAGAACGGCGATCATGCTGCGAATATACCCGGTTTTTCCAGGGTCCGATCAACCCCGCACCGCCCCGAGCCAGTTTCGCCCGGGCCGGTATTCCCGGGGGTACACTTGCGGATCCGGCGGACACCACGCCGCCCCCCGCCCACGGTCGACTCCCGCCATGTCCCTTTCCATCGCCACCGACCGCACGCCCCGGCCGCCACTGCCGACGACCCGCGCCGAGATGCTCGCTCGGGGCTGGGAATCGGTCGACGTGGTGTTCGTTAGCGGCGATGCCTATGTCGACCACCCCAGCTTCGCCAACGGCCTGATCGCGCGGCTGCTGGAGGCCGCGGGTTTCCGCGTGGCGGTGCTCGCCCAGCCCGACTGGAGCAGTTGCGAGCCGTGGCGGCAGTTCGGCCGTCCCCGCCTCTTCTTCGGCATCTCGGCGGGCAACATGGACTCGATGATCAACCACTACACCGCCAACCGGAAGGTCCGCAACGACGACGCCTATTCCCCCGACGGTGCCATCGGCCGGCGGCCCGACCGGGCCACGCTGGCCTACTGCCAACGGTCGCGGGAGGCATTTCCTGGTGTGCCGGTGGTGGCCGGGGGCGTCGAGGCCAGCCTCCGCCGGATCGCCCACTACGACTACTGGAGCGACACGGTCCGCCGGTCGATCCTGCTCGACTCGAAGGCCGACCTGCTCGTCTTCGGCATGGGGGAGCGGACGGTGCTCGACATCGCCCGCGGTCTCGACGCTCTGACTCGTCAGGCCGCCGGTCATGAGGCCACCAGCAGCATGGTGAAGGACCTGCGCGACCGGCGCGGCGTGGCCTACCGGCTCGGTGCCAGCGAACCTCCGCCATCCGGCCCCGACACGCTCGAGCTGCCCAGCTACGACGCGGTGGTTGCCGACACGCTCGCCTTCTGCGAGATGACGCGGATATCGCATCTGGAGACGAATCCGCACAACGCCAAGCGGCTCGTGCAGCGATACGGCCGCGAGGCGGTGGTCGTGAACCCCCCCGCCCTGCCCTTGGAGCAGGACGAGATGGACGAGGTTTACGGGATGCCGTTCACGCGTCGGCCCCATCCTTCCTATGGCGGCGCCCGAATCCCGGCGTTCGAGGTCGTGGAGACGAGCGTGCAGATCATGCGGGGCTGTTTCGGCGGCTGCACGTTCTGCTCGATCACGGCCCACGAGGGCCGGATCATCCAGAGCCGCTCGCAGGAGTCGATCATCACCGAGATCAAGCTTCTGGCCTCGCAGCCCGGTTTCAAGGGCACGGTCTCCGACATCGGCGGGCCGACAGCCAACATGTATCAGATGCGATGCACGCGGCCCGTGGTGGAGGCGTAGTGCCGCCGGCTCTCCTGCGTGCACCCCACCGTCTGCAAGCTGTTGGGCACCGATCATGGCCCCCTGAAGGCGGTGATGAAGGAGGCACGGAGCGTCGAGGGAGTGAAGCGCGTGCTCGTGGCCTCGGGCGTCCGCATGGACCTGGCCCGCAAGGATCCCGAATATCTTCGGGAACTGGCCGAGCATCATGTCGGCGGCCACCTGAAGGTGGCGCCCGAGCATACCGACCCGGAGGTCTTGAGCCTCATGAAAAAGCCGGCCGCCGACGACTTCGTCGAGTTCGACAAGGCGTTCAAGGCCGCCAGCCGCCGCGTCGGCAAGAAGCAATACACGGTGCCCTACTTCATCGCCAGCCATCCGGGCAGCGGCGTGGAGGAGATGATCGAACTGGCGTTGTTCCTCAAGCGCAACAGCTACCAGCCAGACCAGGTGCAGGATTTCATTCCGAGCCCGTTCGACATCGCCGCCTGCATGTATCACACCGGGCTCGACCCGATGACCCGGCAGCCTGTGAAGGTGACGAAGGGCCTCCGCGACCGGCGGATGCAGCGGGCGCTCCTGCAGTTTTTCAAGCCGGAGAACTACTTCGAGGTGCGGCGGGCGCTCGAGCAGGTGGGCCGGCAGGATCTGATCGGTTCGGGCTGCGACTGCCTGATCCCGGAACGGGCGCCGAAGGAGGCGCTCGACCGAAAGCGGAGCGAGGCGACGCGGGCCTTCACGGAAAACACCTCCGGCGACCACATCCGAGGAGGGCCCGCCTCGGGAGCCCGCAAGGAAGGCCGTCAGCGGAAAAGCGTGGGCTACCGGCCAAAGCGCGGCAAGCGGTAGCGTCCACAGCCCCTGTGCACTCCAAGCCCGCAGCTCAAGCAAGGGGCTTTGGGCAACAGGCGGCTCACCCAGCCGTGTATTCCTTGAGGAACCCGCGGAACTGCACAAGGTGCCCCTCTTCGTCAGCGAGGATGCGGATGCACAGATCCTGGGTGACGTAGTCCTCCCCTTCGACCGCCTTGATGATCTTCTTGTATTGGGAGCAGGCCGCCTCCTCGGCGGCGATTACCGATTTGATCACGCCCACCACGTCGGTCGTCACCGTGACGGGCTGGATCTGCTTGCCGAGCACGAGGTCCTTCGATCCCGGAATATGTCCCCCAAGCTGCTTGATGCGGTTGGCGAGTTGCTGGGCATGAGTGATCTCGCCGAGTACGTCTCCGCCGAGCGACTTCTTGATCTCCTCGGCCCGCACGCCGTCGAGATTGACGCTGTTGGCGAGGTAGTTCATCACCGTCTCGAGCTCCATGCTGTAGCTCTCAAGCAAGAGGTCGATCGTCTGTTGGGTCGTGACTGCCATGGTGGCTCCCGATGGATGGTGTGAGGAGGTGAGTAGCTGCATTCTAGCTACCCGAGGCCGCTCGGCTGCATCAGCTGCCCGATCGAGCCAAAAGGCCCGCTCCAAGACGCTGGACAAACTTGGGATTCTCGAGGTCAGCCCCTGTGATCATGATCAGCGATTCCAGGAGATCCCCGCCGGAAGTCCGCGCGAATTCCTCCGACTGGATCGGCTCGCGGGCGGCAAGCTGGGCTCGGACGACGTCGACCGACGCATCCGAGGCGTCGGTGCCGACCGTCTGTCGCGCCGCAACGCGGGCGACCGCCACCGCCTCCGGAACCTCCAGTGACAGCCAGACCATGGGAACGCCTGCCTCCCGGGCCGCGTCGGCGAGCATCCGCCGTTCCCAACGCCGGTTGCAGGCGGCGTCCACCACCACGCTGGTGCCGGCGGCGAGGATCAGCCGAGCAAGTTCAGCCAGCCGCGCATAGGTGCGGCGAGTCGACTCCGATGAGTAGATCGCTGCCTCCTGAACGGCATCGCGGGGCCGGTCGGTGGCCGCCATGCCGAAGAGGCGTTTCCGTTCGACGTCGCTCCGCAGGCGCACGGCGCCGAGCGCCGCCGCAACCTCGCCGGCGACCGTCGTCTTCCCGCTGCCCGACACGCCACTGGTCGCCACCAGGATTGGGCGACGGTCCACCAGCAGTCGCTCCGCAACCGCGAGATAGCGGTCGGACTCGGCATTGGCGGCAGCAGCAGCCGCTGGATCCGCATGCGGCCCAACGTTGGACTGCGTCGAACGGATGGCAGCGACCGTGGCCCGCACCACCGCCCGGTAGATCATGTAGACCGGCAGCACGACGGCCGCCTGATGGTCGTTGGCGGCCTCGATCCAACTGCTCGTGAACGTCGCGGACAGATCGGCGCGGCCCCGCGACTCGAGATCCATCGCCAGGAAGGCCACGTCGCTGGCCACGTCGATCCATCGCAGGCCGTCGCTGAACTCGATCGAATCGAAGGGGACGAATCGCCCTTCGTGCAGGACGATGTTGGCCAGGTGGAGATCCCCGTGGCACTGCCGCACGCGACCGGCCCGGCGCCGCGACTCGGTCGCCACGCTGCAGGCCGCGAGTCGTCGATGCACCGCGAGTTCCAGAGAGCCGACACGCTCGCGGATCTCGGGCCGGTGTTCGCAGAGTCGTCCGAGTGTGCTGTCGATCGCGCTCGCAACCGCCTCGGTCGTTCCCCAGGGCGTTGTCTCATCGGCGATCTCCAGGCGATCCTGGATCCGCGCCATCTCCCCGGCGAGTTCCTCGCAGCCTTGTGCAGACAATCCGCTGCCGTCGAGCAGCCGATCGAGCCGGCCTGCCTCATCGAACTGCCTGAGCCGGACGGCCCACTCGATCGGTTCGCCGTCTCCGACGACCTCGTCTGCACTCAGAATCCGGGCGGCCGCGGGCGGTCCGACGATCGGCACCGCATCGAGGTAGAGCGTTGGAGCGAACCGCCGATTGAGCCGTACCTCCTCCTCGCAGAAGTGTCGTCGTCGCTCGAGTGAGCTGAAGTCGAGGAAGCCGAAATTGACAGGCTTCTTCACCTTGTAAACATAGTCACCGGTGAGAAACACCCAAGAGATGTGGGTCTCGATGAGCCTCACGCTCGTGACGGGGTGCGGATAGGCCGCCGGCGTGAGCAGGCGGTCGAGGAGAGCCGGTTCGTGGGCCGATTCGTGGGCTTCGGGCTGTTGCGGCGATGGCGGCATGCCACCGAGTATCGCATAGCCGAACCAGCCGGGCATTGGTCCCGTAGGATGGAACAGGTGATCTTCACCACCCTTTCATGGCGGAGACGTTTTCGATGCGCATCCCACGTCTGCTTTTCCTGCTCCTTGTTGCCGGCGTCGTCGTCACGGGCCCCGCCACGACCGCCCATGCGGCCGGTCCGCGAAACCCCTACTCGAGCTTCAACCTCTCCGGGATCAACTACGGTGCCCAGCAGTGGGATCGTGACCAGCGTGCCGGCCGCGCCGTCTGGCCCTACTACAACACGCCGTCACGAAGCTATTACCGCGGCTCCAACGTGAGCGTCGGCGGCTTCACGGGCGCCGGCGGTGGCGCCGTGATCCAGGGCGGCACCTATCGCTCCAGCCCGCGAACCGTCCGCCGCTGGCGGCGGTAGAGAGCTTCACCCGTCTTTCCCAACACGGTGAGGCGACGGAATCGGTGTGAGGATCGCGAGCATTGGGCGTATCGCTCGCCCCGCGAGCGAACTCATACCGTTTCGTCGCCGGTGCGATTCAGGACTTGGGCGGGTCGTCCTGATAGATCCGATATTTTTTCGTGACCAGCGCGCCACCGCGTTCGAGTGTCCGCTTCGAGAGGTGGTTGCTCTCCAGCACCCAGGAGAATTCCACCTCCTTCATGCCCCAGTCCTGCAGCGGCTTCACGAGCGCCGCCATCAGCACCAGGCCCACACCCCAGGCCTGGTATTCGGGCACGACGTTCGTGCTGATCGCCCGCATCCGCTTGATGCCCTTCTTGTTCCAGAGCAGCCGCAGGAAGCCGAAGGGAAATAGCCGACCGTTGATGGCCTTGATCCGCGGGTTGTAGTCGAGCAGACAGAAAACGGTGCCGATCGGTTTGCCATTCACTTCTGCGACGAGCGCGAGCTCCGGCACGATCAGGTGCCGCAGCTCCTTCGCCATGTGCGTTACCTCGCCTGAGGTGAGCGGCACGAAGCCCCAGGTGCCGCCCAGGCTCGAGTTGTAGATGTCGAGAAACATCCGCACCTCTTCGTCGAAGCGGCTGCGGTCGAGTGGACGGACCTTCACACCGAACCGATCCTTCACGCCCTCCACCATCGTCGCCAGCTTGGAGTCGAGCGACGCGAGCATCGACAGTTCGCCCCAGAACGCATACAGGTCCTCGATCTTCCCAAACCCGTTGGCCTCGATGAGCTTTCCATACCAGGGCCGGTTGTGCGTCATCATGAAGAACGGGGGCGTGTCGAAGCCCTCGACGAGCAGGCCGCACTCGTAGTTAAGCGAAGGGTTCACCGGCCCGCGGATCGTCTGCATGCCCTGGCCATGGAGCCAGTCCTTTGCCGCGGCGAACAGGCCCCGGGCTGCATCGGCATCGTCGTCGCATTCAAAGAAGCCGAAAAAACCCCGCGGCTCCTTGTAGCGGTCGATGTGGCCGGCGTTCACGATCGCCGTGATCCGGCCGACGTCGCGGCCATTCCGCGTGGCCAGGAACGACCGGCTCTTCGACCGCTCGTAGAACGGGTGCGGCCGGAAGCCGAGCAATTCCTCCTGCGACCTCACCAGCGGCGGGATCCAGCACGGGTCATCCCTGTAGATGCGCCACGGCAGCTGGATGAAGCGTTTCCGCTCCGCGCGGGTGTCCACCGGTCGAACGACGACTTCAGCCAAGGACGGGCTCCATGTCGGGGGTAATGCCGAAGCAGCATCGACCGGAAACCCTTTCTGGGCAGGAATTTCCAGCGCGGGCGTTTATTTTCCGCCCAGCCGTCAGGATCGTCAACGCCGGCAGAGAAGCAGCCCCCCCAAAGTCTGAGACGTCTCCCGTCCGATGGTACTATGCAGCCTGGTAAGTGCGTTCATCACGGACGGAACGATCAACCCGGCGGGATCCGGGGTGCTCGGAAGGGGTCCGACGATGATTGTCTCTGCACGCGATGATTCTCGGCCTTCGGCTCGTGTCGACTGCCTTGTCACCGGCGCGACCGGACTGGTCGGCAATAACGTCGTCCGGTTGCTCGTCAACCGCAACCAGAGCGTGCGGGTGCTGGCGAGGCCGGAGCGACAACAGCCGACTGCCGCGCAGGGGTCGGGACGCGGCCCATTTGCAGCCCTGCCGATCGACACCGTCGCGGCCGCCCTCCACGACGAGGCCGCCATGCAGCGGGCCGTCGATGGGACGACCCACGTCATCCATTCCGCGGCGATGGTGCATTGCGGCTGGCGGCATCTCGCCGAGATGCGGCATGTCAACGTCGAGGGCACACGGGTGGTGGCCCGGGCGGCCCGGCGGGCCGGCGCGAGGCTCATCCACGTCTCCAGCGTCGATGCGATCGGGCTGCGATCCGATGGCGTGCCGGCCGACGAGGAGACAGCTCCCGGCGGCATGCTCGAATGCCCCTACGTGGTGACGAAGCGGCAGGCCGAGGAGGCCGTGCTCGAGGAGGTCGACAAGGGACTCGACGCCGTGATCGTCAATCCCGTCTACATGATCGGGCCTTGGGACTGGAAGCCTTCGAGCGGCCGGATGCTGCTGGAGGTGGGCGCGGGCCGCGGCCTGTTCGCGCCGCCGGGCTCCAACGACTTCGTCGATGTCCGCGACGTCGCGCAGGGTATCCTCGCGGCCATGTCCCGCGGCAAGACCGGCCGCCGCTACATCCTCGGCGGCCAGCCGCTCTCCTATCTCGATGCCTGGCGGATCTTCGCCCGCGTCTCGGGTCGCTTGCAGCCGCTGGGCATCGCGCCCAGGCCCTTCGTGCACATGGCCGGCTGGTTCGGCGATCTCGCCAGCCTGCTGACCCGCCGCGAACTGCCGGTGAATTCTGCGGCGACCGGAATGTCGATGCTGCCCCACAATTTTTCCTGCACCCGTGCGGAGGCCGAGCTCGGCTACACCCGGCGGCCCTTCGAGGCCGCGGCTCAGGATGCGTGGGACTGGTTCGTCGGCCACGGCTACGTCCGGGCGCTCCGGCCCGGGACGGTGCTGGCACGATAGCCTCCAGTTCCCGGTAGAATGCCAGTCGACATGTTCGGGCGTCTTCCGGTCGTGGCCTCGGCCGCCAACACATCCATGCCGCACATTCTCGTCGTCGAAGACGAAGAGCATCTGGCCATCGGTATCAAATACAACCTCGAGTCCGAGGGGTTTACCGTCACGACCGTTGGCAATGGGCAGGCCGCACTGGAGGCAGTTGCCGCGACGGATGCCCCGGTAGAACTCGTCGTGCTCGACCTGATGCTGCCGGGCATGAGCGGCTACGCCGTCTGCGAGGCGATCCGTGCGCAGGGCAGTGACATGCCCGTTGTGATGCTCACTGCCCGGACCCTTGTCGAAGACCGGATCCGCGGTTTCGACGCCGGCACCGACGTCTATCTGCAGAAGCCGTTCGACCTCGACGAACTGCTCTCGATCGTCCGCAACCTGCTGGCCCGGCGGAGCCGCAATAGCCGCACCCGACCCACGGCGATAGACAGACCCGCGGCTGCGGAACGGCCCGCAACGTTGGAACGGCCCGCAGCGGAGGAGGACGAGGCGGCGGCTACCGGGGACGTCTACCGCTTCGGCAATGCCGAAGTGAACTTCGACACCTGGGAGGCACGCAGCGGCGACAAGCCGGTGCGGCTGACCAACCTGGAGATGAAGCTGCTCCGGTATCTCGTCGAGCACGAGGGGACGGTGTTGTCGCGGAGCGACCTGCTCAAGCGTGTCTGGGGCATGGCCCGTGCGCCGGCCACCCGGACGGTCGACACCTTCATGCTCAACCTTCGCAAGTATTTCGAGGCCGACCCCGCCCGACCGGTGCACTTCCTGTCGGTTCGCGGCATGGGCTACCGGTTCGTGAAGGGCAAGCCGGCATCGCAGCCGGCGTCAGCGGCCGAGGAGGGCGGCGGCGGCGACGCCGGGGTCGGGGCTCCGCAGGAGTGATTCGCCGACGAGCATCGCGCCGATGCCGGCCTGCTCGAGCCGCTCCACGTCGGCGCGGTTGCGGATGCCGCTCTCGGCCACCAGCACGCACTCCGGCGGCACGCGGTCGCGAAGCCGCAGCACATGATCGAGGTCGGTCGTCATCGTCTGCAGATCGCGGTTATTGATGCCGATGAGGGTGGCGCCGAGGTCGAGCACTCGGTCGAGGTGTTCCTCCGAGTGGAGTTCGACCAGCGGCGTCATGCCGAGGTCGAGGATCTCGCGGTAGAGGCTGCGGAGGTGGCAGTCGTCGAGGCACTCCGCGATCAGGAGCACCGCGTCGGCGCCGTGCGCCCGCGCCTCGAGCACCTGATAGCGGTCGACGACAAACTCCTTTCGCAACACGGGCAACGGCACGGCCACGCGGGCCGACTCGAGATCGACCAGGTTGCCGCCAAACCCGACGGCGTCGGTGAGCACGGAAAGCGCCGCGGCTCCGGCGGCCGCATAGCCGCGGACGATCTCCTCGATGGTGGCATCGGGGCGAAGTTCGCCGGCCGAGGGACTCTTCCGCTTGAACTCGGCGATGAGCCTGATCGCCCCGGGAGCGGCGACCGCCGCGAAGAAGTCGCGAACCGGCGGCGCTACCGCAAGCCGGCCCTCGAGGGCCATCGTCGGCACCCGTTCGCGTGCGACGGCCACCTCACGGTGCTTCCTGGCCACGATCTCGTCGAGAATGGTTGTCATGGGGGAATTGTAGCACCCGGTCGCTCCTGCTTTCTTTACCGCGGCCGACCAACTCCCAACCGTGGCCGCACGTTTTCAACCTGCGGAATCCGCGTTGCTGCACGGCAAGTTAAAAACTTGCCGCCACGAAAGAAGGGCCCGGTGGGCCATGCCCCTCTATACGCCGGCCGCCCGGATGGCGGCCAATCGCGGACCCCACGACCGCCGGGCAGGATGCCCGGCTCGCGCCAGCGACCGGAGGTCGTCAAGAAAAAATGGCCTGGATGGCCATGTTTTTCGTGAAGTCAGTGCCGGAAGTGCCGGCGCGACGTGAACACCATCGGGATGCCGGCCGCGTCGGCGGCGGCGATCACCTCGGCGTCGCGTTTCGAACCGCCCGGCTGGATCACCGCCGCGATCCCCGCCCGCGCGATCAGGTCGATCGAATCGGGAAACGGGAAGAATGCGTCGGACGAAAGCACGCTGCCCCGCGCCCGCTCCCCGGCCTTCTCGAGCGCGATCCGCACGGCATCCACTCGGCTCGTCTGGCCGAGCCCGGCCCCCACGAGGCTCGTCCCCTGACAGATGGCGATCGCATTGCTCGTGAGCCGCCGCACGATCGTGAAGGCGAAGTCGAGCGACTGCGTGAGCGCCGGCGAGGGCGCCGCCTTCGTCACCACGCGCCAGGTCGCGGGATCGTCGCAGGCGGTGTCGGGCCGCTGGGCCAGCAAGGCGCCGGCGATGCTCCGCAGTTCCAAGCCGGCGGTCGCCTCCCACGGATCTCCCGCCGGCACCTCGACCAACCGCACGCTTCCCTTCCAGGTGGGCCGCGTGGTGAGCAGTTCCACCGCCTCCGGTGCGAAGGCGGGCGCGGCGATCACCTCCACGAACAGGCCCGGCGCGAGCAGGATCTCGGCGCACGCTTTGTCGAACGTGCGGTTGACCGCCACGATGGAACCAAAGGCGCTCGTAGGATCTGCCGCCATCGCGGTGGCCAGGGCCTCGACCGCCGTGGCACCGGCAGCGGCACCGCAGGGGTTCGTGTGCTTCACGACGACCGCCGCCGGCTCGGCGAGCAGACCGGCCAGCCGCGTGGCCCCGTCGAGGTCGAGCAGGTTGTTGTAGGAGAGTTCCTTGCCGGAGAGCTGCTTGAGCCCGGCCAGGCCGAGATGCGTGCCAGCTGGCGCGAAGAGCGCCGCCGACTGGTGGGGATTTTCGCCATACCGCAGCGGCAGCCGCCGCTCGAGCTCGAGCGTCAGCCGGCTGGGCAGCGGCGGCTCGTCGCTCGGAACTTTCTCGCCGACAGGCGTCGTCGCCGGCAGGCCCGTGACGGCATGCAGATCGGCGTGTCTGACCATCCAGCCGGCGATGGCCGTGTCGTAGGCAGCCGTCCGCTCGAAGGCGCGGGCCGCGAACCGGCGGCGTTCGGCGAGCGTGGTGCCGCCGCGGGCGACCGCTGCGAGGAAGTCGTCGTATTGCTCAGGGCCGGTCACCACGGAGGTGAAGGCGTGGTTCTTGGCGGCAGCCCGCACGAGGCTCGGGCCGCCGACGTCGATCAGCTCGATCGCTTCACCCGCCGTGCAGTCGGGGCGGGCGACGGCGGCCTCGAACGCATACAGATTCACGATCACGGCGTCGAAGGTGTCGATGCCGTGCGAGTCGAGCACCGCCCGGTCGTCGGCACGGTCGTGCCGCGCGAGCACGCCGGCGAAGATCCGCGGGTGGAGCGTCTTCACGCGACCGTCGAGGATCTCGGGGAACGAGGTGATGGCCGAGACATCCTCGACTTCGAGACCGTGGCTGGCGAGCGCTGCGCTCGTGCCGCCGGTGCTCACCACGCGGACGCCTGCCGCCTTCAGGCCGGCGGCGAGCCGGCCGAGTCCGGTCTTGTCGAACACGCTCACGAGGACGCGGCGGATGGGGACGATATCGACGGCGGGCGTGGTGGCCGCCGGGGCGGCATGGGCATGTGATGGATTCATGGCCGCGATTAGACCAATCCTGCCGCCTCGGAAAAGAGGGACGTCACGCCGCGGCGTATTCGTCCAGCAGCGACTCGATCCGGGCGAAGACGTCGGCCATCTGCTCGGCGTCGGGCAGGAGCGTGAGCCGGAAGTGGTCGCGGTAGGGCACGTTGAAGCTCGAACCCGGCGCGACCAGCACGTGCTTTTTCTCGAGCAGTTCCAGTGCAAACGCCTGGTCGTCAAACGTCTTCGCGCCACCGGGGAGCCGGTCGGCATGAACCTTGACGAAGGCATACATCGCCCCCCGCGGCGGCACGACGGAGAGATAGCGGCTCCGCTGAACGGCCTCGAGCACCGAGGCACGGGTGGCATGGAGCCTGCCGCCGGGCCGCGTGAGGTCGAAGATCGACTGGTGGCCGCCGAGCGCCGTCTGTACGGCGTATTGCCCCGGCACGTTTGAACAGAGTCGGAGCGACGCGAGCAGCTCCACCGCCTGGATGTAATCCCTCGCGTGATCCCGCTCGCCTGAGAAGACGAGCCAGCCGACACGAAGGCCGCAGGCGCGGTAGATCTTGCTCAGGCCGCCGAAGGTGAGGCAGAGAGTGTTTTTCGCGAGCGTGGCGGCCGGCACGAATTCGGCGTCGCCGTAGAGCATCTCGTCATAGATCTCGTCGGCACAGAAGACGAGATGCCGCCGCTCGGCGATCTCAGCCAGCGCCGTCAGCACCTCGCGAGAGTAGACCGCGCCTGCGGGGTTGTTGGGGTTGATCACGACGAGAGCCCGCGTGCGGTCGGTGACGAGCGACTCGACCTCGGCAGGGTCGGGCACGAAGCCGTTCTCGGGCCGGCATGGGTAGTGCACCGCCTTGGCCCCGTGGATCACGACCGACGCCGTCCAGAGCGGATAGTCGGGGCTCGGCACCAGCACCTCGTCACCTGGATTGAGCAGCGCCCGCATGGCGATCATGATCAGCTCGGAGACGCCGTTGCCGATGAACACGTCGTCGGCGGTGACGTCCATCACGCCGCGATTTTGCTGCTGCATCACCACCGCCTCGCGGGCCGGAAAGATCCCCTTCTGATGCGAGTAGGGATCGGCCTGGTGGAGGTTCTCCACGATCGCCACCCGCATCGAGCCCGGCATCCGGAAGCCAAACAGGCCGGGGTTGCCGATGTTGAGCTTGATGATCTCGTGACCCTCGCGCTCGAGCTGCTCGGCGCGGCGGGCAAGTGCCCCACGAATCTCGTACTTGACGTCGTGCAGGTGCTCGGAGGCACGGAGGGAGGGAAGGCTCATGGCTGGGCGTCGTGCTGGGCGTGGCGGAACGTGGGGTGAAAGCCGCCGATCCTACCATGCGTCACGGTGCGGCCGGCAGCTCCACCTCCATCACCGTGCCCTTCTGTGGCGGGCGGCCCTTCGCCACCACCCTGCCCCGCAGCTGCTTCACGATCGCGTGCACCAGAAAAAGCCCGAGCCCCGTGCCGGGCGTGGATCTCTCCAGTTCGCTCCCCAGCCGCACGAACCGCTGGAACACGTTCTGCCGTTCGGCCACGGGGATGCCCGGCCCGTTGTCGGCCACCCGCACGAGCACCTTTCCACGCGGCAGCGCCGACGCCGTCACCTCCACCTCCGGAGCGGGCAGCGAATACTTCACCGCGTTGTCCACGAGGTTGCGAAAAACGATCTCCACGTC
Source organism: uncultured Candidatus Kuenenia sp. (assembly GCA_964581055.1). Lineage (GTDB taxonomy): Bacteria > Planctomycetota > Planctomycetia > Pirellulales > UBA1268 > CAMCQY01. The sequence goes on from CAZOMJ010000074.1 coordinate 15,614, forward strand.
GGCCTCCCGGCCACACACCCGCAGCGTGCCACCAGAGGGCGGCGTGCCGGCCACGCCGACCCCCACCCCCACGATATCGAGCCGCACGCTCTCCGGCCGCACGCCATAGCGGTGCACCGCGGCCTCGCAGGCCCGCCGGAGCACCGGCTCGATGTCCGTCGCGTCGGTGCCTGGGCGGGCCCGCCGCTGGAGCGTCTTGGCGGCGTCGAGCAGGTGGTCGATGAGCGTGTCGAGCCGTTCCACGTCCTTGAGCATGAAGCGGTGGAAGTCGGCCTGCTGTTCCGGCGGCACCGGCCGCCGCGTGAGCGTCTGCAGGTAGAGCTTGAGAGACGCCAGCGGACTCTTGAGCTCGTGCGTGACGCTGTCGATGAAATTGCTCTGCCGCTGGGAGAGGGCGATGGCCTTGAGCGTGAGGGCGAGATAGATGATCACCCCCACGAGCACCAGCACGAGCAGCGCCACGCCGACGCCCAGGACTGCCCAGTAGAAGGCGGCGTTTTCGTTGCGGTTCTTCGAGCCAAGCGCGGCGGCAATGCTGACGAGCACCCAGCCGACGCCCAGCGCCAGGATCGAGCCGATCAGCACGATGCCCAGCAGGATCGGCCAGCGGAGCGAACGACGCGGTTCCATCGGAAGCAAAGGCCTCGGCTGGCTGCGGAGCGGTCACGGGTCGTGCAGCCTTTGAGTGGTATGCTACCAGCCCCATGGAGCCATACGACACGCGAACCCCGACCAGCCGGCCGCCGGTGCACCTTCGTGTCGGCCACACGACGGCCGTGTTCATCTGGGCCGGTGATCGCTGGACGCATCGGATCACGACCGGCGAGTCGGACGGCTGGACGTCTCTCGACGGTCCGAGCCCCCCTGCCGACGATCCCCGCTGGCCGGCGTCGCCGGTGCTCGTCGAGCTGTCGAGGGTGGCCGTGCCACGGCCCGCTGCGGCCGGCGAAAAATCCACCGCCATCGTCGGGGTCGGACTGGCCGGCCGTTCCCACTTCTCCGCCAGCATCGCCCCCGATCCCCACACGGCCGACGCGATCCGGTTCGAAATCGCGTGCCGGCTCCACGAGTCGCCCGGCTGGCTGGGGTCGACCTACCGGGCGGGTGACCGATTGATGCAGTTGACTGCATCTGACGAATCGACCTCGCTGCCGCGGACCGTCGTCTGGGCCTACTCGATCGGACCGCAAGGCCTCGTCGCGGTTCGTGGGGCGGCGATCTCGACCGCCACGGCGTGAGTGCCCGGCCGGCCCTCCCCGGCAAAACCTGCCAGCGGACGCATTTTTCGACGGCCTGCCGACTGTGCCTTGCGATCCGACTGCAGATCGATCAGATTCTTGGGCATTGGATTGCGGTTTTCGCCCCGCCTTCTGTCTTCCCGCCGGAACGCACACATGTTCGACGTCATCGAGCGACTGAAGTCGGAATGGACCGACAAATATGTCGTGATCAACTCGTCGGCCCCCGAACTGGCCCGGTTCGCCAACACGACGGGGACGGTCAGGACCGTCAACATGAACGGCCGCTGCCTGGTCGAGTTCGACCAGTTCAACAACATCGGCTGGTACGACATCGATCCCGCCGCCCTCAAGATCGTGGCCCAGCCGCTGCCCAAGCCGGCGGCGAAGGAGGCTCCCAAGCCGGCCGCTGCCGCGAAACCGGCCGCTGCCGCCAAGCCTGCTGCCGCCAAGCCGGCGGCGAAAGCGGGCGGCGCAGGCAAGCCCTCCACGGCTGACATCCTCGCCGCGGCCCGGGCGAAGGCGGGTGGCGGAGCGGCAGCGGCCAAGCCCGCCGCAGCCGACAAAAAGCCTGCTGCCGCATCCCCGGCTTCATCCCCGGCAGCTGGCGGCAAGCTCTCGACGGCCGAGATCCTCGCCCGTGCCCGTGCTGCCAAGGCCGGCGCCGCCCCGGCAGCGGAGGCCGCTTCTGCAGAGGAGGCCGAGGCAGCGGAGGCCGAGCCGGCAGTCGCTGAAGTCGCGGCTCCGAAGGCAGCCGCCAAGAAACCGGCCGCAGCCGGTGGATCGCTCCCGACGACGACGGCCGACAAGATCGCCTGGTGCCGCCAGCACGACGCCAAGGCCTGATCGCAACGCCTGAAAAGCCCGCAGCGGCCCGCTCCCGTTTCAGACAGTTTTCCCACAGTGTCCAGGAGGGACTTTGTATGCGACGGATCGTGAGGCTGGCCTCCGTGGCCTTGGCGCTGTGTGTCGGAGTTGCCGGCTGCAGCCGACTGTCCAGCCACCCCGTCGTTGTGGACGCAAAGGCAGAGGTCGAGCGCAATCCACGGGTGCTGGCACTGCTGGCAGGCCCGGGCGGAGCGGTCGCATGCAGTTCGAAGGTCATCGGCAGGGCCAATGAGACCGATGGCATCGCGGCGATGGAGTTCGAGGCGAGCGGACCAAAAGGCCGGGGCACCGTCATCGTCGAGGGCAAAAAGCTCGGCAAGGACTGGAGTGTCACCCATCTGGAACTGCGGCCTGTCGGAGGGGGTGACCACCTCATGCTGACGGCCGATCTGGAGGCGAACACGGGCACCGACACGCCGAAGTTTGATCCCGCGGCGACGTCATCGGCGTCTTCCAAGCCGGCCCCGCCGCCGCCTGCCGAGATCGAGATCGCTCTGCCGCCCGGCGGGCCGGCTCCGTGACGGCTGACGGGGGCGGTAAGACACAGCGGTCGTGACGGTCAATGCGGCCTGCTTCGCAGCATTTTTTCGCGGCTTCAATTGATCGCTGAAAAATGTTTGACTCGCGCAAGCGCGGGCCCATAATGGCGTCGTCCTCCGTGTCCATGTGCCCGCTGCAGCAGTTTCGGCCGCCACGACTGTCGGGCCGCACGCCGCGGGTTTCGTGTTCCTCCCCCTACATCATGTTGCACCAGACAAGGAGTTGTTTCGTTCCAATGGCCCGGATTCGCAACGTTTTCGAAATCATCGAGCTGTACGGTCACGACGAGAATTTTGAGCCGCACGCAACGACGGAATTCATCCCCACGGCAGCGCCCGCCGGCTCGAAGCAGAAGATTGACATTCTCGCCGAGCGGATTCAGCGGGGCATGCCGCTGTGGCACCCTGAAGACTCAACCGATTCGAGCACTGCCACGCTGGTCGCCGAGCACGTGTAGGCAGCCGCTCCCGAGCTGAAACGACGGGATCTTTCAGTCCTTTGATCGCCCTCCGCGGCCCGTGCGGCCGCGGAGGGCGATTTCAATATCCCGCTTGGCAGAGTCGGCCTTGAGCTTCTGCCGCTTGTCGTGGGCCTGACGACCGCGGCAGATGCCCATCAGCACCTTCACGCGGCCGTTTTTGAAATACATCTTCAGCGGCACGAGCGTCAGCCCTTTCTCGAGGGCGCGGTCCGCAAACTTGCCGATCTCGCGGCGGTGCATGAGCAGTTTCCGCGGCCGCTTCGGCACGTGATTGAGCTGATTGGCCTTCTCATACTCGGGAATGTCGCAGCCGAGCAGCCACACCTCGCGGCCGTCGACACGGCCATACGCCTCGTCGAGCGACATCCGCCCGCCACGGAGGCTCTTCACCTCGCTGCCAACCAACGCAATGCCACACTCGAGCGTATCGAGAACTTCGTAGTCGTGGCGTGCTCGGCGGTTTTCCGACACCACCTTTTCGGACGGCTTTTCATCGGCCTTGCCCTTGGCCTTGCCTGCTGGCTTGGCGGCTTTTCCAGTCGGCTGGGTCGGCTTGGGTGCGGCCACGGATGGGGGCTCGAGGATGGACGCCCGTTGGTGGGCAGGGGATTTCAGACAGATTACACTCTATCGTTCTCCCGCCGCTGTTTCCTGGCCATGGTTTTCGCCCGCGGCATTCACGCCCTGCATCCGCCTTCCCCGATCAGGAAAGTGCACCCTTCATGCACATGTTCCGCATTTTCGCCCGTCGTCCTGCCGCCGGCATGCCGGCCTTGAGCCTGGCGTTGTCCGTGTTGCTGAGTGGCTCCGTCGCATGCTGTCACGCCGCCGAGGGTGGGCCGACCGCGGTGGCCGACACTGCCACCGGATTCGTGGCGGGAGACCAACGGCCGGAAGGCGAAGGCTCTGCCATCAAGGTGCCCGGCGGCTGGATGGTGGCCTACGACGAGACCATTCCCGGCACTGACGTGACCTTTCGGATGATTCCCGTACCCGGCGGCACGCTCCGCATGGGCAGCCCGGCTGGCGAGGCCGACCGAGCCACCGACGAGGGGCCACAATACGACGTGACGATCGAGCCCTTCTGGATCGGCCGCTGCGAGGTGTCATGGGCCGAATACAAGGCCTACATGTCGGCCTGCGATCTTTTCAAGGCAATGGAGTCGGCAGGCATCCGAACGGTGAAGGCCGACAACGAGGCCGACGCCGTCACGGCGCCCTCGAATCTCTACGACCCCACAACGACCTTCACCAACGGCGAAGATCCCCTGCAGCCGGCCGTCACGATGACGCAGTTCGCCGCGCGGCAATACACGAAGTGGCTCAGCGGCCTCACGTCGCGGTTCTACCGGCTGCCGTTGGAGAGCGAATGGGAATACGCCTGCCGGGCCGGCACCGCGACGCCGTGGAACTGCGGCGGCGAGCCCGACTCGCTCGATGCGGCCGCCTGGTTCGCCGACAACTCCGACGAGACCACGCACCCAGTCGGCGAGAAGGAGCCCAATGCCTGGGGCCTCCACGACATGCACGGCAACGTCGCAGAGTGGGTGCTCGATCAGTTGGGTGCCGATGGCTATGCGCGGCAGGCCGCGCTGCCGCAACCGGTGCCCGCCGCTGCGGCCGCCGTCTGGCCGACCACCCTGTCGCCCCGCGTGGTTCGCGGCGGGAGCTACTACGACGAACCCGCCCAGTGCCGCAGCGCCACCCGCCGCGGCTCGGAGGATCTGCCCTGGAAGGATGTCGATCCGAATCTTCCCAAGAGCCCGTGGTGGTATACCGAAGAGCCGGCCCTCGGCGTGGGCATGCGTGTCGTTCGGCCGCTGGCTGTGCCGGATGTCGCCGAGCGCCGTCGCTGGGGCGATGCGGATATCGACAGCATCCGCGCCGACACCGCCGACCGACTCATGCAGGGGCGGGGAGCCCGTGGCCTGGTCGATCCACGGCTGCCGGCTGACCTGAAGGCCCAAGGCATCACGAACTGACGAGGTGAATCGATGGTGTTGCGTGCATTGACCCTGCTGAGTGCGTGCGTGGCATCCTGCGCCGTAGCCGCCGACTGGCCCGACTGGCGCGGACCGCAGGAGAGCCGCACGGTCGCTGGTGACAAGCCACTGGTGACGTCGTTCGATCCCGAGAAGGGCACGAACATCCTCTGGAAGAACGACGAGGCCGGGGGCATTTCCACGCCGGTGATCATGGGTGGAAAGCTCTACACGCTCGTGCGGCACAAGCCCGGCACCACTGAGGAGGCCGAGAAGGTGCTCTGCCTCGATGCGACCACCGGCAAGAAGCTCTGGGAGAACGTCTTCAATGTCTACCTTTCCGACGTGCCAGCCGAGCGTGTCGGCTGGTCGGCGGTGATTGCCGACCCCGCGACCAACACCGTGTTTGCCCACGGGGTCTGCGGCGTGTTCACGGCGATCGATGCCGCCACCGGCGCGACTCGGTGGCAGAGATCACTTCACGAGGAGTTCGGGTTTCTCTCCACCTACGGCGGTCGCACCAACATCCCGGTCGTGTTCGAGGATCTCGTGATCGCCAGCGCCGTCGTCACCGGTTGGGGCGACACGGCCCGCCCCGCCCACCGCTTCCTCGGCATGGACGCGAAGACGGGCGAAGTCCGCTGGATGAACGGCACGAAGGAACTCCCGGAAGATACGACATACAGCACGCCGTCACTCGCGTCCGTGAATGGGCAGGCGGCGCTCATCTTCGGCTCGAGCGACGGCAGCGTCTGGAACTTCCAGCCGCGGACGGGCAAGGCCGTCTGGAATTTCAAGCTCTCTCGCCGCGGGCTCAACGTGGCGCCGCTCGTCGATAGCGAGACGGTCTGGATCTCGCAGGCGGAGGAGAATCTCGACAACACCACGATGGGCTCTGCCACCGCCTTCAAGGCCGTCGGCTCGGGCGACATCACCGCCACCAACACGATCTGGCAGAGGAAGGGCGTGATGGACGGCCGGGCGATGCCGGTCGTGCTCGGCGAAAGGATCTATTTCGTGGATGACGGCGCCAAGGTCTACATGTTCGACAAGCAAACGGGTGAACCGGTCGGCAAACCGCAGAAACTGCTCGGCACGATCGTCCGCGGCAGCCCGCTCGTGGCGGACGGTCGGCTCTACGTCTGCTCCACCGGTGGTTGGCACGTGCTGGAACCGACGAAGGACGGCCTGAAGTTCGTCAACCGGATGCGGCTCGACGAGGAGGACGAGGTCACGGCCTCGCCGATCGCCTGCGAGGGACGGATCTACCTGACGACCGGTGCCAGGCTCTACTGCCTGGGCGACAAGGCCGCTGTGGCCTCATCGTCCGCAGCCGTCGCGCCATCGCTGCCGCAGCAGGTGTCGGAGGCGACCAAGGCTCCAGCCGGCGAGCCCGCCTGGGTGCAGGTGGTGCCGGCCGAGGCACAGATCGGCGCGGGCGAGACGCTGCCGTTGAAAGTGCGTCTGTTCGACGCCGCAGGCCGGTTCGTCAAGGAATCACCGGCCGAGTTCACGGCAACCGAAGGCACGGTCTCAGGCGAAGGCCGCTACACCGCGCCGGCCGGCAAGCATGCTGCGGCACTGGTGACGGCGAAGGTGGGCTCCCTCGAGGGTAAGGCCCGGGTGCGGTCGATGCCGCCGCTGCCCTGGACATTCGATTTCGAGGAGATCGCGCTCGAGCCAAACCCGAAGGGGGGTCCGCCGCGGGGTGAGCCGCCGTTGCCGTGGGTGGGCATGCGCTACCGGCACGTCGTTCGCACCGTCGACGGCTCGAAGTGCCTGGTGAAGGTGACGACGATTCCCAAGGGCACCCGGAGCCAGGGCTGGATCGGCCCGATCGGTCTGCATGACTATTGCGTCAAAGCCGACTTTCGAGCTCAGGAGACGGGGGTCGAGAAGCCGGGCTCGCCAGCGTCCGACGCACAGAAATCGACATCCGCATCCGATGCCGACGCCTTCGGCAAAGCCTTTAGCAAGGCCTTCGGCAATCCCGCCGCCCTGGAAAAGGCCCGGATGCCCGACATGGGGCTGATCGCCCAGCGTTACACGCTCGACCTGATGGGGGCCAGTCAGCAGCTGCAGGTACGGAGCTGGCCGCCGCAGGTGGCGACCCACTTCTCCAAGACGATCCCGTTCCCGTGGGAAGCCGGCCGCTGGTACACGATCAAGTTCGAGGCCCGCACCCGTCCTGCGGCCGGCGGCACGGCCGCCGCCGCCCTGCTCCGCGGCAAGGTCTGGCCACGCGGCGAGCCCGAGCCGGCGGCCTGGACCCTCGAGGCCATCCACGAACAGGGTAATCTGCAGGGCAGCCCTGGCTTCTTCGGCAATTCAAAGGACTCCGAAATCTCCATCGACAACGTGTCGGTGAGCGCGGTCACTCAGTGAGGTGCATCATGTCGAGGCTTCTTGCGTTCATGCTCGTATGCGTGGTGTGCCGGTCCGCCACGGCCGCCGACTGGAACCAGTGGGGCGGCACGCCCGTGCGCAACAATGTCTCCACCGCCACGAACCTCCCCTCCACCTGGACTCCCGGCGATTTCGACGCCGAGACGGGCCGCTGGAATCCGGAGACGAGCGAGAACGTCGCATGGGTCGCCGAACTCGGCAGCCAGAGCTACGGCAATCCGGTGGTGGCCGGCGGAAAGGCCTACGTCGGCACCAACAACGGCAAGGGCTGGCTCAAGCGGTATCCCGCCGCGACCGACCTGGGCTGCCTGCTTGCCTTCGACATCAAGGACGGATCGTTCCTCTGGCAGGACTCCAGCGAGAAGTTGCCCACGGGACGCGTGCACGACTGGCCGCTGCAGGGAATCTGCTGTGCGCCGCTCGTGGAGGGCGACCGGCTGTGGTACGTCACCAGCCGCGGCGAGGTGAAATGCCTCGACACTGAAGGTTTCCGTGACGGCGAGAACGACGGACCGTTCACCACCGAGAAGGTGCAGGCCAACGACGAGGCCGACGTGGTCTGGTCGCTCGACATGATGAAGCAATTGGGCGTGTCACAGCACAACATGTGCTCCTGCAGCGTGACGGCGGCGGGTGACCTTCTCTTCGTCAACACGAGCAACGGCGTGGACGAAGGACACATCAACCTGCCGAATACCGACGCCCCCAGCTTTCTCTGCGTCGACAAACGCGACGGCAAGGTGCTCTGGGCCGACGGCTCGCCCGGGGCGAACGTGCTGCACGGGCAGTGGTCGAGCCCGTCGTACGCGGAGCTTGGCGGTGTGCCGCAGGTGCTCTTCGGCGGTGGCGACGGCTGGCTCTATGCATTCGACGCCCGGGGAGAGAACGGCAAGGCCAAACTCCTCTGGAAGTTCGACTGCAACCCGAAGGAATCGAAGTACACGCTCGGCGGCCGTGCCGACCGCAACCACATCATCGGCACGCCGGTCATCCACGAGGGGCTGGTCTACATCGCCGTCGGTGAGGATCCCGAACATGGCGAGGGCGTCGGGCACCTGTGGTGCATCGATCCCACGAAGCGCGGCGACACGAGCCCCGAGCTGGCCGTGAGTCTCAAGGCGCCAGACACCCCCCTGCCCCACCGTCGCAATCAGGCGGTCATCAAGGAGCAGGGTGAGGTGGCCCGGCCCAATCCCAACTCGGCCGCCGTATGGCACTACCCGGGCTTCGACGCCGACGCCAACGGCAAGCTCGACTTCGAGGAGACGATGCACCGCACCTGCGGCACGGTCGCGATCCAGGACGGGCTGCTCTTCGTCGCCGACTTCAGCGGCCTGTTCCACTGTCTCGACCTGAAGACGGGCAAGCCATACTGGACGCACGACATGCTCGCCGCCAGCTGGGGCTCGCCCCTGATCGCCGACGGCAAGGTCTACATCGGCGACGAGGACGGCGACATCTCGATCTTCAAGCTGTCGAAGGAGAAGGATCTGGTCGGTGAGATCAACATGGGCAACAGCGTCTACTCGACGCCGATCGTGGCGGGAGACACGCTCTATATCGCCAACAAGAGCCACCTGTTCGCGATTCGGGAAGGGGCGAAGCCGTCCGCTGCGGCGGCCGCGCCGACCGCCGACCGGTAGTGGCTTCGATTTCCGGGACACCACATGGCTGGCCGCTTCTTGCTGCTGATCGCCCTCGGCTTCGCGTCGGGCCCTGTATTCGCGGCTGAACAGCCGGAGCCGCAGACCGCGTTTCGCGTGCGGCCCTATCTGCAAAACCCCGCCGCCGATGCGATGACGATCCGCTGGTGTTCGCAGTCGGCGGATGCCGGCACGCTGGTGATCGACGGCAAGACGCTGAAGTCGGAGCCGGTGCTCCGCAGTGAACTCGACTACCAGGGGGCCGAGGCTACCGAGCACCGGTATCCGGCGCCGCCCCATCTCCATTCGGTCCGCGTCACCGGCCTTGCGCCGTCGACGAGCTATCCCTACAGCGTCGAACAGAACGGCGAGACGATCAAAGCGATCCTGACCACGTCCCCGCTGCCCGGCGAGGTCGGCAAAGGGGGCGGGGTAAGGCTCTTTTTCTACGCCGACAGCGAGACGCAACCCGAGTCGCGGGAAAGCCGGGTCGATTGGTCACCCTCGACCTCGATGCCAGGCGGGCCGCGGCCCCGCTGGGTACGCGACCAGTATCTGGCAGAAGAGTCGACCGGCTACCGGATGAATCTCGCGCTGATCGCCAGCCGGGCCGCCGAGAGCCTCCGCGAGGGCAATCCGGTGCTGGCCAGCGTGGTGGGCGACCTCGTCGCCAACGGCGGCGAGCAGCGGGACTGGGATGAATTCTGGCGTCACAACGCCGGCGTGTTCGGCAGCCTTGCCTCTCGCGTGCCGATCGTGGCGGCGCTTGGTGACAACGAGATGCGCGGCGGCCCGTCCTCCACCGACCTGCTCGCCGATCTCGGCGGCTATTCGGGCCCGGCCTCACTGCTGGGATCGAGGAAATTCCTCGCCTACTTCGAACATCCCGACAACGGGGCGGCCGACAAGCGGCACATCGGCCGCTACCATCGCGTCGACTTCGGGCCCGTCACGCTGCTCACGCTCGATTCGACCAACGGCGGCAGCGACGGCACCGACAACGACACCAACCACCTGCTCGACCGCGGTAAGGCCATGCACATCCCCGACTACGCGCCGGGATCCGAGCAATACGTCTGGCTGGAACGGGAGTTGGCCGGTGCCCAGCAGCGGCAGGCGATCACGTTCGTGCAGTTTCATCACGCACCGTTCTCCGCCGGCCCCCACGGCCGGGCTCCCGGCAAGGGCCCCGGCGAGGACGAGCACTCCGGGCAGCCCATGCGGAGCCTGGCGCCGCTGCTCAGAAAGCATGGCGTGCAGGCGGTATTCTCCGGGCACGACGAGATGTACGAACACTCGATCGTGGATGGGGTGCACTACTACGACATCGGCATCGGCGGCGACGTGCTGCGCAGGCCGGAGGACGGCGTCGTCAACGACCGCCAGATCTTCGTCGCCCACGACCATGCCCCCGAACACTGGAACGGCGACGTGCTGGAGCAGGGGGGCAAGCACTACGGCCACATCGAGGTCGATGTCCGCCGGAAGGAAAACGCCGCAAGCGGCGGCACGGCCGGCGAAGGTCCCGCCGAATTCGCCGTGACGATCACCCCGGTGTATGTTTTTCCGATCCTCGACCCCGAAAAGCTGGGCGAGATCCTGACCTGGGAACGCCGCGAGTACGACGACACGCTGACATTCGAGACCGCCGAGAGCCGCCAGCAACCCGCAGCGGCCGGCGTTCCCTCGCCCTAAGCCACAGGAGTCCCTGCCATGCCAAAACGATCCCGCGGTGCGTCGATTTTTTCCTGGACCCATGCCATGCCCACCGCCGGCCTGCTTGCCGCCGCCCTGTGCCTGATCCCTGCCTCTGGAGTGTGCGTGGAGCCGGCCACGCCTGCCCGCGTGCTCGTCGAGCAGGCAAAACGCATCGTGTTCCTGGGTGATTCGATCACGTACGACGGACGTTGGATCGCCGATCTCACGGCATGGATGGAATCAAACGGCACCATGGCCGACGTCATCGACGTCGGCCTGCCGAGCGAGACCGTCTCGGGGCTCTCCGAGGAGGGGCATGCGGGCGGCAAATTCCCGCGGCCGCACGTGGCCGAACGGCTCGATCGCGTGCTGCGTGTCACGCGGCCCGATCTCGTCTTCGCCTGCTACGGGATGAACTGCGGCGTGTACGAACCGCTCGACGAGAACCGTTTCGCGAAGTTCCGCGCCGGCATGGAGCAACTGCACGCCGCCGTCGAGAAGTCCGGCGCGAAGATCATCCACCTGACGCCGCCTGTGTATGACAGACGGTCCGACAAGCCGGGGCCTGCCGGCACGACTGACTACGACGCCGTGCTCGACGCCTACGCGAAGTGGTTGCTCTCGAAGCGTGCTGACGGCTGGATCGTCATCGATGTGCACGGTCCCATGAAAGAGATGCTCGACGCCAAGCGGGCCAAGGATCCGGCCGCCGTCTTCTCCCCAGACACGGTCCACCCCGATGACGACGGCCACTGGGCGATGTGCCGAGCCGTGCTCGCGGGGCTGGGTGACGAGCAGGCGGCAGCAGCGGCCTCACCAACCTCGATCGCGGCCTTCCTGCCGGAGGTGACCGCCCGCCTGAAACTGCTGCGCGATGCCTATCTCGCTGCGGCCGGGCACCTCCGCCCGGGAATGTCCGCCGGGCTGCCGATTGGCGACGCAGAGGCGAAGGCGCGGCTGATCACGGAGTCGATTCGGTCACGACGCCTGCAGTTGCGGGGCGAGAAGCACGCCAGCGGCGAATGGCGGATGCCGATCGAGTGGCCGCGGCCGCGGGTGGTCGATCCAGGGCCGGCACCGGCCGCTCCCGCCGCCGTGCCAGCCGACGCAATCGTGCTCTTCGACGGCACGAGCCTCGACTCCTGGACGGGCGGGGAGAAGTGGCCCGTGGCCGACGGCGTCGCCACGGTCGGCAAGGGGGCCATCCAGACCAAGCAGGGCTTCGGCGACTGCCACCTCCACGTCGAGTTCCGCCTGCCCGCACCGCCGACCGGCAAGGGGCAGGGCCGCGGCAACTCGGGGGTGTTCCTCATGGGACAGTATGAGATCCAAGTGCTCGATTCGTTCGCAGACGGCACCGATGGGCCACTCACCTACCCGGACGGGCAGTGCGGTGCGCTCTACAAGCAACAGCCGCCGGCGGTGAATGCCTGCCGCAAGCCTGGCGAGTGGCAGACCTACGACATCCTGTTCACGCGTCCGCGGTTCGATGCCGACGGATCGCTTGCGAAGCCCGGTCGTGTGAGCGTGCTCCACAACGGTGTGGCAATCCATTCCGATACCGTGATCAAGGGCGCCACGGTGTGGCACGAGCCGCCGATCTACAAGGCCCACGCCGACAACCTGCCGATCTCGCTGCAGGACCACGGCAACCCGGTGCAGTTCCGCTCGATCTGGATCCGGCCCTTCGAGCCGCTCGTGGGAAAAGGAAAATAGGGACGGGAGCGAATTTCGCGGAGCAACCTCGCCTGCCATGCCATCGAGGTCCGTGTCGCTTTAGCAACCGGAAATTCGCTCCCGTCCCTATTTTCAGTCCGTGAGCGTGGCCCGGATCGACCGCAGTTCCTCGAGCGGCTCCTTGTCCACCCACTCCAGCCGGCCGGCCTGACGATACCAGTAGCGGCTGTTGCCAAGATCCCCCTCGATCTTGTGCAGCACCGCGTGGATCCACTGGGCGATGGCGTCCGCCTCGTACCGCTGCGCGAGCTCGTGGGCCTCGTCCCACTGGTCATCGAGGGCCAGGTCGATCGCGCGTGCGAGGTCGTTGTTCATGGCTGGCGTCCTGCTACCGCACGACCACCAGCCGCCCGTCTGTCGGCAAGGCGTCCTCGGAAAGGACCTCCGCGGGCACTGCCGTGCCTGGAACGATCTCCTCGCGGATGATCGTCTCGCCCGGGCCGGCCTCGGAGGAGCGATCCATGCAGCGGCTGCCGGCGTCGCGCCGATGCCATCCGGCCACCACCCAGCCATCCTTCCGCGCGACGAGTTGCTTCATCGGCAGCGGGCCGGCCGAGGCCAGCTCTCCCTGGAGTGGCAGATCGGGGATGTCGATCACCTGCTTCCAGAGCTTGTCGAATCGCTTCTGCAAGATCCGTCGAAGCGACGTCTGCTTCCAGGAGAGCTTCTTGTCGCCACCCGGCTTGAATCCGGGCGGGTAGATCTGCACGTCGCCCTCGCGGATGAGATGCATTCCCTGCGAGGAGGTCGCGATCGCGTAGGTGGCCCAGATATGCATTCCAGGAAAACTGCTGTCACCCGACACGAACTTGTCCCCCCGTACCATCAGCTTCACGCGGCCGTCGTCGACCGCCACGGTGACCGGCCGGTGCTTCGCGAACGTGACCGCCCAGGGCTTTTGGTCAGGATCGCTCCCGAGCGAATCCGGCATCTTGGCTTTCCCTTCACGGGCCATGCGATCGACGTCGGCCTGTGTGATCAACCGACCGCCCAGCTTTTCCTCGAGCATGTTGTTGATCGCCGATTCATGCACGCGGGCGGAGATCACATTCCCGGCGGCGGAGGCCGGCGGCAGGCTCGCCGCCGCGAGCTGGCTGGCAGTGGCCTTGCGGGCCGTGATGGCCAGCGTCGTGTCGGTCGTGTTCATGTGGAGCATTTCAGGATAGAGCCCCTGGGCCTCCAGCGGCCCGCGCACCTTCGTCTGAAACTGATCGCGAAACTGCGCGAGGGCCGGCTCCGTCTGCTCCTGGAACTGCCTCCTGAGCCGGTCCCGGGCCCTGCCCTCGGCGATGGCCTCGGCCTGGGGCTTGGTCTCGGCGATCTTGCGGCTGGCGATCTTCTGGATCATCCGCTTTCCGAACCGTGAATTGATCGCGATGCCGGTGATCGTGGTGTCGGTCGCGGCGGACGCCTGCACCGGAGACGCCGAGGCGGTGTATTCGTCGAGGAAGAACCGCCGCCGGGCACCGAGATTGGTCACGCCGCGGCTGTTGACGGTCACCGGCCCCTGCGAGCCGCGGGTGTTGGCGACGTTGGTGGCATCGAACACCAGATCGAACGCCGCCCGATCGGTCGACGGCACGAAGTCGAGCCGCACGTTGCCACGGGTGTGGCCGGTCCCACGCACCCTGGTGCCCAGCACGACCTCATCGACCGGCATCACCTGATCGATGGGACGATTCACAGCCTGGGCGAGCAGGCTCTCGTGCACTTCGAGGAGGATGTTCGGCCGGGCGTTGGCACCACGGACGGCGGCCACGACATCGGGGGCCTGGCCCGCCTCCGCGAGCCGCTCCAGAATCGGCGGCACCGGTGCGAGGCTCTCGGAACTGCCGGTGGCGGAAGCCGACATCAGCGACGAGGCGAGCGTGCCGAGCCACTGGCTCATCCTGTTGGCGCCGTTGCCGCGAGCGGCATCGGCCACTTCGGCATACCGGGTGACCGCCTTCCTCACCCGCACGAACTCGGGCATGTCGAGGCCGGTCTCGGTGGCGTTCAGGAGTTCCTCGAGCCGCCGCAGCGTGGCGGGGTCGGCTGCCTTGCCGGAGGCGGCCTGCGTCTGGAGGGCCGGCCAGTCGAGGTAGGTCCGCCAGGCCGCCCCGCTCGCGCTGCGGCTGAGGAGGGTGTCGAGCGGCACAAGGGCCTGCCGCAGGGTTGTAGCCGCCGATTCCAGGGCGGCGTCGCCGGCCGGCCGGAAGGCTTCCGTCGCCTGTAGGGCTTCGTTGGCCAGTTGCTCGAGCCGCTGTGCTGGCAATTGGGCCGAGGCAGGGGTGACGGAGACAGCCAGAATCACCCCCGCCGCGACGGCCAAGCCCATCCGTAGGGACACCCGCGGGCCACAGAATGCCTGTCGGCCAAAGCGGTGTCGGGGCAGCGGAGGGGCGAGGGAGGTGCTGGAAGCCATGGGCCAAAGCCTGTCGTTAAGGGGCTGGGAAAACGAGCCGGGAGTGTAGTCTGTTGCCGGATTCCCCTCCACAGCGGCTGCGAGCCGCGGAATCCCCCCTTTTGTTTCAGGCAAAAAGCGGATTTTCCGCCGCCGGCCGCAACCGGTGGCAGCCACGGCACTTGAGTCGAATCGCCCAGGCCGCAAGTCGAGAAAAGTCACCGCGGCCTGCCCGGACGGCGCGACCGCCAAGGGTTGCCAGGCGTCCCGCCCCACCATTCAATCCCGTTTCGTCCTGCATCGGCAGGGCCAGGCCACAGCCACGGAAAGGGTACCCCAATGATCAGTCCCACCAGCATGTTCATCGCGCACGAGGTCGCCCTCCCGCCCGGATCACAGCGGACCCGTCGCCTCTGCCGCTGGCTGTTGGCGTCTGCCATCGGCCCGCTGGTCATCACCGCCGCGGCCCAGGCCGCGCCACCAGCAGCGTTCACCGCAACCCCTACTCCGCCGTCGTTCGCACCCGACGTGGCCGGAGGCGACGTGCCACGGATCGACGACTATGCCGCAGCCACGGCGGCCGCCCGCCAGTCGCAGGCGATGCTCCTGGTATCGGTGGAGCCGACCAGCGGCAATCCCGCCGACACCGCCGGACAGCATCTGGAACGACCCGACGTTCAGCAGCGGTTTGCCGCCAGCGGCACGCCCTGGGTGTTCTGCCGTGTCGGCATGCAGGATGCGGGTGCCGGCCTCGTGGGAGATCCGGGGCTCGTAGAGATGCGACGCGGGCCTGGCCTCTTCGTGGTTGACTACGCGCACGGGGAGGTCGCCGGGCGGATCGTCTCGATCCTCCCGCGGACGCCCGGCAAGTATTACCGGTTCAGCCCATCGCACATCGACGAACTCGCTTCACTGCCCGCGGGCACGCTCACCCAGCGGTCGCTGATTTTCGCCGTCAGGGTGCACCCGGAGAGCCCCCAGAGCACCCAAGGCACATGCGATCCACGGCTCTGCCAGGAAGCGGCTGCCCACTCGGGCCATCAGGCCAGCATCCGCAAGCAGGGCCATCACAACTGGCAGACGCGTTCGCAGCGGATCGCCGGAGGCGGCGGCGGTGCCTCGGAGGTCTGCGCCGAGAGTTGGGAGAATCAGGACCTGATCGATTCCTGCATCGATTGCGTGGCCAGCTGGCGGCAGTCGTCGGGCCATTGGAACGCCGTTCGCAGCCCCCAGGCGGCCTACGGCTACGACATCCGCCGCGGCGGCAACGGCATCTGGTACGCCACGGGCATCTTTCTGAAGTAGGGACGGCCTCGGGAGCCGCCCCCTCTCACATCATCGCGCGTTCGGTCGCCGGCAAGACGAAGATCTTGCCGTCGCCCATGCGTCCGGTGCGGGCCACCTCCACGATCCGTTCGACCACCTCGTCAACCCGGGCATCGTCCACCCACAGCTGGATCTCCACCTTCGGCAGAAAGGCCAGCGAGTAGTCGCTCTCACCGTATTGGTCGAGGTAGCTCTTCTGCCTGCCGAAGCCCTTCACCTCGCGGACCGTGCATGCCTCCAGCGGCGCAAACTTGAGCGCCTCGAGCACCCGCTCCGCGAGGAACGGCTTCACGATGGCAATCACTTCTTTCATGGCGCCAGTCGCGGTTGCTGCTCTCCCGGAAGTGGCGACAAGATTGCATCTTGTCGATTCGGGTGACGAACATTTGGCACGTCAAAAACTTGCCGCCATGGGGAGACGGCATCCCGTGCCCCAACGGCCGATGGGATGCCTCTTATCTTAACGCCTGAACGGCATCGCACGATGCCATGTTTTTCGTGTATTCAGCTGAAGAAGCTCTCGCCGAAGAGGTTCAGGGGCGGACAGGTGGTGACGGTGATGTCGCCCTTCACCTTCGTCTGGCAGGCAAGCCGCATGGTGCTCTCGTTGCCGATGTAGGCCAGCGAAACCGCCATGCGGGCCGCTTCGAGGATGCCTCGCGGGCTGGTGTTTTCCATGCCCTTGGTGATCAGCACCCGGCAACTGCCGCACGACGCCATCCCGTGGCAATTCGCGATCTTATGGATTCCCGGGTAGAGGGAGACACCCGCGGCCAGCGCTTCCTTGCGGAGGTTGGCCCCCTCAGGGACCTGGATTTCCTTTTTTTCGTTGGCGAAGGTGATGGTGGGCATCGGAATTCTCTCGCTTGTGTGGGGTGGTTTGACCGATACTGTAGCCACCGAGGGGAAGTCCTTCCAGCAGACCGGAACGGGAGCCATGGCGGAACTCACAAAATACCAGCAATCGGTCGTCAAGAATTACTACGACAACCTCGATACGGCCCTGCTCCAGCGGCTGGGGGAGCAGGTCACCGACCTCTACCTCGCGGAGGGGAAGAAGCGGGCCAAACTCTGGGAAACCATCGAGAAGTCCCTGGCCAAGCTGGGGGTGGCCAAGAGCCGCATCGCGACGATCGTGAAATCAGACGACGCCCGCCAACTCGCCACGATCCTGCAGGAACTGCTAGCGAAGGATTGACCACGAGCCTGCCGTGCCCCATCCTGTGAGGCTTCCACACACCGGGAGCCACGCGATGAGCATGACCGAGCCAGCCGCCGACCGCACCGCCCTGCTTGGTTCCCTGCGCTGGAAGAAGTTTCCGGTGCTCGACGACGGCTTCGTGGCGCTGGTCGACAGCATGGGCGACGACGGCTCCGTCGTGCAGGCCGCGCGGGTCAGCTACGGCGAGGGCACCCGCAAGGTCAGCGACGACCGCCAACTCATCCGCTATCTGCTGCGGCATGCCCACACCACCCCCTTCGAAATGGCGGAACTGA
>CAZOMJ010000075.1:0-3673 GCA_964581055.1 uncultured Candidatus Kuenenia sp.
CTGGCATCACTACGGTGCGGTCGTACTGCGGCGGAATGTGGACGATCGCTGATCGTTGCAGACCGCCCACGGCGAGGGACAGCGTGTGGTCTCCCGTCCCCAGCGGTTCGGCGGTTGCAACGGCCGTCGCGATCCATAGCAGCAGCAGAGGAGCGATCGCGGCACGAGGCCTCATAGCCGGTTGTTTCCCTCGGACGTGAGCCTGACCTCCACGCTGCGGCGGTGGGCCGTAAGACCCTCCGTGTCGGCGAGCGTCGTGATGTCGGCGGCAAGCGCCGCGAGGTCGGCCTGGGCGAGGCGGATCACGCTCCCGCCGCGGAGGAATTCGTTGGCCGAGAGGCCGGCGGCGAACCGGGCCGTGCCGCCGGTGGGCAGCACGTGCGACGGGCCGGCCGCATAGTCGCCGGCCGCCACGGGGCTGTAGGGCCCCAGGAACGCCGCCCCCGCGTGCCGGATCCGGGCGAGCGTGGCCGCAGGATCGACCGTGTCGATCGAGAGGTGCTCGGCCGCGAGTTCGTCGGCCAGTTGCACCGAGTCGTCGTCGCTCCGGGTCACCACGATCGCACCGAACCGCTCGAGGCTGTCGCGGGTGAGGTCGCTTCGCTCGAGCACCGCCAACCGCCGTTCGACGGCCTCGGCCACCCGGTCGGCGAGCGCAACGCTCGACGTGAGCAGGATTGCCGAGCCGGGAGAGTGCTCCGCCTGCGCGAGCATGTCGGCGGCGATGTATTCAGGATTGCCCGATTCGTCGGCGACGATCACGATCTCGCTGGGCCCCGCGATCGAGTCGATCGAGACGTCGCCGTAGACATGTTCCTTGGCGAGCGCCACGAAAAGGTTGCCAGGGCCGACGATCTTGTCGACCCGCGCAAGCCCTTCCACGCCATAGGCCATGGCCGCCACAGCCTGCGCACCACCGGCCCGCAACACGGTCGTCACGCCCAGTTCGTGGCAAGTCGCCAAGACGTGGATGTTCTCCGACCCGAACTTCGTGGGCGGAGCGACGACGACGATCTCTTGCACGCCGGCGACCCGGGCCGGCACGACGGTCATCAGCAGCGTCGACGGATAGGCCGCGGCGCCGCCGGGCACGCACACCCCGACGCGATCCAGCGGCAGATACCGTTGCCGCAGGCACCCGCCTCCAGGCAACTGCACCTCGACGTCGCGGGCCAGCAGTGCCTCTTGAAACCGCTCGACGTTCGCCTTGATCCGACGCACGGCGGCGAGGAAGCCGGGCTCGGCGGCAGCATGGGCGGCCGCCAACGCCGCGGCATCGACGAAGAGCGATTCCTGCGAGACGGTTGCGCCGTCGATCCGCTGCGTGTAGTCGAGCAGGGCCGCAAGCCCCTTGGCCTTCACGTCACTGCAGATGCGTTCGACAACCTGCCGCGGCGTGAGGGGCTCGCCGAAAACGTCGATGGTTCGCTGGCGGCCGGCTGGGCTCACCACTTCGCCCTGCGAGACGAGTTTGGCCCGGAGCGCGTCCAAACGCGACCGCCCGTTGGCCGAGTTCAGATCGATCCGCTCGCACGACTGCCGTGCCGAAGACGCCGGAATGGGTGTGGGTGCCATGATGCAGCCAGCATACCCACGTTTGCCGCAACGGGGAGGCCTCGCGGGTCCCGCGGCCTGCTATCTGGCGGCGACCGCATCGAGCTTGCCATGCCACTGCTGCGACCATCGCGTGGCGATCCAATTGGCCCCGGCGGGCCCGGCGGGGCCATTGCCTGGAGGGTCATCCCGGAAGATCCGAGCCAGCAGGCCCGTGCTCCGCGATGCAAGCGTCGTGGGGCCGCTGTCAGGCCTGTCGCCAAACACCGGATCTGGCGGGAGCCGCTCTTGTGCCGCCACCGCGGCCGCCGCATCACGGCCCAGACGAGCATCGATGGCCACGGCCCGATCGACCGCCTTCGCGGCATCATCGGCTCGCTCGAGTGCGGTCAGCACGATCGCCTGCCGCAGGAACGTGTCTGCCTGATCGGGGGCGATCGTGGCAGCCCGTCTGTAGGCATCAAGCGCCGCGGCCAGTTTCGTGGGAGCCTGTACCGCCGTCCGCAGGTGCCGGTCGCCGACGGCCACGAGCCTGGCCGCGCGCAAGCGGGCGGCGCCGTTGCTCGCTCGCACGGCGATGGCCGGCGCGGGAGCGCCGGGTGCGGCTCTCCCTAGGGCCAACTGCGGCGCCGGCGGGGCGAAGGGTTCACCGGCTGGCATGCTGGCGGGCACTCTCGCGGACAGACCCATGAATGGCAGCACGCCGGCTGGGCCATACACCGGGGCGATCGACCCGCCGTAGGGCGAGACGACAATCGGTGTGTAGCCCCAGCAGCCATAGCCAGCCGGGTAGGGATAGTAGGTGCAGGGCAGTCCATAGCCACCACCCCAACCGTAGCCGGGCCAACCATAGCCACGCCATGCGCCGAAGTATCCCGGACCACACCAGCGCGGACCGATGACATAACTGGAGACCGAGCCTGAGAAGAAGCCGCCGAATGGACCGCCGAAAGAGACGGCGTCGCTGTAGGCGAACCGCGTTCCGCCATACCAACCGCCCCAGCCGCCATAGCACCGCGGAGCAAACACCGGGCCGCACCAGGGCCGGAAGCCGACGCCACAGACCCCGGCCCGCCATCGGCCGAACCACGCCGAAGCAGTCTGCGGCTGGCACCACGCGAGTGCCGTGACAACGATGAGAACCGAGACCTGAAACCACCGCGATTGCCGCGACATCGTCGATGTGCTCCTTAGGGGAACCACTCGTTGAGCCAAAAGGCTCCGTCCACGTCCCAATTCTATCCGAGGCGGTGGCACCCGGGCGAGCGTCGGGTGCCCTCACAAAACCGCAAACTGACCGGTTGAGCCTCCCTGGCAGGATGGGTAGTCTGCCTACCCGAGGCACGCATGAATCCGCGGGTGAAACTAGGCATCGAAATCGGGCTGACACGGGCGATGGCGACCCGGCTGGCGGGACTGCGCACTCCGGAAAGGATCCAGGATTTCGTCACCGGTCTCCGGTGGAACTACCAGAGCGACGGCCCCACCGCCCTTTCGGTCATCGGTGTGCTCCGGCAGGGGCGAGCCCATTGCATCGAAGGGGCCTTCGTGGCGGCCTGCGCCCTCTGGCTCAACGGTTATCCGCCCCTCCTCATCGACCTCGGGGCTGCCCGGGGCGACGTCGATCACGTCATGGCACTGTTTCGCCGCGGCCGCCACTGGGGGGCGATCTCGAAGAGCAACAGCCCGTATCTCCGCTACCGCGATCCGATCTACCGCAATCTGCGTGAACTGGCCGTCTCGTTCTTCCCGCAATACGTCAAGCAACGCCGCAAGACGCTGCGAACCTATTCGGTGCCCGTCGACCTCCGCCGTCACGATCCGGCGCTCTGGGTCACCCGCGACGGCTTTTGCCACGAGATGGTGGACGTGCTTACGGGCGCCCGCCATTTCGATATTCTGCCCGCCGGCGGACAGTCGAGGCTGCGGCCGATCGACGAGATCGAGGCCCGCGCCAATTTGCTCCGCGATCATCCGAAATAGGTGGGGTGGGTCGGTTCGGGGCTGGCCATGTCCCGAGAGCCGGCGTTGCTGACCAGCGCAGGCAGGATGCCGGAGCGCAGTCAGCATCGAGTGAGCGAAGGGCAGGATGCCCGAAGCGAACGTCCGGCGACGGGGC
>CAZOMJ010000076.1:0-69342 GCA_964581055.1 uncultured Candidatus Kuenenia sp.
ATCGGGAAATCGCCCCAAGCCACGGCGGCGGATCCAGACAAAGCTGGTCGTAGCACAGGTTCAAAACGGGCAGACCCAACTCGACCAACTCTCTCTGGTGAAGATCGACCCGAAATCTCCAATTCGCCATGAGATCTGCCACGGAGAGGGACGGGTTCCGACTCGAGCACGACGCAATCCCCCCCGTGGATCGCTTACCAAGTGAATCACACGGATCGAGGCCCTTTCGCAGGCTCCATTGGCGAGCACGTGCTTCAGCCAGGGAATCTGCTTGCTGCTATCGATCAGGGTCGTGACTCCCTGCCCGGAAAAACGCCGCAGAGCGAAGCTGTATGCCTCCACGACGAGCTGCTGGCACGGGAAGCGTTCGATACGCTCCTCGAGGCCAAGGTGCTCAACGAGCGCTGGCGGCAGCACTACAACCCGATCCGGCCTCACAGCTCCCTGGGGTACCAACCCCCTGCTCCCGAGGCGCGGCAGCCCTCTGCGGTCGCCTCGGCAACCGCACAGGGCTGGTCTGCTGGAGGGCAAAAACCTAACTTAAAAACTGGCGTCATTCATGGGGGCAGGTCAATTCGCGACCCATGTTGTGGGCGGCAAGCACGACAGATATTCGAGGTTTTGTATTCGTCACGGAAATAGCCCGGACCGATCCGAGTCCTTCTCAGGTGAGCCACCGGCTGAAGTCCTGCCCGAGATACTCCGACAGTGAGCGGATCTTGTCGTCGTATAGTTCGCGGAGCGCCGGCCGCAAAGAAGGCCGGAGACATTCCGGAGAGCCCTCCCGCACCCTCGTGCGCAATTCCGCTTCATCACCGACGCTCCCGTCCGTGGCGTTTGAATCTTTGGTCGCGTAGATTGACTCAAGCCCTAGGTGGTCGAAGCATTTGCCGAGATACGACACAGGGTCTTCCAGAATTTCCTCGAAGCGGAGGATGAGCAACTGCTCCTTCGCGTAGAAGCGGAGCCAATTCCGAATGCATCGCTCATAATCGCCGCGGGCCAGCGACCCCACGCTGCGGAAGTGGGCTAGAAACCACTCGTCGGGCACATCGGACACGTTCATCCCAGCGTTCAGGGCATCCATTTTCGCGGCCGACCAGGCACGCTCCACGGGATCGCGGAGCGTATAGATCAGTCGCACATGCGGGTATATGCCGTGGCACTCCGCGATCACCTCGGGAGGCAGAGACGCGTAGGCCGGAGTGATGTCGCCGTGCAACCTGCCGTCGGGCTTAGAAAACAGCCCGACATACCAATCAGTGCCCCGTGCCCGGAAAAGGTCCCAGAAATGCACCTCCTTCCCGCCGGGGAAAGAAATTTTCTGATCGTGCCTCCGCAATTTCCGGTGGAGCCAGGTCGTCCCTGCCTTCTGCGCTCCAATGACGAGAAAGTCCAACATGGCAGCCACAATACGTCCAACTTCAGAACCGTCATTGCCGAAACAGGGAAGCTGGCCCAGGGGCCCGCCCTCGAAAAAGTATGTCCAGCTTGCCACGCCAGAGCAACCATCTTCTCCACATACCGGAATCGGCGACTAGCACTACCATGCGGCGGAACCCCGCCGCGTCACTGTGCCGCAGGCCAACAGACGACGGCCCCACGCAGGCGAGAGGCCGACTCGCGCTGCACGAAAGCTTCTGCAGCGGCCTCGGATCCTGTGACTCGGAAGAGTTCTTACCCGTAGGCTCGACTGCCGTGGCGCAACACGCGTGTTCAAGCCCGCCGGTTCAGGTGTGGAAAGGGAACATTCGGCACCGGGGTTTGGAGGAAGGCGCACACTTTCGCCCACGAGTCTCCGGCTTCCCAGTCGACAACCAGCAGGTCATCGGGGCGGTTTTGGAAATACTCCACGACACGGGTGTTGTGGGCGATAAATTTCGCTATCAATTCCGGTTCGGAAGCGGTGGAGGGGTTCACCCCGAACAACTGGCACCGGATGGCCAACAGCCACGGCGAGGGGGCGAGTTCGGCCAGAAGCATGGCACGGTAGCTCGCCAGCCAGCGGCGCGGATCGCGCGTGGTGAGAATAAAGCGGCTGCCGGGAAAAGCGGCGTCCATCTCCCGGTACACGAGGGGCCATGGCCAATCCTCAAAACTTTCCTTGGCGGTGGCGATTCGGAGGGTTTTCTGGAAATCACCTTGCATGATTTGGGGAACGAGAGCGAGGTTTTGGCTCTGGTGGTCATAGCCCAAAGTCCGAAGGCAACCGCCCAGTGTCGTCGTGCCCGTTTTGGCCCAGCCGATACCAAACACCTTCGGTCGCCCCGCTCTCGTTCGTGGCAACAAATCGCCGTTCGAAATCATGGGTTGAGTTGGTTGCATGGTCGGCTCTTCGGGCCAATAGTATGCTCGATTTCATAGGACTTGGGGCGCAGGAGCTCGGCACTTGCCCGATCGGCTTGAAGGCAATTTTCGTCTCCATGTGCCGCTGGAGTTCCGTCGGGGAAACCTGAGGGCTGACGAACCCGCCAGCATCGGATCGGCCCTCGTGATCCTGAAGCGGATCGCGGATCTCACCGGTCTCGAGGAGTGGCGGAGCCCCGGAAGGTTTTGTTTTATAACTGCTTTCTCAACAACGCGATGGACACCGACTTCCTCGAATCGTAGCCTGAGGAACCGCTTCTGATTGCCTCCCACAAGGAATCCCTCGTCCGCACAATGCTCGCGGCGGCTGGCTGGGAAGTCGTCTCCCTTCGCCCTCCAAGTCACGAGATGTCGCACCATTTCCTATGCAAAGCGGTTTGACCGCGATCCCTCACGCGATGATCATCGGATTCCGAAAAAGGTTTTTGTTCGTCCACATTCCCAAGTGCGCGGGCGACAGCATCAGGGAGTTGCTGCTCTCGCCAGGCAACGGGGGCGCGGAGTTTCTCCGCAAACACAAGACCTTCCTCGATGCCGAGCGAGTGATGGGCAGTGAGATCAGGGCGTTCACGGTTTTCGCGGTTGTGCGAAACCCTTTCGCACAAGTGGTGTCGTTTTACGAGCACCTCCGGAAGCCGCTTCGCATACCGCGGGAAGAGATCGGGAAACAGTATCCCGGCACGGGAGGGCAACTCCTGCCTCACTGGGCGAGCGAACTGGCGATGCGGCTCGATTTCCCTTCATACGTGAAGGCGATCTATGCCGCTCCCGCAGCCTTGCCCGAGAGGCCGCAGGAAACCTGGTTTCGGGATCTGCTCTCCTGGATGGTTTCAGTGGAAGGCGACATCGGCGTGAACCGAGTGCTGAGGTTCGAGCGACTGGGCGAGGAATTGGCCGCTTTGGCGGGCGAACTCCGCATCGAAGGGGAGCTGCCGTGGCGTAACGCCTCGCATGAGCCCCGCGGGCAACGGGACTACCGGGACCGCTACGACGCCACCTCGCGGCGCATCATTGAAACCCGCTTCGCGCCGACGCTCGAGCGGTTCGGCTACAGCTTCTGAGAAGCCCAGCATGATGCCCAGCCCATCCTGAAAGCCCGTCGCAGCGTTTAGCGTGCGATGAATTGCAAACGCGGGAATCTGTGTCGCAAAGACAGATCGTAAACCGCGCGATTTTTGCCATAGGAGTTGTCCTTCAGAACGACGGGGATTTCGAGAAGGCTCCCGGCAATCGCCACATGCAGCCTGTCCGTGTGAATTTCGGAGTAGCCCGCAAGGGTGGCGAGAAAGGCGCAGGTGTTCGCGTGGATGGAGTCCGTGCTGTTGAGTGGCGGATGGATCAAGCCCGGAAGGTCGAACGTATCATCCTCCAGCGGGCCGTCCGATTCGATATCCCGTCGATAGGCGCGGAGTACTCGATGCTCCCGGCCGAGCGCGATCGCATCGCGAATGGCCTTCACCGTTGAAAAAGGGTCCCTGGTGAGGTCGAGGCCGATAGCCATGTCGTCTGCCGACAGTGCCCTGACGCCTGGAAAGCCGTCCAGGAATTCTAGGGATTGCCGGTCGCGACAGAAAACGGTGACTCCCTCGATGGCCCTCCAGAAGGCCGCATGCCCGTTGACCGTGTGCGGCAGGACAACGACGGGCGCAGGGAGCTTCAGCAAGGATGCCACGCACTGGATACCGCCCTCGTAAAGCGAAACGAGGCTGCCTCCACCGCCGAAGACGAGCAGGTCCGCAGGCCGTACGGAATCGCGCTGGCCACGAATGAAAGCCCAGGGGATGCCGGCTTTTTCAAAGCCCTGGATGGTGGCCGACGCGATGAGACAGTCGCCAAGATTGCCGCCGTTCGGCATGAACAGGCAGCGGCCGCCCTCACCGAGGCGGTTGGCGATGTGCTCCAGCGGATCATGGCGTTCAAGCATTGTTCCAGCGCGACTCGAGTTCGCGCATCATGGAGCCGGCGGCATCGTCGGCGATTTTACGGAGAAACAATTTTCCGGCGGGAACGGCAGGCAACTCATCCAGCGAACGGAAAACGAAAGGAACCGGGTTACGGGTCACATCGGTAAGCATCGGCCCCGTGAAGGATCGAGCTGTCAGACCAATCCGGTTCGCATACAGCGTCTGGAAGGCCAGTTCGTCGGGCACGGCGGAGAATTCAAACGATTCACGCAGCCAAGGGTCTTCCGAAAGGTCGTCCAGGATGGCCTCGAGCATCCGCCGCTCGAGGGTCCACCACTGCGATCCCCCCCACACCTCAGGCAACGGGAATTTTCCCCGTTCGCGCAACCCGGCAAGCCGCTGGATCGCACCGAGCGAAGCTGCGTCGAATGAGCGGTTTTGAATATCGACTGGGCGAGCGTTCGTCGCCGGGGAATCCATGAAAAAAAATTCCGTGTAGCGTCTCAGGAATGGCGGGTTCCGTCGCGACATCGCCACATCGATGCGGTTGGGCAGGGAAACGAGATGCCGATGAATTTCACCGGCCGGGAGCAAGGGAAGCGTGTCATCCGAAACCAAGGCCACAATCCGGCAGCCACCATCGCGGAGAGCGCTGCGGGCGAGCGCCTCAGTGGCCCGGATCATGTTGAACCCGGCCCAGAACACCTCGAACCGTTGCTCGATGAACGTCAGGTTGGAAGGCCACGCTCGCTCCCGCGAATAGTCGACCAACGGAATCTTGGCATCCAAGTGGACGAAAATCCGGAAGGGACTCTCGGAGAAGTTTCCTGCGAGGGCTTCGAGCGTCCGCGGCGACTGGCAGGCCAAGACGAGCAGCGCCACCTCCTCGAGCCCCTTTTCGGATGTCGCAAAAGCCGCCTTCATTCGTAGAGCATCCACTCGAATCGCGATCCCTCGAGAGCAGCGGCCACCTCATCGAAATTCGCAATCAGGCTTTTTGCATTGTCAGGCAGGATTTTTTTGATATCCACCGACATATGAGCTTCGGGAAGCCCGAGAAAATCCAGAACGCAGCGCATGGCTGGGCCGTTGTCATCCAGCGAGTCCTCGAAGGCCACCTCGTGAAACGGATGGTCATGGAAACGCCTTCGCATCCTTTCAGACTCGGCCTCGATCGCATCGAGGTTGGCGAGCAGCACTGCAGGGGGGATCTCCATGCGCGGCGGCGGGGGAACCTCCTCGTTCGTAAGGAAGAAATTTTTCCGGCTGACGGTTCCAACGAAATATTCGGAGAGAAACCGTTTGACGCCGTTCCGCCGCACCAAATGGATCACGCGGATGTCGTCGTCCGCAGCGAGCGCGTCCAGCAATCCCGGCCAGCACTCCGCCAGTTGGTGGTAGAGAATTTTAAATCCAACCGCGGATTCTCCGCCCACCGCGAAAACCCTTCTCATCGCGAAGCCTGCGGGGTCCGCGCCCCTCTCCTCGACCAAGATCCGGTGGCTCTCGGATCCCGGTTCGGCAAGCGTCGACAGGTTCCCGCCGAACACCTCGCCGTGGGAACGGGCCAACGGATGGGAGTCCAGCAGGCGCCGGAGACGCGTACTGCCGGTTCGGCCTGCGGCGAGGATGAAAAACCTCGTCGGTGTCGGCCGCCGCAACATATTTGAATCTGGCATCATGAGAACTCATTCTATAAGCACCCCATGCCCAAGCAACCATTTCCAAGCCGCCGCCAGATGAACCGTCAGACACTCCCACGACCGGTCATGCTCCTTGTCCTCGGTGTTCACCGGTCGGGGACGAGTGCGACGGCGCGGATGCTGGAGTGCCTCGGCGGGCGTCCATCGACACACCTCCACGAACCACTCCCGAACAATCCCAAGGGGTTTTTCGAGGATTTCGATATCCAGCGATTCAACGAATACGAACTCTTGCCGGCGCTCGGCGCTCGTTGGCATGATGTGACGCCGTTGGACTGGACAAGGCTGTCCGACGAGTCCAGGGCTGAGCTTTCGGCAAAAGCCGTTGGGATCGTCGGGAAGAATTTCAGCCGTGACAATTCACTTTCGATCTTGAAGGAGCCGCGTCTCGGCATTTTGCTTCCGTTCTGGCTCGCCGTGCTGGAGGAGGCCGGCTTCGAGGTGAAAGCCGTTTGCACGGTGCGCGACCCCCTGAGCGTCGCGCGTTCGCTGCACGCGAGGGACGCGTTTTCCATCACCCACGGAGCGATGCTTTACGCCTCGAACTGGCTGGCCACCCTGCAGTCACTCGGAAACGTCCCGACGTCTTATCTCTCGTTCGACTCCATCTTCCGTGACGCGCGGGGGGGTCTGGAACGGTTGGCCCGGGAACTCGGCATTCCTCTGCCGCAGGATTTCGACGCACGCATCGAGGACTTTGTATCGGACCACCTCGACTCCGGCCTGCGACACAGCATTGCCTCGGCGGAGGAAGTGACGGGCGACCCTCGGATCCCGCCGGTGGCCGCGGCTGTTCATGCCACCCTTCTCGACGCGGTCGATTCACATGCGCGGCGCGATGCGATGGACCGCCTCTCGGCCTGGGCGACGAGGCACTCAGACTCGGTGCCCCTGTTGCACGACTACGACCGGCTTTTCCGTGATCGCGCCACGTTGCTGCAAACCGCGATCAACCACGAAAACGAAATCGCCGGTTTGAGGGACCATCTGGCGAACACCGAGGCCGAGCGGGATGTGACGAGTCGCGACCAGAAAGTCGCCGAGCGTGACGATTCACTCAATGAACTGAGGAGCCTCCTGTTGGAGCGGAATGGAGAGGTAGCCGCATTGACTGATGAGTTGGCCGATCGCAAGACGACTCTTTCCAGCTTGCAGGCGATCATCGAGGATCTCACCCGCGAGGTCGTCGAACGGGAGTCCGCTGTCCAGGAGCTGGAGAAGAACCTCCTGGCAACTAATGATTCGCTGGTCGAGAAGGAAGTCGCACTGTGTTCTGCGAAGGATCGAACGGTGGAACTCCTCGAATCACTGGCTCAGGCCGAGGCACAGAACGCCCGTTTGGCCGATGCGATTGCCAGTCTGGAATCCAGGCTGGAATCGCAGCGGGCCGAAGACGAAAAACGGGAAGCGACGATTCAGCACCTGGTGCTTGCTCTTTCTTCCACCCGTACAACCACATGGTCACGCGTGACAGCGCCGGTTCGATGGCTTGCCGAAGCGGTGGGAACCAGTCCGCTCGGATTGTCCAGGGCGATGCGAGAGATTCGTGAAAGCGGGCTGTTCGACCCCGTCTTCTACTTGCTGAAACATCCCGATGTGCGCGACTCCGGTGTCGATCCGCTGAAACACTACCTTCTTCACGGAGGCCACCAGGGACGAAATCCCTCCCCGCTTTTCGACAGCCACTTCTACCTCGATCAATACGTCGATGTGCGGGCCTCCCGAATCAACCCGCTCCTGCACTACATCCGCTTCGGCCGTGCCGAGGGGCGGTTGCCAGTACCGCATCATCAACTCGCCGCCGAACCGCCACCCTCTGAAACCCCGGTAGCCCGCGACATCCGGATTATTCGTGAAAGCGGTCGCTTCGATGCCGCCTACTACCTGGAGCAGCATCCCGATGTGAGACATGCTGGCGTCGATCCAATCGAGCATTTCGTTTGGCACGGGTGGAAGGAGGGGCGGAACCCTTCGCCGTTTTTCGACACTCGCTTCTACCTCCGCATCTACCTCGACAGCGATCTCGCGGGAGACAATCCACTCCTCCACTTCATCCAGAAGGGCCAAGCCGAGGGGAATTTCGCCTCCGAGGCGCACCGGGCTGAAGCCCGCCGAGTCTACGGGCAAGCGTACTGGAACCGACTTCTAACCTACCTGGTCAACGGAAGCTCGTTGCCTGCAATCGGCCGGTTTTTCCGGAAACTGGTCTCCATTGGTCCCGACGAAGTCGCCAGGGACTTCCGCGAGCGTGCGACACATGCTGGGCAAGGACTCGGAGAAGATGCCGCTTCGACCGGCGATCGACTGCCGTCGCGTGAGTCGTTACCCGAGTCTGGAACCATCCTGTTTATCGGGTGCAACGGGCTGCTCGCCGGTTCGCAAGTTGTCCTCCTCAACATCATCAAGTGGCTCCATGCCCACACGACGCTGGACGTGAAAATCATCCTGCTATCAGGCGGAGAATTGCTCCCCGAGTATGCCACCTACGGCTCCGTTGTTGTCTGGCAGGAATTGGCGTTGCAGCTTCCCGACGTCAACACACGCCGGGAGCACCTTGCCGCCTGGTGTGGCAAGGTCGATCTGGTGTATGGCAACACCATCCTGGCGGCGACCATCTACGAGGAAATGGAATTCCTGGGAGCGCCCTTTCTGAGCCACGTCCACGAACTGGAACAAACGATCCGCGCCTACGCTCAACCGCACACCATCGATACCTTCCAAAGTCTGACATCGGAATTCATCGCATGCTCGCCTCCAGTGGCGGCGAACCTCGTTGAGAATCACCGGGTGTCGTCCTCCCGCATCCATACGGTCAACGCCTTCATCGAGAACCGCGCGTCGATCGCAGCAAACGCAAAGCGGGGTCTGCGGAAAACGTTGGGCCTGCGGGAACGGGAGTTTGTGGTGGTGGGCTGCGGCACCATCTACGCACGCAAGGGAGTCGACC
Organism: uncultured Candidatus Kuenenia sp.; assembly: GCA_964581055.1. Classification (GTDB taxonomy): domain Bacteria; phylum Planctomycetota; class Planctomycetia; order Pirellulales; family UBA1268; genus CAMCQY01. The sequence continues at coordinate 8,922 of CAZOMJ010000076.1, forward strand.
TGTTCGTCGACACGGCGGTGAAGCTCAAGGAAAGCGGGGCACAAAAGTTCCGCTTCCTTTGGATCGGTGACCATTACTGGGATTTCGATCCCCAATCACGCCGCTTGATGGCCTGGAACAGCATCGAGGCAACGATCCGAAAGCACGGAATGGAGGACCTGATCGAATTCCCAGGGGTGAAGACGAATGCCCGTGAATATTTCGCCGCGGCCGATGTCTTCTATCTCCCCTCGCGAGAGGATCCCTTTCCACTCGTCTGCCTCGAAGCCGCGCAGTGTGGCACTCCGGTCGTGTGTTTTGACAAGGCTGGCGGGATGCCGGCGTTTGTGGAAACCGACGCAGGCCTCGTTGTTCCACATCTGGATGTCGATGCCGCCGTCGCCGCAATCAAACGACTCAAGGACGATGCTCGGCTTTGCAATCGACTCGGCACGGGAGCCGCTTCCAAACTCGCGCGGCTCCACACGGACGACATTGCCGTTCCAGAAATCCTGAAGATCTGTCGTAAAGCGATGAGAACGGGCCCGATGGTCAGCGTCATCGTCCCGGTATTCAACCACGGCCGATTTCTTGTCCAGCGGATGGAGAGCATTCTGTCCCAGTCCTTCCGCGACTTCGAAATCATCATTTTGGACGACGCCTCGACCGACGACAGCTTCGAGGTGGCGAGGAGGTACGAGGGGCACCCCCAGGTGCGCATAGCCCGCAACGAGCACAATTCCGGCTCCCCCTTCCGCCAATGGAAAAAAGGCCTCGAACTCGCGCACGGAACAATCGTTTGGATTGCGGAGGGGGATGACGCCAGCGAACCCGATTTTCTTCGCCGGTTGCTCCCCTTCTTCCGCGACCCTGAAGTCGCGATCGCCTACTGCGACTCGAAGGTCATCGACGAAAATGGGCACTCCCTCGAAAATTACGAGGCCTACTACGAGTCGCTCGACTTCAGCCATTGGAAGATGGATCGGCTCCTGTCTGGCGAAGCGGAGATCAATTTCGGACTTGGCGTCAAAAACACCATCCCAAACACGAGCGCCGCCCTCTTCCGCCGGGAATTCATCGATTCGGCGATGCTCGAAAACATAAGCTCCATGCGTTATTCAGGCGATTGGTTTTTTCATGTCCAGATGGTCAAGGGCCGCAAAATCGCCTTCCGTCGCCTGCCGCTGAACCTCCACCGCAAGCACGCCTCCACACTCACGCACCAGTTCAATCGCAACGAGACGCAGCAACATGCCCTCCTTGACGAAGCCAGGCGGGTGCATGAATACGTGCTGGCGAATTACACGCCCACCCCTTCCTTTCGCAGGAAACTCGCTTTCTACCTAAACGATCAGATCGAGTCGCTCTTTCACGGAACCCCGAAATCCCAGCACGACCGACTCTACCCGGTTACCCGGACCCTCGAGGCCGTGGATCGCGCCATTGCGGCTTCATCGCCCCTGGCGACACGCATGGCCTTCATCACCACCGGCGATGTCACGCACGACGGCGGCAGCGAACAACTCTGGATTCAGACCGCACTCCGCATGGCCCGCACGGGACACCGTGTCTTGGTCGTTATCAAGCGATGGTCACCCGAGCCGTATTTCTTCGCCGAATTTCGCGACGCGGGAATTGAACTCGTCTTCAAGGACAGCAAGCCTGTGGAACGATTGGTTGATTTTTCCCCCCACCTCGTGGTGATCAACATCGGCGACCAGGACGAAGGAATTGATTGGTATGCCGCCTGCCGGGCGAATGGACTGCGCTACACGATCGTCAACCACCTGACGAAGGAGCCCAGATACTGGCCGATCCGCCCCGAACTGCAGGACGCAGTCCGCGAAGGCAACCTTGGTGCTGCTCAGGTGCTATTCACTTCCCAAAACAACCGCGCCCTGCTCGAGAAGCGCCTCGGCTGCGCCATCCCGCATGCCGGCGTTTTCCACAACCCGATTTACATCGACCGCACGAAGCGACTGCCCTTTCCATCCATGGACGGCCCCATCCGGCTCGCGATGCCCTCGCGACTGCTCACCATTCACAAGGGCCAGAACATCGCGATCGAGGTGTTCTCCAGGAAGAAGTGGCGCAACCGCAACATCCAACTCCACATCTACGGCAACGGCCCCGATGAGGCCTCCCTGCGTGACACAGTCGCACGCGAAGATCTCACGAATGTCTTTTTTCACGCCCCCAATTGGCAACTCCCCACACCCGACATGGAATCCATCTGGCGCGACAACCATGCGCTGCTCATGACCTCCTTCATGGAGGGCATGCCTCTGGTTCTGCTCAACGCCATGTTCTACGAACGCGTCGCGATCGTCACGGATATCGGCGGCCACCGCGAGGTGGTCCAGGACGGCATGAGTGGCTTCATCGCCGCCGAGCCAAGTCCCGACGCGGTGGATAGAGCCATGGAGAACGCCTGGCGCAGCCTTGGCACATGGGAACAAATCGGACGCCGCGCCCGCACCCGCATGCTTCAATTCGCGCCAGAGGACCCCGTCGCGGACTTTATCGAGAAACTGTCCTATTTGTCCAAGGTGGCCGCACGTGATCCCACGGGCCTCGCTTCTCACACAACTGGCTGATCACCCGAGGGACCAACCCATTCACGCGACCACACGGCGTTTCATCATGAGGGGCCCATCCACTTGAGCACACCAGCGAAGAGCCTGTTTGTCACGAAAGTGACCAGCGCGCATGTGTTGGAGGCGATTGCACAACACCTGACCGCGAAGCAGGTGGCCGTCATCCTTTTCGATGGCCACGGGGAAATCAACGGCATCGATGACGACCCTCGCGTGAGGCTTGTCATCGACGTGCGCGAAGCGCCCCCGACGATCTTGGATTCCTTACACGAGGGCGATGTTGTGATTTATGCATGCACCCAAGACGATCTGGGACTGCCTTACATCGCGCATCTCCACAAGACCGGGAGAAAATATTATCCGATTTGGAGCGCCCGCCCGGGCGGCTATGCGTTCACGAATTGCATTGCGAGGCAGGTGTTGGACGATGAGCATCGATTTCAGAGGCGGCACGGATTCGCGAAGTGGGACTTTGGCCACGGCGATTTCGTCAATCTCATTCAGGCTCTCGAAATCACCAAGAATGTAGCTGGATGCTATCTGGAAGTCGGCTGCTATCGAGGCTCAAGTGCGGGTGTGGTCCTGCGCTATCTGGCCGCCACGCGCCGCCCGATGGAAACATTTTTCCTCGATGTCTTCGAGGGTTTTGCATACGAGGCGTCCCACGATAGTGCGGATGCGGTGTGGCACGGCACGCACCAGACGGATGGCTTCGAGGCTGTGAGTGAACGCTTGCAAGCGTACCGGAACGGCTTTCCCGATCTGCACATCACGGTCGAACGAAACAATATCATTACAGACCCGCTGCCGGCAGGTGTCCTTGAGCGGGGAATCTCGCTTGCCAATTTGGATGTCGATCTCCACGAGGCCGTCTATGCGGGACTGCACAAACTGGCGCCTCACGTTGCGAAGAACGGGATCCTTGTTGTCGAAGACCCGGGACACACGCCGTTGCTGATTGGGGCCAAATACGCCCTCGATAAGTTCCTGGCGGACGAAATTGGCACGCACTTCATATCACTCTGCATGGAAAGTGGGCAGACTTTTTTGATTCGGAAATGACAGCTTCACTGAGAGACATGGCACGAATTGGGCGATCCGCCGGTTCCCGGCAGCGGATTGGCTCTCCGAATCGAAGATCGCCCATGAAAGCGATCAGTTTCATTGCGTCGCTTGGTTTGAGACATTTTGTCCGGACTCCTCGCCTTTGCATCCGGATCTGGGTGCCAGGGGACATTCCGTCGCATCGATTGCACGAACGTCCTGCGCACAGGAACCTTGATTGATGGTCTTCAGCTCAGTCGCATTTCTGTTTTTCTTCCTGCCGGCCACGCTGCTTCTCTTTTATGCGGCGAATGAGCGGTTGCGTTTCTGGATTCTGCTGCTGGCGAGTTTGTTTTTTTATTTTTACGGTGAGAACTATCTCATCCTCGTCATGCTCGCCACAACGGCGATCGACTATCTATGTGGCCTGATGATCGCCGGGAGTGCGCACCGTCTGCAGGAGGGAGGGCCGCGGAGTCGCACGCAGCGGCGGTGGCTGATGACTTCCGTCGTCTCGAACCTCGCGCTTTTGGGCTACTTTAAGTACTTCAACTTTTTCACCCACAGCCTGATCGAGATGCTCCGCGCCCTTGGCCTTGGACCTATGCGTTTGGACGGTTTCGTGCAGGTGGCGCTGCCTCTGGGGATCAGCTTCTACACGTTCCAGTCGATGAGCTACACGATCGATGTGTATCGGGGGCATGTCGCGGCGAACCGAAATCTGCTGACATTCTCGACCTTCGTGACAATGTTCCCGCAGCTCGTGGCGGGGCCGATCGTACGGTATGCCGACATCGAGAAACAGCTGCTTGCGCCACGTGAGACGACTGCACAATTCGCCGAGGGCGTGCGGCGTTTTTTGGGCGGACTGGCGAAGAAGGTGCTGATCGCGAACCCCATGGGAGAAGTGGCGGACAAGATTTTTGCGATCCAGGGAGGGGAACTCTCCACGGGGATCGCCTGGGTGGGGCTGCTCGCGTACACGCTGCAGATCTATTTTGATTTCTCTGGTTACTCGTGCATGGCGATCGGGCTTGGAAAAATGTTCGGGTTCGATTTCCCAGAAAACTTCAACTTTCCCTACATATCCCGATCGGTTCGGGAATTTTGGCAGCGGTGGCACATCACGCTGTCCACCTGGTTCCGGGATTATGTCTATTTCCCGCTCGGCGGCAGCCGGGGCTCGGAACGACAAACATGGCGAAATCTCTTCATCGTGTTTCTCACCTGTGGACTCTGGCACGGTGCGAGCTGGAATTTCGTCCTTTGGGGACTTTTTCACGGGCTTTTCATTTCCCTCGAGAGGACGAGACTCGGCTCGATTCTTTCAGCACTTCCGCCGCTTTTTCGTCATGCGTATCTGCTTCTGGTTGTCATGCTCGGCTGGGTATTCTTTCGATGCGAAACAGTATCGGATGCCATGGTGTATGTGCAACGCTTGCTGATTGTTCGGAGCACACGCCCCCAGACCATCGCCGCGTTTCTAAGCCCCGATGTGATCTTCATCATGGTGTGCGGACTGCTTTTTTCCATGCCGGTGGTTCCGTGGTTACGAGCACGGATCAATGGCCTGACTGGTGCACCGAGAGCCGCGTCCGAGATTGTGTGGATGGCTTGCACGTTCGGACTATTCCTTCTGAGCGTCGCGAGCCTTGCCTCTGGCAGCTACAACCCGTTCATCTATTTTCGGTTCTGAAGTCATGCAACGTGTCGTCAACTATTGTTTCATTGCGATCTTCTGCGGTGCACTGGCGATCGTGCCGCTGTTTTTCGCTTTGGGACTTCGCGTTCAATCCCCCGGGGCTTTTCTCCAGTTTGATCAACGTCCGCGCAGCTCGCTGGCGCAACCGGGCTGGGATCGCGAGTCACTGAGGACTTACTTCGGGTCTTTCGAGCGATTTCTCTCTGACCGGTTGCCGTTTCGCGAGGACCTCCTCAAGACGAGGGCATACGTCAACCTGAGGTTTGGAAAGCTGCTCAACCCCGAGGTCGTTGTTTTGGGAAAAAACGGCTGGCTGTTCTTTGGAAACGCCGTGGGCCGCGGGATCGATCAACACCGCGGACTGGCCCCCATGGACCCCAGGCAACTGGACGCGTTCCAGCGATACTTCAGCGACATCCACCGGCACCTGGAGCAAGCGGGCATTCCCTTTCTGGTCGTCATTGCACCGGACAAGCACACCATCTACCCGGAATTCCTTCCGAGCCATCTTTCACAAAAAGGCGTCTCGCCGGCCGATCAGATCATGGCTCACCCGATGGGGTGTGAGATTCTGGACCTGCGCCCGGTGCTCCTCGGGCATAAAAACAAGTCGTCACCGCCCCTCTATTACAAAACGGATTCCCACTGGAACGAGTACGGTGCCTACCTCGCCTACAGGAGCATCATGATGCGGCTACCTTTGGGTGCGCCGGTCGAGGCACGAGAGGATGACTTCGTTCAATTGCCGGTGACAGGAAAGGGGGACCTCGCTGTCAAGGTTGGCGGGGCGGTTTCCTTCTCCGATTCACTCACTCACATCCGCCGGAATTTCTTCCGGGGAACACTCGAAGTCGAAAATCTCAACGATGGGAGTCTTGCCAAACAGAACCGGATCGAGATGAACCGGGTGTCACAATTCCACTCTCTGAAAGTCTCGAATCCCGACAAGTCGGGATCCATTCTGCTCCTCGGCGACTCTTTTCTGGACAATCTTACGCGTTTTTTCAACAACACCTTCGGCCATACCGTGTATCAGCACTACACGGAGTTCGGGACAGCGAGCATCGGCCGGCTCGTTGCGGATGTCCAACCGCAGGCAGTGGTTTTTGTGATCGTGGAGCGGAATCTCATTCTGCCCGTCTCAAGATTCATTCCGGACTCGGGTGCGACGGGTTCCAAAACCGAACCACAGAGCGGCTCCACGGCATCCGCGAAAACGAACTGCGGACCATCATCGGTGCTGATCCCAAACGACAGACTTTTTTCGGACTCGAGCTTCGTTCGTGGCATCGAGAGTGTCCGTGCGGAGCAGGGCGGAGTCTTCTTCACCTCGACCGGAAACGACCCCTATTTCCATCTGCCACAGGCTCCGCCAATGCCGGAGGGGGCGACGGTGGCGATCGAACTCACACTGCCCGCAGAGAGGCTTGTTCAGCTCTTCTATCAAACCACCGAGACTCCGACGTTTACGGAAGAGAATTCCGAGAAAGCAATCCTCCCAGCTGGTCGCCACCGCCTCGAGTGGCCCATCAAAGCGTCGTTGAACGGTGTCTTCCGCCTCGATCCAGGCAATGGACCTGGTAACTACCAGATCCACAAGGTGGAGTTTTGTCCTTCGTTGTCGTCCGGTGCCCGGAAGTCCTCCACGGCTTTCACGTTTGCCAATGAGAAACTGCTCGCGGAATCAAGCTTTGTTCACGGAATGGAAAACGTGCGATTGCAGCAAGACGCACTCTGCTTCACCTCGGTCGGTGACGATCCCCATTTCTATCTGCCCCCGGCTCCGCCTATGCCGAAGGGAGCCACGGTGGCGATCGACCTCACGCTGCCCGCAGAGAGATTGGTTCAGCTTTATTATCAGACCGCCGACAGGCCGGAGTTCACCGAGGAACATTCCGTCACAAAAGCCCTTCCTCCCGGCCGTCATCTCCTCGAGTGGCCGATCAAGGCCTCCCTCAATGGTGCCTTTCGCCTCGACGCAGGGAACGGTCCGGGTGAGTATCGCGTTCACAAAGTGGAAATCCGCCCGTGACCAAGGACGCCCTACTCACCAACTACAGCCAGCGCTTCCGTGAGGCAGCGGCCCGTTGAGCTGATCCGCGGAAGCAAAACGTCGACGAGGCGAGACGAGCGGTTCAGGTCGAGCAGCGTCTTCACGCCACCGTTCCCGAGAGCCACCGCTCACGCTCGGCCGTGAACGCCAAGCAGGCCCGAATGTCTTCGGAGGTCTGGTCCGGGCCCTTCCAAGGGAGTCGGTCTGCTCCGTCGCGCCGATCTTCTTGACCTCCTTTGTGACAGTCTTGCCTCTCCCCACCTCAACCTCGACCTCTCGAAGCTCAGGTGTGATCTGCTCAGTCAGTTCCTTCTTTCCGCGTGGCATTGGTTGCCTCCCTTGGTTTGCTCCACCTCCAGATTCTCTCTCTGGAAGCGGTGCCGTTTAAGGGGGGCAGGTCGTAATCTCGTCACACTGCTGCCGGAGTCGGGCGACAATGTCCGGATGCTGCTTCGCAACATCCACCTGTTCGGCGGGATCGTTCTTTAGATCAAACAGTTGCATTGCAGCGGCGGCAATGCCGGCTTGCGCGCCGGGATACTCACTCGGCTGCGGTTGCTCACGTGGCGCGACGATTGTCGTGCCGTCCGGTCCGCGAGGGTCCGTCCACTGACCGCCGCGTTTTGTGGCTCCAAGGAAGGGATCATTACCAGGCAAAACGTGCAGCTTCCACTGGCTGTCACGGATGAAGGCCGGCTTCTCGCCCTGAGCTCCAACAATTGCCTGATGTTCACTCGTCGCCGTGGTTGACGTAAACAGTGGCAGCAGATTGCGACCGTCGATAATACGATCCTGTGGCGCTGCGATGCCTGCAACATGGAGCACTGTCGCGAAGATATCCATCGTCACGGCCAACTCTTCGCTCGTGTGTCCGCCCGGGATTTTTCCCGGCCAGCGCGCAATGCAAGGGACTCGATGCCCACCCTCGTAAGTGCTGCCCTTCATGCCGCGAAGTCCGGCAGTGCTTCCTCCGTACCACGGCCCGTTATCGCTGGTGAAGAGCACGAACGTGTTCTCGTCCAGCTGCAGCGACCTGAGCTTCGCGAAGAGCTGCCCGACACCGGCATCCAGCTCCGCCAGCACATCGCCGTAAAGGCCGAGCTGCGTTTGACGATAAAACCTGTCGGATGCTGCCAGTGGCTTATGCGGCATGCTGTGCGGCAGGTAGAGAAAGAACGGACGCGAGCGGTTCTGTTCGATGAACGCCAGCGCGCGATCGGTGTATCGCTGAGTCAGCTTTGACTGATCGAGCGGGAACTCGGGATCGGGCTGAGTGCCTTCAAACAGCCTGACCGGCCGCATGTCGTTGGAGTAGGGGATGCCAAAGTAACTGTCAAAGCCGCGACTAGTCGGCAGCCACTCGGGCTTCGCATGTCCTAGGTGCCACTTGCCGACAATCGCCGTCGCATAGCCGGCCTGGCGAAAGAGTTGTCCGAGTGTGATTTCGGTTTCCGGCAGGTGCGTCTGGTCTGCGATCGCCCCCCCATCGGGAGCGGGGTTCGACGGCATTCCACAGCGAAATGGATACCGCCCCGTCAAGAGCGCCGCTCGGGTCGGAGCGCAGACCGGGCTCGGCGTGTTGAAGTGTGTGAGTCGAGCTCCCTCGGCGGCCATCCGATCCAGATGCGGTGTTCTGAACTTTGGATGTCCGTAGCAGCCGAGATCACCATAACCAAGATCGTCCGCGAGAATGACGATCACATTGGGCGGGGCAGCAGTAACAGCCATGCACGTGCTCAGGAAGAGCAGGCCTGCGGCAAGAGCGTTTCTCAGCAGTGGCATCACCAGGGCTCCTGTGTGCGAACAAAAAGTTGGCGACTTGTGCCCTTCGTAAAACACCGCAAAAGCGAACGCAGGAAGGCGGGAAGCAGGACGAGTCAAGTGCCCCCATGAATGGCGACATGCTCTAAGTTAGGGTTTTGCCCCTCAACTGACCATCGCTGTGCGTTTGCGGAGGCGCAGCCGTAACAACCGTACAAGGCTGCAGCGACTCTGGGTCCGGGGGTCGGTATCCCGGGGCACTGTTTCAACCACCGCACGGCGATGCCCGGGAAATCCTCATCCGCGAGAAAAAGCATGCCTGTCTGCTCTCATTCGGGCGAGGTAAGAGCGACAACACGCTCCGATGTCAGGATCTCGGTTGCGTAGAAGAGGCACGCAGAAATGTCATCGTGTGTCAGGCCGGGGTAGTTCTCGATGATCTACTTCTCGGACCAACCGTTAGCCATGAGTTCGACGATCTTCTCAACGGCCAGCCTTGTGCCTTTGACGACCGGCTTTCCACCGAGAATGCCCGGACCAAACCCGATGCGTGCCTGCCAGTTCACTACGATGACTCCTTAAAGGAAGATCCGGCGATCAAGTGGCTAGCCGGGTCTGTAACAAACGCTGCGATCCCCAAGTTCTCCCCCCCCGGAAGCCCGGACAACATAGCCTTGCACTGACGCTGCTACAAACTTGGCACCAGCCCGGTTTTCGGCGATGCACGGCTGGCTGCGGTATTCTGAGGGCGCCATTGCTGACCGCACCAACGATGTATGCTGGTAGGCCAATGGTCGGTATGCCGCCGGTCGTAGCCCCGGGCACGGAGGCACAGCGAACAAGACAGCCTCGTCGGAGGAAAATCAACAAAACCTTCAACAAGATTCTGCAAAAACCGCTTTCGCGCCCGTAGCTCAGGTGGATAGAGCATGGGATTTCTAATCCCAGGGTCGCTGGTTCGAGTCCAGCCGGGCGTACTAGAAGTTTGGCGGGCACGATGCCCGCCCATCGAGAGCCGACGGAGGTCGGCCAAGCAAAGCGAGGCACGATGCCGAGGCTTTGCGTGAACACAGCCCGCTGGTTCGAGTCCAGCCGGGCGTACTTGAAAAGCACTGGGACAACATTGCTTTTCGCATTTCAGGTGCTGAGCGGGTTTCGTCGATCCGGCATCTGTCATCAAAATCCTCAAATCTGTACCGGCATAGGGCGGGCCTGCCCACACTCGATCCAAAGCAAACAGCCGTTCCGGTGGCGTGGATGCCCCTAAAAAAACAGTTACCCGATGACGCCAGCAAACGCAGGCTCACCCCGTCTGTCGGTCCTGCTTGGCACGTTTCTTGGCGATCTCGACCACCAGGGCCCAGACGGTGGCGGCAGCAGTATTGACTATGTGAGAGAATATCCATCGTTTATTCGACCTGTCCTCCATGTTGTCGCGTTCCTTAGAAAGGGATCCATGATGGTCTATCTCCCGTGCCGCCCCCGTTTCAGAGTGTTGTATCTCTTCGTGCTGGCGGTGGTCATATCCGTGGCCGGTGCGCCCGCCATTTCGTTCGCCGACGAACCGATGCCCGATGCTGCAACTCTGGAGGCTACGGAGAAGAAGGCGCTGCGTGGCGTCCTCACGCGGGAGCAGCAGGCTGCATACACGCCCCAGACGGTGCTGGACAACCTCCTGGCGGGCAATCGTCGCTTCGTGGCGAACAACCTCACGCAGCGGAACCACTCACAGCGGATCCGCGAGGCCTCCGAAGGCCAGTTTCCAAAGGCGGTGATTCTTTCCTGCCTCGACAGTCGCATTCCCGTGGAGGACGTCTTCGGTCTTGGCATCGGCGACATCTTCGTGGCCCGTGTCGCCGGGAACTTCGTCAACGAGGACATTCTCGGCAGCATGGAGTTTGGCTGCCATGTCGCGGGGGCGAAGGTGATCATCGTGATCGGGCATACCCAGTGCGGTGCCGTTAAAGCCGCGATCGACGACGTGAAGCTGGGCAACATCACGCCCATGCTCGCCAAGATTCGGCCAGCGATCGAGAAGGGCAGGCCATTTGACGGCAAGAAGGGGAGCGACAACCCCGCCTATGTCGCCCACGTCTGCCGCGAGAACGTACGACTAGCCGTCGAGACCATCCGTGAACGCAGCGAGATCCTCCGCACGATGGAGGCCGACGGCTCGCTCAAGATCGTCGGGGCCTACTACGATCTCCACTCCGGTGAAGTGACGCCGTTGCCGTGACGCGGGCCGCGGCACACCACTCCCCGGCCCCGGAGACGCTGCAGCCCAGTGTCGAGTAGGCCCGGGGGCTTTCGCCCCAGGCCTCTCACAGAACCGGACTTGTGGGTCACACATCCGGCTCTTTGGGTTTCAGTCTCACAGGTCGAACAACAGCGTTTGAGCAGAGGCCAGTTTCGGGGGCGGGTTGAGCTCCTCCCACGTGGCAGCCAGTGACACCAGCCGCTCGTGGAACCACGCGTTCCGGTACGCCACAGTCATTCCCGGGGTGTTGCTCTGGTACCACACGCCCCGTCGGCAGTAAGCCGTGCTCGTGGCTGCACGCGCACTGGCCCCACGTTGTTGCAGGTGCCGTCCTCTCGGAGATCAGTGACGACTGGGAAACCGAACGCGCCTACCTGAACATGGAAGCCAGATGACCCGCCTCTGAAATCCGCGATTTACAGAAGAGGTGTTGCTTTACCACGTGCGTTCGGTGCTGCGGTTCGCCTCGGGCTTCCATCCCACACGCCCTCGCGGGAAAGACCTCGGCTGTGCAATGCCAGCCTCGGCCTCGTGCAGCTGCCTCCGGCTTCTGGTTGCCTCCAACGGGCCCCATAAAGGACTCTCACCTTCGATCATTCATCCATGCCCAACGCACGCGGCTGCGCCTCCGCAACCGCACTGGTCTGTCAAAGGGCAAAACCCTAACGTCCCCGGATGGATCAAGAAACGGGGAGGACGTCAGTTTCTCCGGGAGTTGTGAAATCGTCCCGCCTCAGATTTCTAATCCCGGGGTCGCTGGTTCGAGTCCAGCCGGGCGTACTTGATTTCTAAGGGTTCACTGCCACCCCTGCCGGGGTGGTGTTACCAAGACCGTTACGTGTTTCGCCGGTGAACGCCTTCGCGTAGGCGTCGTCGGATCCTGGCGCTCGCTGCCAGCAGGTTTCCGCCGTCCCCGCCATGGTCACGACCAGTCCGCACGCCGCACCCCATACCATCGAGACTTCCAAGAGAGAGATCCTTGTGAAGTTAGTCTGGACAACTTTTTTCAGACGTGGAGCGACGTGCGGACAGCGCCCGCCAGTGCTCCCGGTAGTCGCGGGGCGACGAACCAGTCTTCTTCTTGAACAGCTTCGAGAAGTGGTACGGGTTTTGGAATCCGATCGCGATCGCGATCTGCTTCACTGACAGTTCCGAGTTGCGGAGCATCTCACCGGCGCGACGCAGCGTGAGTTGAAGATGATACTTGTAGGGGCTTTGGCCTGTTTGCTGCTTGAAGGCACGAAAGAAGTTCGTGCGGCTGACATCGAACCCCCGGATAAGCTCCTCGACGACCGGCAAGCCGGCCGGATCCTCTTCGAGCAGGAGCCTCGCCCGTCGCACGATCTCCTGCAGTCGGGGAACAGGTCGTTCCCTCGCCGCGCTGCCCTTGAGACGCGCGAGAATCTCGAAACTCTTGGCGGCCGCGACGAGCGAGCGTTCCGCTGAATCTCCCCGGAGGCTGTCGAGAAGCCCGCGGAAAGCCTCGAGGATGCAATCGTCGAGGCCGCACCGCACGACCGCGCGGTTCGGACTGAAGATGCCTTCTGCCTGGAGGCGACCCGCCATGTCCCCTTGGAAGTGCACCCAGTAGTTGCCCCAGCCGGTTTCACTCGACGGGCGATAACGATGCCAGACGCCTGGAAACAGGATCACGGCGTCTCCCGGCCCGAGCGGCGTGAGGCCGGTGCCCTGCGAGTCGAACTCGCCTTGCCCGCGCGTGACGTAAACCACGGCATACTCGGTGAGCACCCGCCCTTTTTCCCAAACGTAGGAATGCCCGGGCGGGTGCGGACGCTTCGGGATGGGATCCGCCCCGGGCTCGACCGGTTGGTAGCCCGCCCCGGTCACGGAAAGCCCCCATGACTGGTCGCGGGGATCGACGACCAGGTACCGGAAACACTCTTTGGAACTTTTGGCTATGGGAGGTGAGGCTACCCCAGCCAGACAGGAACCACAATTCTGGAATATGTTGCTTATTTACTGCGATGATCACTAACTGTCGCCATGGATTCTTGTCGAACGCGACGCGTACAAATAGACATGCCTTGGTACCTTTGGATATTCCCGCCACAGCCGTGGTCGAACAAGATGCAAGCCTGCATGATGCGGCCACGCGGTTCCCTGCCGTATGGATGCCCGACTCATGACACGGTCCGCAGAGAACCCCGACATGCTTCTGCAACGCCGCAGCGTTCTCGCCGGGGCAACCCTTGCAGCCGTCGGCTGGGTGTCGGCCGAGGTCGGTGGCGGTGATGTGAACCGTCTGAAGCACGTGCTCGATCAGATGAAGCGGGCCCTGCTCGGATGGGGCCGTCGATCTGGGGATGAGAAACTCCTGTTAGAAACTACAATTGAGTCAACAGAAAATGCTGTCCGGAAACTCAAGGAGACTGCTTGCCATGACCGTGCCCGCCTTCGATCACCCGAGTTCCGGTTCCTCCGACCACGTCGTCGGCCCGTCGCAATCCAGCAGCCCGCACTCGCTGGCGTTCCGACGGGATCTCTCCCGTCGGAATATGCTGGGGGCGGGCATGGCGACGTCCGTCGCCGCGGGGCTGATGGTCCATTCGTCCGTGGAAGCCGCGGAAGAGACTCGTGAGTTGCGACTGGGGCTCGTCGGCTGCGGTGGCCGGGGGACCGGCGCGGCCGCCGACTCGCTGGCGATCAATCAGAACGTGAAGCTCGTCGCAGCTGCGGATCTCTACCCTCGCAACGCGGCATCGGTGCGACAGAAACTCGAATCCCACAAAGACAAAGTTGCGATCGACGACTCGAAGATTTACGGCGGACTCGACGGCTACAAGCGGGTGATCGAGGATCCGAACGTCGATATCGTCCTCCTCGCAACGTCGCCGGGATTCCGCCCTCGCTATCTGCTCGAGGCGGTCGAGGCGGGCAAGCACGTGTTCGCAGAGAAGCCTGTCCTCGTCGATCCTGCCGGTTACCGGATCTGCCTCGAGGCGCATGAAATGGCCATCGCCAAGGGCACGGCGATCGTCACGGGAACGCAGTATCGCCGACAGCCGAGTTTTATCGAGGCGGTCGACCGGATCCGTAAAGGTGAGATCGGCGACGTCGTCAGTGCGATCACGCGCTATTGCACCGGTGGAATCTGGTACCGCGGCCGCCAACCGGGCATGAGCGATGCCGAGTACCAGATGAACAACTGGATGCACTTCATCTGGGCCGGAGGCGACCAAATCTGCGAGCAGGCGATCCACAACCTCGACGCCATCAACTGGGTGATGAATGCCAACCCGGTCTCGGCCTACGGTTCCGGCGGCCGGTTCACTCGGCCTGCGGACAGCGAGATGTGGGATGCCATGAGCATCGACTACACCTATCCGGGGGACCGGGTGGTGTCGTTCATGTGCCGCCAGATCCCGGGCACGGCCGGTGACAACGTCAACGTCGTCTACGGGTCGCGGGGCACCTGCCACATCGGCGCGATGAACGCAGGCTCGAAGATTTTCGACCGTGCGGGGAAGCTCGTCTGGGAAACGAAGGGCGACATCGCTGCCGCCTATCGGCAGGAACACAAGGATCTCGTCGATTCGATCCGATCGGGGAAGCCGATCGTCGAGCTGAAACAGACGGCCGACAGCTCGCTCGTCGGGGTCATGGGCCGCCTCGCGGCCTACACCGGACAGCAGGTCTCGTGGGACTTCCTCACGAAGGAGTCGAAGCTCGACCTCTTCCCTCCGAACCTCGCCTGGGACGCCTCGCTGCCGACGCCCGGCCATGCGGTGCCCGGCCGCACGAAGCTCGTCTGAACTTTCATCTGAACGCCCGAAGACGTTCGATCGGGATTTCATGAGGAAATCCTCTTCCAAGTCCCGGGCGCTGCAGATCACACCCTGACTACCCCAGGAGCGGGTGCAGTCGATCCAGGATCTTGGGCACTTCCACGAAGGGGTCGGCTTCGACCTCATACTCGAGGGTGAACCAGCCCTGGTAGTTCGCCCGGCGCAGCAGGTCGAGGATGCGCGGGATGTCCACCTCGCTGGTCTCGCCCTTGTCGGTTTTCATCTCCATCTTGAGCTGCACGTTGATCGCGTAAGGGGCGATCTTTTCCAGATCCGCATACGGGTCTTCGGTGTGGAAGTTGCCGCTGTCGAAGTTGATGCCCGCCCACGGGCTGTCGGCGGCCCGGACCATCTTCACGAGGTTCTCAGGCTCCGCGACGATGCCGCCGTGGTTCTCCATGCCCAGGAAAATGCCCCTCTTCGCCGCGTAGTCCAGGCACTCCTGGTAGGCGACGATGCAGTTGGCCTCCGCTTCTTCGATGCTGATGTCGTTCGGTACCGGGCCGGCGAAGACGCGGATGTGCGGGGCATTCATGACCGCAGCGTGGTCGATCCATTGCTTCACCCTCGCGATCTCGGCGTCCAGCCTCTCGCCCTTGGCCAAGGCAAAGTTGTTGCCGATGGCGGTGCCGGCCAGTTGCACGCCACGGAGGTAGGCGTGGCGTTTGACATCCAGCAGGAAGGCGTCGTCCACGTCCGGCGGGAAGAAGTAGCTGGTGACCTCCGCGCCGGGCACGTTGTGGTCGGCGCACCAGTCGATGAAGTCGAGGATGGACCAGGGCCTCTGGCCGCCCTTCGGCTTCTGCTCCTTGCCGCGACTCCACTGGAAGGCCTCGCGGAAACTGTACGCGGCGACGCCGAGCTGCATCCGGCCTTTTCCAGCACGCTGGATCGGCTCGATCGCGGGCAGTGTGCTGGCGGCGAGAACGCCAAGGCCGGTGGAGAGGAAGTGGCGGCGGTGCATGATGGTCATGGCAAGAATCAGGCATAACAGGATGACGCGGCGGGGGCAAGAATCGTAGCCGCACTTCGTTCAAACGCCCCCCTCCGGCCGCGTTGGCCTGCCGGTGGATCGCCCCTCGTCCTCGCGTCTGATTCCTCCGCAGCGTCACGCACCCCCAGATTCTCTCTTGGAGTGGTGCCGTTGAAGGGAGGCAGGTTGCTGGTTCGCGTCCAGCCGGACGTATTCGATCCTCAAGGCCACTCCCACCGAGCTGGCGGGGAGCTATAACGGTGAACTATGAGCAACGCACGAACAACAGCCGCACTGCCCCGAATCTCCTGGTGGCTGGTCGCAGCCGGGATCTACAACCTGCTCTGGGGAGCACTGACTGTCCTCTACCCCGGCTGGCTCTTCGACCTCACCGGCATGGAACGGCCAAACTATCCGTTCATCTGGCAGTGCGTCGGCATGATCGTCGGCGTCTACGGTATCGGCTACCTGGCCGCGTCACGTGATGCGATCACGCACTGGCCCATCGTGCTCGTGGGCTTCCTCGGCAAGATCTTCGGACCGCTGGGATATGCCATGGGCGTCGCCAAAGGGGAGGTGCCACCGGCCTTCGGCTGGACCCTGCCGACCAACGACCTGATCTGGTGGGTGCCGTTCGCGTTCCTGCTCTATAAGGCGTGGCAGGCACATCATCCGTCGGCGGCCGGCGACACGTCGCCCCTTCGCGGCTGAGGGAGGCGGTATCCGCGTGACGTTGACCGATGTCATCCTCGGCGCCCAGGTACTTTCCTCTGCCGCCATGTGCGGTCTGATCTGGTTCGTGCAGGTGGTGCACTATCCGCTGTTCGCCCGCACAGACACCGCCCACTCGCCCGACTACGCCGACGAGAACCAACGCCGAACCGCGCCTGTCGTGCTTCCGCCCATGCTGATCGAGGCGGCCACCGCCACGCTCATCGCGTTGAGTCCGCCACCGGCGATCGGACGGCCGGTGGCACTGGCCGGCCTCGCCATGGTGGCGGCACTCTGGGTTTCCACGTTGCTCGTACAGATGCCGCTGCACGCCCGACTCAAGCACGACGGCCACACGCAGAGCACCGTCGCGGCCCTCGTGCAGACCAACTGGGTTCGCACGGTCCTCTGGTCGGCGCGGGCCCTGCTCGCCATCTGGATGCTGCACGTGGCCGGCTGAAGACCACCGCGATCACCCGGGCTGATTGACTCGTTTCAAGCGTGGATCGCGCTGCCGCCCACGGCCAGCGCCGCTTCCTTGAGCGCCTCGGGCAGCGTGGGATGGGCATGGCAGACCCGGCCGATGTCCTCTGCCGTCGCGCCGAAGTTCATCGCCGCGGCCGCTTCGCCGATCAGGTCGCCCGCGGCCGGACCGATAATATGCACGCCCAGCACGCGGTCGGTCGACGTATCGGCAAGCACCTTCACCTTGCCCGTCGTGTCGTTGATGGTGCGGGCCCGTCCGTTGGCACGGAACGGAAACACGCCCTTCTTGAAGGCGGTGCCCTCGGCCACCAGTTGCTCCTCTGTCTTGCCCACGGCGGCGATCTCTGGATGCGTGAAGACGACGGCCGGCACGAGGTCGTAGTCGACGTGCGACCAGCCGCTCTTCATGGCTTCGACGCAGGCCACGCCGTCCTCCTCGGCTTTGTGAGCGAGCATCGGGCCGGGAATACAGTCGCCGATCGCGTAGACGCCGTTCGCCGACGTACGGAAGTGCTCGTCGACGGCAATCCAGCCGCGTTTGTCGGTGGCGATCCCCACCGTCTCCAGGCCGAGGTCGGCCGTTGCCGGAAAACGGCCCGTCGCTGCCAGCACGCGGTCGCATTCGATCGGCGGCTGCCCTTCGCACTCCACCACACACCGCCCGTTGACAGCGCGGGCAGACTTCACCTTCATGCCCAAGCGGATATCGAGCCCCTGCTTGCGGAACAGCACGAGCGCCTCCGACGCGATCTCCGCGTCGATGCCCATCAGGATCCGATCGGCATATTCGAGCACGGTCACCTTCGAGCCGAGCCGCCGCCAGACACTTCCCAATTCCAGGCCGATGTAACCTCCGCCGATCACCACCAGATGCGCCGGCACCGCGTCGAACGCCAACGCCTCCGTGCTGGTGCCCACCAGCCGGCCGTCCACCTCGACGCCGGGAAGAACGACGCTCTTGCTCCCCACGGCCAAGATGATCTTTCCGGCCTCAAGGACCGTCTTCGTGCCATCGGCTGCTGTGACCTCCACCTTGCCCGATCCGGCCAACCGGCCGGTGCCGCGGTAACGGGTGATCTTGTTCTTGGCCAGCAGCGCCTCGATCCCCTTGGAGAGCGTCGTGACGACGTCGTCCTTTCGCTTCATGAGCGCCGGCAGGTCGAGCGAGACGCCCGCCACCTTCACGCCGTGCACCGCCAGTTCGTGACCGGCCTCCTCGTACTTATGGCTCGATTCGAGGAGCGCCTTCGAGGGAATGCAGCCGACCCGCAGGCAGGTGCCGCCGAGCTTCTCCTCCTTCTCGATGACGGCGGCCGTCATCCCCAGCTGCGCGGCCCTGATCGCCGCGACATAGCCACCCGGACCGCCACCAATCACCACCAGATCATGCTGTGCCATGTTCCACTTTCTGTGTTCACGCCGAGCCTTCCCCCGTGGCGGCAAGTTTTTAACTTGTCCGTGGCCACGGCATCGATTCCACAAGTTGAAAACTCGTGGACACGGGTCGAACTCCTTCGGTCTCGTCCTTCATGCCGAGACAGCCTCAACTCCGCCCCTCTCCGCTTTCCGCTTTGATCAGACTTCGAGCATCAGCCGGCTCGGATCCTCGATCGTGTCCTTGATTCGCTTGAGGAAGGTGACGGCCTCGCGGCCATCGACCAGCCGGTGATCGTAGGTGAGCGCGAGATACATCATCGGCCGGATCACCACCTGGCCGTTCACCGCCATGGGCCGATCCTGGATCGCATGCAGCCCGAGGATGCCGCTCTGCGGCGGATTGATGATCGGCGTGCTCATCATCGAGCCGTAGACGCCGCCGTTGGAGATCGTGAACGTGCCACCCTGCAGCTCGTCCAGCTTGAGCTTGTTGTCGGCGGCACGGCGGGCGAAGTCATTGATCGCCAGTTCGATCCCGGCAAACGACATGGTCTCGGCATTGCGGAGCACCGGCACGACGAGCCCCTTGCCGCCGCCCACCGCGATCCCGATGTCGCAGTAGTCGCGATAGACGATGTGCGGCTCCCGGTACTCGGCATTCACCTGCGGCACGGCACGGAGGGCCTCCACCGCGGCACGCACGAAAAACGACATGAAGCCCAGCTTCACGCCATGCCGCTCCTGGAACACGTCCTTGAACTTTGAACGCAACGCCATCACTGCCGACATGTCGACTTCGTTGAACGTGGTCAAGAGCGCCGCCTGCTGCTGGGCCTCGACCAGCCGTTCGGCGATCCGCTGACGGATCGGACTGATGAGCACGTAGCGTTCCTCGCGGTTGCCCCCCGCGGCCAGGCTACCTCCGGTCTTGGCCGGCACGACCGCGGCCGGACGGGCAACGGACGTCGGTGCAGCCGGCTTCGCCGTGGCGGCCGCGGCATCAGACTTGGTCACGCGGCCGCCGGGCCCGGTTCCCGTCGCCGCCGTCGCTGGCAGACCGGCCTCGCCGAGCACACGGGCCGCCGCCGGCATCACCCGAGGCGGCTGCACCGAACCGATGTCGGTCCGCCCATCGGTCCGCTTCACGTCCACGACCGGCTGCGAGGGCGTCGCTTGCGCGGGAGTGCCGGCACCGGCCCCGGCCGGCTCGAGATAGCCGATCACCTCGCCCACTTTCGCCTTCTCACCACTGCCCTTGAGCACCTTCGTCAACGTTCCCCCCCGTGGGGCCGGCAGATCCACCGTCGCCTTGTCGCTCTCGATCTCCACGATCGACTCGTCGATCGAGACGGTATCCCCCTCCCGCTTCTTCCAGATGCCGATCATGACCTCGGTGATCGATTCACCGACTTCGGGGACTTTGAGTTCGAGTGGCATGGGGGACCGTTGCGTTGCAGGGGGTGGAAAGGAGTTGGTGAATGCGGTGTCTGGCAGCGGCTGACGCCGCGACTAACTGTGGAAGGCGGCGGAGAGCAGTTCGTTCTGCTCAAGGTCATGGCTCTTTTTGGAGCCGGTGGCGGGGCTGGCGGCACTCTGCCGACAGACACCCGAAAACGGGAAGCGATCGAGCAACTTCTCCCCGAAGTGGATGCGGAAGAACCGCCAGGCTCCCATGTTCTCCGGCTCTTCCTGCACCCAGACGGCCGGCGTGCCCGGCGCGTAGTCCGCCAGTGCCGCCTCCAGCGCCCGCTTCGGCAGCGGATAGAGCTGTTCGACCCGCACGATGGCCACGTCGCGACGCCCGAGTTCCTGCCGACGCTTTTCCAGTTCGTAGGCGACCTTGCCGGAGCAGAGCAGAATCCGGCGGATATCCCGCGCAGGCATGGCCGACGCATCGGGAATCACCCGCTGAAACGTGCCCTTCACGAGATCGTCCATGCTCGACACGCAGGCCGGATTTCGCAGCAGGCTCTTGGGCGTCATCACGATCAGCGGCTTCCGCCATACCCGCAGCACCTGCCGCCTGAGGCAGTGGAACATCTGCGCGGGAGTCGTCGGCTGCACCACCTGGATGTTGTCCTTGGCCGCCAGCGACAGAAAACGCTCAAGCCGCGCGCTCGAGTGCTCTGGGCCCTGCCCCTCGAAGCCGTGCGGCAGGAGCATCACGATACCGGAGAGCCTGTTCCACTTGTCCTCGGCGCTCACGATGAACTGGTCGATCACGACCTGCGCGACGTTGACGAAGTCGCCGAACTGCGCCTCCCACATCACGAGTCCGTCGGGGCAGTCGAGGCTGTAGCCGTATTCGAAACCCAGCACCCCCATCTCCGAAAGCGGGCTGTTGTAAATTTCGACCGGCGCCTGGTCCGGCGAGAGGTGCTCGAGAGTGCAGTAGGTGTCGTCGGTGACCGCATCGTGGATGACGGCATGACGGTGGCTGAACGTGCCACGCTGGCTGTCCTGCCCCGAGAGCCGAATCCGCAGCCCCTGGGTGGCAAGAGTCGCGAGGGCCAGCGCCTCCGCAGCCGACCAGTCGAGCGGCTGCCCGCCCCGTGCCATCTGCTGACGTGCCTCGAGAAACTTCTGAATCTTGGCGTGGGGCTGGAAGCCTTCCGGCAGCGCCACGAGCCGGTCGAGCAGATGCTCGAGCACCTCGCGCCGCACACCGGTATCGACATCGGCGGCCTCCCGCTCGCGACCACCCACATAAAACGCCCAGACGCCGCCCACGTCGCTCCGGTGCACGTAGTCGTCGCTTTTGGCGACCGACAGTTCCGCATCGAGCCGGGCCCGGTGCTCGTCGGCGATCTGCATCGCCTCCTCACGGGTGATCTCGCCGAGCTTCAACAGCTTTTCCAGGTAGCTCTCGTGCACGCTCGGCCGCCGCTCGATCACGCGATACAGCGCCGGTTGCGTGAACGCCGGCTCATCGGCCTCGTTGTGGCCGCGGCGGCGGAAGCAGTACATGTCGATGACGACGTCGCGTTGGAACTCGCGGCGGAAATCCATGGCGAGGTTCACCACCTGCGCCACGGCCTCCGGATCCTCGCCGTTCACGTGGAAGATCGGGATCTGCAACATCTTCGCCACGTCGGTGGCATACATGCACGACCGCGACTCCCGCGGGCCGGTCGTGAAGCCAATCTGGTTGTTGACGACGACGTGCAGCGTGCCGCCGGTGCGGTAGGCCTCCAGCTCGCTGAGGTTCAGCGTCTCCTGGATGATCCCCTCGCCCGCGAAGGCCGCGTCGCCGTGAATCAGGATCACCATGCCGTTCTGCCGGGACTGATCCGCGGAACGGTCCTGCCTCGCACGCATGCGGCCGATCGCCACCGGATTCACGAATTCCAGATGGCTCGGATTGAAGCAGAGCGTGAGGTG
Organism: uncultured Candidatus Kuenenia sp.; assembly: GCA_964581055.1. Lineage (GTDB taxonomy): Bacteria > Planctomycetota > Planctomycetia > Pirellulales > UBA1268 > CAMCQY01. The sequence goes on from CAZOMJ010000076.1 coordinate 31,049, forward strand.
CACGCTCCTGCCGTTTGCGGCGCCGTAGTCGGTGGAATGGCCGAGGTGATACTTCACGTCGCCCCGGCCCACGTGCAGTTCCGGATCCATGTCGGCAAACTCACGGAAGATCCGCTGCGGGCTCTTCCCCATGATGTTGGCGAGCACGTTCAAGCGTCCGCGGTGCGCCATCGCCAGCACGATGTCGCCGATGTCCTGCGACGCCGCCCGCTCGATCGACATCTCGACCAACGGAATCAGGCTTTCCGATCCCTCCAGCGAGAAACTCTTGGCGCCGAGGAACCGCTTTTGGATGAACTCCTCGAAGACCGCCGCGGTGGTCATCTGGCGGTAGATGCGGAGCTGCTGCTTGCGATCGAGCTGGATTCGGTTCTCACACCCCTCCATCCGCACCTGCAGCCACTGCCGCACCCGCAGGTCGTCCATGTGCATGAACTGCACGCCGATCGACCGGCAGTAGGTGTTGCGCAGCCGCTTGATGATCTGCCGCAGCGACATCGACTGCGGCCCCTCGATCGTGTCGGTCGAGAACGACCGATCCATGTCGGCTTCAGTGAGGTGGTAGAACTGCGGATCGAGTTCTGGCAGGCCCGGCCGCGGCCGGCCAAGCGGATCGATCTCGGCCATCAGGTGGCCACGCACCCGGTAGGCCCGCACGAGTTGGTCGACGCGGTCCTGTAGGAAGGCCACCCGCTCCTCACCCGCCGTGCCCGTCGCCACCGGCAACGGCAGCGGCATCGCCTCTCCCGCCGGCGCGCTGGGCAGCCGCACGTCACCGTTGGCGATCGCCACGGCGTGTCCCGTGGCGATGCCGTCGGGGGCCACGAGCTTTTTGACAGGGAGGGTCGCCACCGGCGCATGCACGGCTCCATTGCTGCCGCCGGCGATACTCGGCCCGGGCCGGTGGGCAGAGCCGTTGGCCGTCTCGCCCGCGGGCGTCTGAGGCACGGCCCCCGGCCGCAGGGAGTCGAAGTAGATCCGCCATTCGGGATCCACGCTGGCCGGGTCGTTTTGATACTGCTCGAAGAGTTCCTCGAGGAAGGCGAGATTCGCAGTTCCCGCCGCATCGATACTGTCGGTCGTGCTCACTGGTGGCCCTGCAGGTCGTGGCGTTCAGGTCGTGGCATTCAAGTCGTGGGTTCGGAATTCACATCGGAGGCAGAAAGCAGCGGCGGTCCTCACGTTCACATCGCCGGCACTCACATCGCAAGCAGGAGACGTCCCGGGCTCTCCAGGTATCCGATGACCTCCTTGAGAAACCGGGCGGCAGCGGCGCCGACGATCACGCGGTGGTCGTAAGAGAGCGACAACGGCATCATCAGCCGGGCCTCGATGCGGTCGTCGCGGACGACCGGAATCTTGCGAGAGCGGCCCACCAACAGGATCGCCACCTCGGGCCAGTTGATGATCGGCGTGGAATAGGTCCCGCCGATCGCGCCGAGGTTGCTGATCGTGAACGTGCCGCCGCGCAGATCCTCGATGCCATACTGGGCGTTCTTCGCCTTCTCGGCGGTGTCGGCGACAGCCTGCGCGATCTGCGGAATCGACATTTCGTCGCAGTTGCGGAGGACGGGCACGACCAGACCGCGGGCCGTGTCGACTGCCAGGCCGATGTTCACGTAGTCCTTGTAAACGAGCTCGCCCTTTTCCATGTCGATGGAGGCATTCACGATCGGATGCTGCCGAAGCGAAAGGCTCACCGCCTTGATCACGAAGCCGAGTGCGGTCAGCTTGACGTTGCTCTTCGCGTATTCCTGGGCGCTCGCCTTGCGGAGATTCTCCAGTTCCGTCACGTCGGCGTCGTCAAAATTTGTGAGGTGCGGAATCGTCGACACGCTGCGGACCATGTTGGCAGCGATCGTCTTCCGCATCCGCGACAACTGCTCACGGCGAACCGGCCCCCAGTCATCCCGTTCCGTCGAGGCGGGGTCGGCCGAACGGCCCCTCGTGGACGTGCCCTGACCGCCCGCCTGCCGAACGGCGGTGATCACGTCCTCACGCACGATCCGGCCGGCCGGACCGCTACCCCGCACCCGCCCCAGATCGACACCCAATTCCCTCGCCAGCCGCCGCACTGCAGGACCCGCCGGCTCGACAACGGCCGAGGCCGCAGCCTCCGGCTCCGCCACCGCAGCCCGCGTGCTGCTCGCAACGGCGGCAGCCGCGACCGGAGCGGCAGGCGGCGCAGCAGCCGCGACCGGCTGAGCAGGAGAAGGAGCGGCAGCCGCGGCTGGCTTCGGTGCGGGTGTCGGTGCCGGTGCCTGCGCCGGTGCTTGGGCCTGCGGAGCCGCCTTGGCCGGAGCCGCGGCAGCGCCGGCGGCATCGAGCACCACGAGGGCCTGCCCCACTTTGACGGTATCGCCCTTCTTGACGAGCACCTGGGCGATCCGGCCGCCCGGCGGACACGGCACTTCGATCACCGCCTTGTCGGTCTCCACCTCCAAGAGCGCCTGCCCCGGCTTCACCACATCGCCTTCCGACACGAAGACGGTCACGACATCGCCAGACGCGATGTTTTCGCCCAGATCGGGCAGCTTGAATTCGGTTGCCATGGACTCCGTTGCTCTTGTTTGGCGTTTGGGTTAGCGATTGGGTAAGTGTTTGGGGAGGTATCGACGATTGAAAAAGCAGTTCACTGCGGAGTGCAGCCCGCTTCAGGCCGATGCGGCATCGACCTTGTCAGGATTCACACCCAGCTTCCGGATGGCCTCGGCGACGACGTGCGCCCCGATGGCCCCCTCAGCCGCCAGCCGCGACAGCGTGCCGATGGCGATGCACTCGGCATCGACCTCGAAGTGCCGCCGTAGCGGACCACGAGTGTCGCTGCGACCAAAGCCGTCGGTGCCCAGCGTGAACAGCCCACCCGGGATCCAGGGATCGAGCTGCTCGGGAACCGTCCGCACGTGGTCGCTGGCCGCCACGAAAACACCCTTCGTGCCTGCCACCGTCTCTTCGAGATAGCTCCGACGGGGCGCGGACTCGGGGTGGAGCATGTTCCAGCGACGGCACTCCAGTGCCTCGCGACGCAACTCCTTCCAACTGGTCACGCTCCACACGGTGCTGGCGACACCCCAGTGCTCGGCCAGCAGTTCGGCGGCCCGGATCACCTCCCGCAGGATGGCGCCCGAGCCGAGTAGGTTCACGTGAGGCAGCGGCGCCGGCGACGCCGCCGGCACCTCGCGCAGCCTGTACATGCCCTTGAGAATGCCCTCTGCGCATCCCGGAGGCATCGGGGGCATCTCGTAATTTTCGTTGTAGACGGTGATGTAGTAGATCCAGTCCTCGCCCTTGGCGTACATGCGATCCATGCCGTCCAGCATGATGACCGTGGCCTCGTAGACGAACGCCGGGTCGTAGACCTTCACCGTGGGATAGGCGATGGCGAACAACTGGCTGTTGCCATCTTGATGCTGCAGCCCCTCGCCGGCGAGCGTCGTCCGGCCGGCCGTGCCGCCAAGAAGGAAGCCGCGGGCCCGGCAGTCGCAGGCGGCCCAGATCTGGTCGCCGATCCGCTGGAACCCGAACATCGAGTAGTAGATGAAGATCGGGATCATCGGCACGCCATGGCTGGCGTAGGCCGTGCCAGCCGCGATGAAACTCGAGATGCTCCCGGCCTCGGTGATGCCCTCCTCGAGGATCTGCCCGTCCTTGGCCTCACGGTAGTAGAGCAGCTGATCCGAGTCGACCGGCTCGTAGAGCTGGCCACTGTGGGCATAGATGCCGCACTGCTTGAACAGTGGATCCATGCCGAATGTCCGCGACTCGTCGGGCACGATAGGAACGATGTACTTGCCGACGTGCTTGTCCTTCAACAGCGACGCCATCAACGTGACAACGCCCGTGGTCGTGGAGACCTCGCGACCGGCACTCTTCTCGATGAAACTCGTGTATTCTTCGAGCGTTGGCGTCTTGAGCAGCGGCGCCTTCGTGGGCCGCGTGGGCACGGGACCGCCGAGTGCCTCGCGACGCTCACGCAGATACTTCATCTCGGGCGAATCTTCCGGCGGCCGGTAGAAGGGAGCCTTGGCGACCTCGTCGTCGGAGATCGGAATCCCGAACCGGGTGCGGAAAGCCCGCAACTCCTCCTCGTTCAGCTTCTTCTGCTGATGGGTGACGTTGCGTCCCTCGCCCACCTCGCCGAGGCCGTATCCCTTGATCGTCTTGGCGATCACCACGGTAGGCTTGCCGTGGCACTTCATCGCCGCGTCGTAGGCCGCATAGACCTTCTCTGGATCGTGGCCGCCGCGACGCAGCTTCTTGAGCTTCTCGTCGGAAAGGTGCGCCACCATCTCAGCCAGTTCCGGATCGCCGCCGAAGAAGTGCTCGCGGATGTAGCCGCCGGGCATGACGACATACTTCTGATACTGGCCGTCGACGATCTCGTTCATCCGCTTGACGAGCTTTCCCTTCTCGTCTTTCGCGAGCAGCGAATCCCACTCGTCGCCCCAGATCACCTTGATCACGTTCCAGCCCGCACCACGGAAGACGCCTTCCAACTCCTGGATGATCTTGCCGTTGCCCCGCACCGGTCCGTCGAGCCGCTGCAGATTGCAGTTGATGACGAACACGAGATTGTCGAGTTTCTCACGGGCCGCCAGCGAAATCGCGCCGAGCGTCTCGGGCTCGTCGCACTCGCCGTCGCCGATGAAGGACCAGACGTGCTGCTTGCTCGTGTCCTTGATGCCGCGATCCTGCAGATACTTGTTGAAGCGGGCCTGGTAGATGGCCATCAGCGGCCCGAGCCCCATCGACACGGTGGGGAACTCCCAGAAATCCGGCATCAGCCACGGATGCGGGTAGCTCGAAAGCCCGCCCCCCTCGGCCAATTCGCGGCGGAAATTCTCCAGCTTCTTCTCGCTGAGCCGCCCTTCGAGAAACGCGCGGGAGTAGATGCCTGGTGAGGCATGCCCCTGGAAATAGACCTGGTCGCCGGAGTAGTCATCCCCGCGGCCACGGATGAAGTGGTTCATCGCCACCTCGACGAGCGTTGCCGACGAGGCGAAGGTGGAGATGTGGCCGCCGATGCTCTTGTCTTCGCGATTGGCCCGCACGACCATCGCCATCGCGTTCCAGCGGATGATGCTTTTGATCCGTCGCTCGAGTTCGCGGTTGCCCGGAAACGGCGGCTGTTTTTCGGGCGGAATCGTGTTGATGTAGGGAGTGGTGGTGGAGAACGGGATCGGCACTCCCAGCCGGTAGGCCTCCTGCTCGATCGCATGAAGGAGATACGCGGCCCGGTCGGCTCCACGGCTGTTGATAACGTACCGCAGCGAGTCCAGCCACTCGGTCGTTTCGGTCGGATCCGCATCGACCGCCGCGACACCGTCGGCACGCACCGGCTGTCCGCTCGTGCTGTCGCTCATCTGGCCGATCGACATGGGAGCGTGGGCCCCACGGGGCAGGTTCCCGCCCGCACCGGACCGCCCGTTCGCCCCCGCCGCCTCGTCAACAACTTCACTGCCGGTCTGATCGATGTCGGGGCTGGCCATGGCGTGCTCCGGAAAGGTGGGCGAACTTTGCCCATTATTCCGATGGTTCCGGGGGGCGTAAAGCCCATTCGCCATACCCGCCTACTTGGCCGTTTCCGCACGGGGTCGGTAGATCTCGGTGGCGAGTCCGAAATAGTTTTCGGCCGAGAAGGCCACCGTCTCGCTGAGCGTCGGATGCGGATGGATCGACTCCATCAGATCGCGGGCCGAGCATCCCATCTCGATGGCCAGCACGCCCTCCGCGATCAGTTCACCGGCCCCGGGCCCAACGATGCCCACGCCGAGCACGGTGTCGGTCTCGGGATCGATGAGCACCTTCGTCATGCCGTCTGTCCGCCCGAGGGCATGAGCCCGGCCGCTGGCGGCCCAGGGATAGCGGCTGATCTCGACCGTGCGGCCCGACGCAGCCACATCGTTCTCGGTGAGCCCCGCCCAGGCGATCTCGGGATCGGTGAACACCACGGCGGGAATGGCCCGCGGGGCGAAGACCGCTGGTTCGCCATGAAGGGCCTCCACGGCTACCTTCCCTTGGTGGCTCGCGCGATGCGCCAACATCGGCTCGCCGCACACGTCGCCAATGGCGAGGATGTGCGGATCTGCCGTCTGCTGCCTGTCATCCACCTCCACGAAACCCTTCGCGCTGATCTTCACGCCAGTGCTTTCCAGACCGATGCCGTCTGAATTCGGCCGCCGCCCCACTGCCACCAGCACCCGCGAGAACTCCCGCACGCTCGGCCCCTCGGGCCCCTCGAAATGCACACGGACCGATTGGCCGGCATCCTCCATTTTCACGACCTTCGTGCGGAGGTGGATCTTTTCGAACAGCTTCTCGAGCCGTTGCTGGAGCGGCTTGACGAGGTCGCGATCCGCGCCGGGCAGCAGCGTGTCGGTGAGTTCGACGACCGAGACCCGCGTGCCCAACTCTGCATAGACGGTGCCCATCTCCAGACCGATGTAGCCGCCGCCCACGACCAGCAGCGATTCCGGGATGTCGGCCAGTTCCAGCGCGCCGGTTGAATCCATCACCCGCGGACTGCCGATGTCGAAGGCTGGGATCCGAGCCGGTCGGGATCCGCTGGCGAGGATGCAGTGGTCGAACGTGAGCGTCTGGCTGGCACCGCCCGGCGTCGTGGCCGCGACTTCCAGCGTATTGGGATTCGTGAAGCGGGCATTTCCCCGCACGATCGTCACGTTGCGACGCCGTGCCAGTTGGGCGAGACCGCCGGTGAGCGTGGAAATCACCTTGTCTTTGCGAGCCCGCAGGGCGTCGATGTTCACCGAGGGCTGCCCGAAGTTGACCCCCCACTCCTCCATCTCCCGAGTTTCCGCGAGTACGCGGCCGACGTGCAGGAGCGCCTTCGACGGAATGCAGCCCCGCAGCAGGCAGGTGCCGCCCAGGCGTTCGTCTCGCTCCACCAGGGTCACCGCCATGCCGAGATCAGCCGCCATGAAGGCCGCGGCATAGCCGCCCGGACCGCCGCCCAGCACCACCAGTGGAACATGCATCGCTCGGGAATCTCCTGAAATTGCAGGGGGAGGGCTGGGGTCGATCAAACGACGGCCGTTGTTGTAGTTTCGCCCTGCCAGTTGTTCAAGAAACACCCCCGCAGGAAATGAGGCTCCCCATGCTGTCGCGGCGGGCTTTCACGCTCGATTTCCGCAGCCTGGCCGCCTTCCGGGTGGCGATCGGCCTCCTCGTGGCCGTCGACGCCCTGCTCCGCAGCCGCGACGTCTCGCTGATGTTCGGGCCGGACGGGATGTTTCCGCTCCCGATGTTGCGGCAGTACCTGAACGATCCCTGCGCCTGGTCGCTCGCCACGCTCATCGACGCCGAGTGGTGGGGGCGGGCCGTGCTCTGCCTGGAAGCCGCGGCGGGCCTGCTGCTGGCGGCGGGATGCGGCACGCGCTCTGCCACGATCGCGTCGTGGGTGGCCGTTGTGAGCGTCCTGCGCCGGACGGCGCCGGCCACCAACGCCGGCGATGCCTGGCTGGCCTGCCTGCTCTTTTGGGGGATGTTCCTGCCGCTCGCGGCCACCTGGTCGTGGGATGCCCGCCGCGGCAACAGGCGGAGCGAGATCTGCTCGACCGCGACCGTTGCCCTCGTGCTGCAGATCGCCGTCGTCTATCTGGCGGCAGGACTGTCCAAGTGGAACAACGCATGGCTGTCGGGAGACGCCATCCGCTTCGCCATGTCGGTCCACGACCACGGCACGCCGCTGGGAGCATGGCTGCTGGGCACTGGATGGCTGGCCCAGCCTATCTCGTTGGCGGTCGTCGCGATTGAACTCCTCGGACCGGTGCTTCTGATCGCATGGCCGTCGGCCCGCGTCCGCATGAGTCTCGTCGTCGTGTTCATGTTCTTTCACCTCGCCAGTTGTGTCACGATGACCGTCGGGCTCTTTGGATACGTCGGACTGGCGGCCTGGCTGGCGGTGGTGCCGCGGGAGGCGTGGGACATGCTCGGCGGACGGGAATCGCCCGCCTGCCAGGCCCCGGGCGCCCCGGCCGGCCGGGAGTCATCGATCGCGCGATGGGCCTGCCTGGCAGCCGGAACGCTCGCATTGGCAAGCCTCGTGCACGATGTGACGCCATGGCGGGACAGGCCGTTGCCGCGGTCGGTGAGGTCGCTGATCAACATTCCGTGTATGCACCAGGAGTGGGGCATGTTCGGCGACGTGCAGCGGCAGGAGCAGTGGGTTTACGCGCGGGCGGAACTGGCCGATGGCAGCGTCGTTGACCTCCTTCGGGGCGGGCGGCCGCTCGAAGCGGAACGGCCCGCGGGCGGCTTCACGTCCCTGCCCCACCACCGCTGGCACAAGCTCTTCTGGGTGCTCCCTCGACCTCGGGAGCGGATCTTCGCCCCCGCGATTGCCGCAGCGCTCGTCCGGTGGTGGAATGCAACCAATCCGTCCGCCAGCGGCGTGCAGTCTTTGGAAATTAGGTTCGCCAGGCTGGGCCGGACGGCGGCCGATGACACCCTGCATGAACTGCTGCTGGCAGCCTGGCCGCCCCGCGACGACAGCGGCCGCGGCAGCCTCGAGCGACTCCTCGACGGCGCGCACGCCGACCTCGATCGGCGGGCCGAAGGAACGGCCAGCGGATCGACGGTAGACTGAGGCACCCGGGGTTCCGCGAGAGTGGCGAAACTGGCAGACGCGCTGGATTTAGGTTCCAGTGCCGAAAGGCGTGCGGGTTCGACTCCCGCCTCTCGCATTCACCATGGCGATTGCGGCGTTCACGGCTGAACCGCCAGCCGTGGCGGCGTGTTGGTGAACGTCCGCCAGGCGGTGCGGCTCACCTCCTCTGCAGCACTGTCTTCTTGCACGGTGTCTTCCGCCGACGGCATGGGCGTCGCCAACTCCGCACCGGAAGTATCGCCGGAAGCATCGTCCAAGGACGCCGTTCCTTCGTCGGGTCGCACAGGGACAAGAAAGGATTGCGGATCGGCAGGCGCTGGCGGCTGCGGTTCCGGCCGGGTGTTTTCGGGTTCGTCGGGAAGATCCGACGCAGCCGGAGCGGGGAGGTCTGCGGTGGCCGCATCAGACTCGAGCGATTCTTCCTCCGCGCCGGGCACCTCGGCCCGCGGCGGTCGTGCCGGCGTGGCGGCGTCATTGTTCGACGCTTGAACCACGCCCGCGCCAGGCCACTTCCGCCACCGTGTGCCGTAATACCCAAAGACATCCGGGCGCACCGGGCAATGGGCGGGGCAGAGGCCGTGCTGGCACTGCGAATGTCCGTGGGTATGTCCTTCGGCGAGCCGGCACTGGGGACAGGCGGACCGCTGGCAATGGCTGCATTTGGCCTGACCGGGAGCGGCCCCCCCCGCCGGCATCACAGCATGGTCGACCTTGGGGCTGCGGGCGGCGACTCGCGCGTCGGCCCGAGTCACCGTCGGCCGGCCGGTGGACGACAGACTGCTGGCTGCTGCACGTGCTTGACCAGGCCTCGCCTGTGCCGGACGCATTGCCGCCGGCTCGGCGGCCGGAAGCACGCCCGCCAGCGCGACGGCAAGCACCACCCCGCCCCACAGGCGACATGGCTTCGAAAACTGTCCGCGGTGGAGGCTTTCACGCACGGTTGCATCCATCCCAGTCGTCCTTTTCTGAACGGCATGCCGCCGCTGGCCGTCAATCCCGCTGCATTCGGAAAAGCTTGCGCAACCGGATCATCGTCCAGCCTGCTCGAAAATCTTTGGGTGTTCCGTTCCCTGGTGCGGGCCCACCGAAACCGTGATGAAAAACGAAGGCGGGCGGGGGCCACAATCGCGGTATAGACTCTGAAACACCCCCCCGACCGTGTCTGCTCAGGCCCCCCATCCTGTGAACCGTTCACCGAAACGCCTCAATGTTCGCGTTCTGATGACGGTGCTGGCCGTTGCCGGCATGATCGTGGTCTTGATCGCGGTCATCCACCGCATCCAGGTGACCCGGAACGCAGGGGCCTTGGCGCGACTCGCGCGAGCCAAGCAGCAAGAGGGCAAGTCCACGGACGCGATGGGGCTGTATGCGCGGTACCTCGCCTACCAGCCAGACGATGCGGCAGCACAGGCCGAGTTCGCCCGCCTGCTGATCGAGTTTGCCGAACTCCCCACCGCGACCAAGAACGACCGCACCTTTGCCTACTCCCGGCTCGAAACGGCGGTCCGCAAGAACCCTGACGATCTGCTGCTCCGCAAGCGGCTCGCGGATTGGATGCTCCGCTTCAACCGGCCCGGCGATGCCATCAAGGAACTGAACATCCTCCGCGAGCGGCTCGTGGCCGGCCGGCCCGGGAACACCGAGCAGGAGGCCGTCGAGCTCGATGCCATCGATGTGCTTCGGGCAAGGGCGTTCGTCGGCAGTGGCAGATTCGAGGCCGCTGCCACCGCCGCCGCCGCGGTCATTGGATTCGACCTGAAGACCAAGGCCTTCAAAGAGGGGGCGGAACCGAAAACGGGAATCAACGCCCACGAGGCCTCCATACTCCTGGCAAATCTGTTGGAGACGAAGCTCAAGTCGCCGGACTCAGGATTGGTCGTCCTCGAGCACTTGACCACGTCCAACCCAGAGGATGTCGAGGCTTGGCTCGCGCTCGCGGGATGGCACAGTTCCCACGGCAACATGGCGAAGGCAGCCGCCGCGTTTAGGATCGCCGCGAAGATCGCTCCGGACGATCCCAATGTCGTGTTCGCCGACCTCGAAATGTCCCTTTCCGAGAAGAGGTACGAGGCCGCCGAGCAGATTGCGACCCGGGCCCGCACGCTGTTTCCCAACGACGAGCGAACCTTTCGGGCGCTCGCCTCATCTGCCATGCAGCGGCAGGATGTCGAGAAGGCCATTTCCGTCCTCCGTGAGGGCTTGGAAGCGCAGCCGGGCCAACCGGTTCTGCTTCGGATGCTGGCCGATATCCTGCTGCAACGAGGTCGGCTCGACGAGGCGGAGGAGACGATCGACACGTTCGTGGAACTGCACGGCGACAAGCGACCGCCGGTGGGAATGCTCCAGGCGCGGCTGATGATGGCAAGAAAACGCTGGCTTCCTGCCCAACAAAAGCTCGAGTCCATCCGCCCCCTCGCCGCGGACTCGGATCAACTGACCAGGCAGATCGATCTCATGCTCGGGCAGTGCTATGAAATGCTGGGGCAGTTCGACGCGCAACTCGCGGCCCACCAGCGGGTGCTTCTCGGAGACTACAACTCGCTGGCCGCACGCATCGGCGTGGCCACGGCCCTGGCGTCATCCGGCAAGCCGGACGCCGCGAGGGCGGAGTTCGAAGCGATCGCCGCCGCGATTCCGCCAGAGCGGTTGACCAAAATCCCCGAGGTCTGGTACCCGCTGATCCAACTTCGCATCGCCGACCAGATGAAGCGTCCCCCAGCCAACCGTGACTGGTCTCCGGTCGAGCGGCTCCTCGACTCGCTGGAACAATCGCCCGTCGTCTCGGATTCGCAGCTGGTGCTGCTCCGTTCCGATCTTCTCGTTCGCAAGGGTGACGCAGCCGCGGCCTTCGAAATCCTTCGGAAGCATGTGGATGCCAACCCGTCGAATCCCCAGACGCTGGCGGCCCTCGTTTTGCTCGTACTCCGGGAGCAAGGCCCCGCGGCGGCCCAGGAGGTGCTCGAGAAGGCACCGGCCGCCATCGCCGAGGACCAACTGCTGCTGTCGGTTGGGGCGCAGCTGGCGGCGCAACTGCCGGCGGAGGAGTCCGCCGCGGCCTTGGCGCATCTCGAGCAGAAGGCCCTCGACATGCCCGACGAACAACAGGTCCGGCTGCTCTCGACGATCGCCTCGATCCACCGCGGCATGGGAGATCAGGAACCGGCCGAGCGTGTCTGGCGGACCGCGATCAGGCAACGCCCCGACGACCTGCTCATGCGCACCGCGTTGTTCGAACTCGCCTGCGAGCAGGGCGATGTCGAAAAGGCACAGGCCGGCGCCGATGAAATCAACCGGCTGTCAGGACCGACGAGCCCGCATGGCCGCGTCGCGCAGGCCGCCACGATGGTGCTCGCCGTGCGGGTGTCTCAGGCCAAGAAGACGGCGGCCACCACATTTGCGACGGACCTCCCCACCGCACCCGATCTTTCCCCCGACGACAACAAACAGCTCGACGCAGCCAAAAACCTGCTTATTGAAGCCGAGAACGACAGGCCAGGCTGGGCGCAGATCCAGCAACTTTTCGCCGAGGTCGCGAGCCTTCAGGGGGACCTCCCGACCGCGATCGAACGATTGCAGCGGGCAACGCGATTGGGGCCGGCCAATCCGGCGGTGATTCGCCAGCTCGTGGCACTCCTCTACGGTTCCGATCGCCTCGAGGAGGCGCAGCAGGCCCTCGCCATGGTCGGCCCCGATGGCCTGAACGGCTTGGAACGGATCTCCGCCGAAATCGACCTGAAGGCGGGCCAATTCGACAACGCCGTGGCGATGGCGGAACGGAGTCTTGCTGGCAGCCGAAAAAACTCCGCGGGCGATCTGCTCTGGTTCGGACAGTTGCTCGCCCGCGCCGGCACGATCGATCGGGCCAGTGAGGTGCTTCAGCAAGCGGTGGATGCGGAGCCGCAGCGGCCGGAGGGCTGGATCGCGTTGCTGCTGATCCAGAATGCGACAGGCCAGCGTCAGGCCGCCGAACTCACGCTGGAAAAAGCCGCCAGAATTTTGCCGTCTCCCCAGCGGCAGCTCTTCGCCGCACAAGGGCATGAGTTGCTCGGCCGGATCGACGATGCGGAACGCAGTTTCCGCGAAGCGATCAACGAAGCCCCCGACAACCCTGCCGCCTTGCGCAGCCTGGCTGCGTTCCTGGTCAGGCAGGGCCGACTGGCAGAGGCCCGCGAGGAACTGCGGGCGATCATTGCCGCCACACGGCCGGATTTCGCAACGAAGCAAACCCAGCAGTGGGCCAGGCGCATGCTCGCGGAACTCATCGCCCAAACCGGCAGATACCCGGACATCGAACGCGCGTTGGCCCTGCTCGACGCCAACGCCAACGCGGAAGGAAGCCTGCCCGCGGAAGACCTCGCACTGCAAGCGGGCATGCTCGCTTCCAGGCCGGAACCGAGCAGCTGGCAGCGGTCGCTCGACCTCTTCGACCGGCTCACCTCTCTGCAGCCGCTCTCCAATGCACAGCGCTCACAAAAAGCCCTGCTGCTCGAACAACTGGGCCGATGGGAGGAATGCCGTGACGAACTCCTGTCGATCGCATCGGCACCGAACACACCGCCGCCGATGCTGGCCCTGCTCATCGAGAAACTCGTCCAACACAAGGAACTGAGCGCCGCGCGAATCTGGCTGAAAACATTGGCCGACCGATTTCCCGACGCGCCGTTCGTCGTCGCGCTGCAGGCCAAACTGTCGCTGGCGGAAAATGACCGGGCGGCGGCGGTGGAGGCCGCCCGGAAGCTCATGCCGGGCGAGTCACCGACTCCTGAAGTGGCCGGCCAACTGGGGGCCCTTTCCGCATTGCTCGAGGACCTCGGTCTCAGCGCCGCCGCCGACAAGGTGTTCACCCAATTCGCGGCCGCGTCGAGCGACGGCCTGATCGCCCGGGCGGGATTCCTTGGGCGAGCGCAGCGGGTCGATGAGGCGCTCGATCTGCTCGAAGGCTCCTGGGACGAACTGCCACTGGAAAACCTTCTTCGCACGGCGTCGGCGGTGCTGGGATCGCAGTCCGCCAACGTGACGCAGCAGCAGATGGAACGCGTCGGCCGCTGGTTCGAGAAAGCCCACCGCCAGGATCCGGACTCCTCGGCGCTGACGCTGCTGTTCGCCGACTTCCTCGCCACGACAGGGCGTATCGAGGACGCTGTCGCTGCCTACCGGGCACTCTGGGACCGCAAGGATCTGCCTCCCCAGCAGGCCGCGGTGGTGGCCAACAATCTGGCATACCATCTCGCGGAGCCGAAAACGGCCGCTGAGGCCGAGAAACTGGTCGCGTTCGCCATCGCCGAACTGGGTCCCCAGCCAGACGTTCTCGACACACGGGGGGTCGTCCTGCTGGCGGCAGGCAAGGGCAAGGATGCATTAACCGACATCAAGACGTCCATCCTGGTGCCGACGGCCTCGAAATACATCCATCTCGCCGCGGCCCTGGCATCACAGGACCAGTTTGACGCCGCCCGCCAAGCGGTCGCAGAGGCGAAGAAACTCGGGTTCGTTACCCGCCAGCTTTTCTCCACGGATCAACGGCTCCTCAAGAGCCTCGAAGCCGCACTTGCCAAGTGATGCTTGCCAAGTGACGTCAGTGGCCGCCCTGCAACATGCGTGACTTGGCCAGGGCGTCCTCGGCCTCGGTGATGCGTCCGCCACGCATGCACGCCACGCTCAACGCGGTATAGCTGAACGGATCATTGGGCTCGAGTTCACAGGCCCGCCGGGCATGCCGGATCGCCTCATCGTGTCGTTCCAGACGGGTGCACCAGGCCGCCAACGCCGAGTGGGCCAGCGTGAAGGTGGGGTGCTCCTCGACCAAGACCTCCAAAGCGGCCACCGCTTCGGCAAGTTTCCCCTCGTTTTTGAGAGCTTCGGCGGCGGCATACCGGTCGTCGCAGGTCGTCATGCTGAAAATCTCCATCCATCAGTAAATTCGCCCGAGCGCGTAGTGTAGCGACTTTCCGGAGTCTGGCGAGCCGAGAGAGGACGGGGGGACTCTGCGATCGATGCCAAACTGACATTGAATCGAGGATCCTCATAAGCCGATAAACCGCTTCTGTCGGCTTGCAGCGCCGACCCGCCCGCGGTAATCGCGGCAACGGTGGCCCCCATCCGGCGTGGAACACCCCGTGAGCATTCATCCGTTGGCCAACGTGAGTCCCGAGGCCCGTCTGGGCTCCGGCGTGAGCATCGGGGCTTTTGCCAGCGTGGAGGCCGACGTCGAACTCGGCGACCACTGCGTGGTCGCTTCGGGCGCGGTTGTGAAATCCGGCGTGAAGGCAGGATCGCACAATGAATTCGGCGAGCACTCCGTGATCGGCGGGGCCCCGCAACACGCCGGTCGCCCCCAGCACATCGGGCGGGTCGTGATCGGCGAAAATAACGTCTTTCGCGAATACGTGACGATCCACAGGGCCCTCAAGCCCGAGACCGCGACGACGGTCGGCAACGGGAATTACGTCATGGCGAGCGGGCATTTCGGCCACGACTGCACGGTCGGCAACCATGCCATCTTCGCCAACGGAGCCATGCTCGGCGGCCACGTGTCGGTGTCGGACCGTGCCTTCGTCTCGGGGGCGGTCGCCGTCCACCAGTTCTGCCGTGTGGGCCGTCTGGCGATGGTGGGCGGTCACGCCCGTGTCGTTCAGGACGTGCCCCCTTTCATGCTCCTCGACGGGCAGAGTGGCTGCATCGTCGGGCTCAACATCGTTGGGCTGCGACGCAGCGGACATACGGCGGAAGACATCGCCGCGCTCAAATCGGCCTACCGACTCGTGTACCGTCGCGGCCTGCCTTGGAAAGATGTTCTCGAGGCTCTGCGGACCGAGTTCACTGCGGGGCCCGTGACGCAGTTGCTCGAGTTCCTGTCCGCAGGCACGCGTGGATTCGTCCAGGAGCGACGGGCCCCACCGGCGGCGACGCTCCGACTGCGAGTGCCTGACGAGGATGCCGCAGCCCCGATTCGGATCAAAGCGGGCTGACGCACCGCTTTTCCAGGTCTTTGCAGGGCCAGCGGCGCCGGTTGTGCCGGTTTTGACGCTCCGCGAGGAATTTCCGGTGCCGGGGAATCGCCCGGCCGCGAAAGATGGGGCAAGATTGCAGGGGGTGACCGGCACGACGCCGGACCGCCACTTCCCTCCGGCCTTTCTCCCATCTGGCTCGTGCCGACATCGCCATGCAGTCTTTTCCTTCGGCGGGGCCGAATCCGCCTGCGGCGGACTCGCCGCCCGGCGACCTGATGCTCCCCGGCCACACGCCTGCGTCCGCTGCGACCGCGATGAAGCGTTCCATCGCCAGACGGCTGTTGTTCTGGTTTCTGATGATCGCGCTCATCCCTTGTGCGGTGCTCACGGCAATCACCGCCCAGATCGCCTCGAGTGCCTTGGAGAATTCCGTCCGCGAAAGCCTGGTGCGCATCGCCTCATCGAAAGCCACCGAACTTGAGGCGTATGCGCTGGAACGCCTTCGCGACGGCAGGGCGCTCTCCGGCGAACCAGACGTGATCCGCGTGGCCCGTGACCTCGGATCGGTCACCGGCGCCGCCGGCACCGTTGAGGCAACCACCGCCCTCCGCAAGGCCTTCGGCGCGAACACGTCGGGGGTCGCTGGATTTCTCGCCCATGCCGCGAAGGCGTTCGGCTACTCGCATCTGCTCGTGATCGACGCAACGGGCCGTGTCGTCCTCGCGCTGGACGAATCGCTGCCGCTCGGTTCCTCGGTGCTGGCAGGCGGCCCGACATCGACACCACTCGCCATCGGCTTCGACAGGTCACGCACCACCCAGCAGACGGAGCTCAGCGGTTTCCAGTCCCTCGGCACGGCCGGGCCCCCGGTGGCGTTCGTGACGAGCCCGATCGTCGACGAGGGCAGGGTCGTCGGCGTTTTGGCACTGGGGCTCGGACCACAACGCATTTGGGAGATGCTCTCCGACCTTGGCGGGTTGGGGAACACGGGCGAGATCGTGACGGGCGAGAGCCAAGGCGACACCGTTCTGGTCACCGCGCCGTTGCGGCACGAAAACAACGCGGCATTCCGCAGGCTGATCCCGCTCGGCTCGACACGCGGATCGGCAACCCAGCGGGCCGCGAAGGGCGAAGAGGGATACGGGCCGGCGATCGACTACCGGGGGCAGAACGTGGCCGCCGCCTGGCGGTTCCTGCCCACCCTTCGTTGGGGATTGTGCGTCAAGCAGGACGCCAGCGAAGCCTATGCGCTCCTGCGGTGGCAACGGGCTGCCACCATCGGCCTCTCGCTCGCCACGATTCTAGGCGTTACCCTGGCGGCTCTCGCCCTCGCTCGGAGCTTTTCCACCCCCATCCAGACGGCCGTGACCGTCGCCCGGCGCGTGGCAGCGGGCGACCTGCGGGCCACGGGCATGCCGACTGACGACGGCAGCACCGGGGACGACGAAACCGGCGCCCTGCTGACCGCCATCCAGGCGATGACCAACAACCTGCGGGGGCTGATCGGAAGGATCCAGAAATCATCGGTGGCGCTGATCTCGACCGCCACCGCGATCCAAGCCACCTCCAGCGAGCAGCAGCAGGTGATCGCCGACTACGGCGCCTCGACGAGCCAGGCGGTCGCGGCGGTCAAGCAGATTTCGGCCACGAGCCAGGAACTACTGCGGACCATGACCGAGGTCAACGACATGGCCGCCCATACGGGGCTGATGGCGACCGACGGCCGCCAGAACCTGGCCAGCATGGATGGCACCATGCGGCAACTGGCTGACAGCACGCTGTCGTTCAGTTCCAAGCTTGCCCAGATCAGCGAGCGGGCCTCGACCATCAATCTGGCGGTTACCACGATCACGAAGGTGGCCGACCAGACGAACCTGCTCTCGATCAACGCGGCGATCGAGGCCGAGAAGGCCGGCGAATACGGTGCGGGGTTCCTGGTCGTGGCCCGCGAGATTCGCCGCCTTGCCGACCAGACGGCGGTGGCGTCGCTCGACATCGAGCAGATGGTCAAGGAGATGCAGCACAGCGTTTCGGCCGGTGTGATGGAAATGGACAAGTTCGCGGGGCAGGTCCGCTCGAGCGTCAGCGAGATCAGCGACGTCTCCTCGAAACTGGGCGAGATCATCTCGGCGGTGCATGGCATCAACGGTCGATTCGAACAGGTCACCGAGGGCATGCGGGCGCAATCGCAGGGCGCGGCACAGATCCGCGAGGCGATGATTCGTCTCTCCGAGGGAGCAGCCCGCACGGCCTCGTCGCTCGAGGATTTCAACAAGGCGACCACCCACCTGCGCGGCGCGGTGGGCGACCTCAAGGAAGAAGTGTCGCGGTTCACGATCTGACGGCACGGACACCCCGCCGTTTCCTGCCGCCCACTCGCGCTCACCCGGTCATGCAACTGCTCTCTTTCACCGTCGGGGCAGAGGATTACGCGATCGAGTCGCGCCGGGTGATCGAGGTTCTGCCGCTCGTGGCCGCGCGGCCGATCCCCCGCATGCCAGACTTCATTCGCGGCATCTTCACGCACCGCGGCCGGCTCGTCCCCCTCGTCGACCTCGGGCGGTTGCTGACCGACACTCCACTGCGGGAACGGCTCAGCACGCGAGTGATCGTGGTGGAGTTTGCCTCGGGCGACGATCCGGCCAACCAGCATGCCATCCGGCTGGGGGCGGCTGCGGAGAACGTCCTGTCGCTCTGTTCCATTTCCGAGGCCGATTCCGAGGCCGAGACGTCGTTGCCCACACTGCATCCGCCCCACGCCCCCTACCTCGGCCGCCTGCTGCGGATCGACGGCCGCACCATTCAGCTACTCAACGTGGAACACCTGCTGCCACCATCGTTGATTGCCGGCCTCGTCGCTCCCGCCCCGGCATCGACCGGAGGCCAATCCAGGTCATAATGACCGATCCGCCATGCACGCCGACGCCATACAGCCTGTCGCCAACACACCCTCCAAGGCATGCCCCCCTGCCGAGACGTTGCTGGAGCGTTGGATCGGGCTCGATTCACAAACGGTCGGCAGCGCGGCCATCGCCCGCGCCGTACGGGTGCGGATGGAGGCTTGCGGCGACCCCGACGAAGAGACCTTCCTCGCTCGTCTCGCCCGAGATGCCGCAGAGCAAGGACGGTTGATCGACGAGGTCGTCGTGCCGGAAAGCTGGTTCTTCCGGGATCAGCAGGTCTTCGATTTTCTCCGGGAGTTCGCCATCACGTTCGCCACCACCCGGAGGCAGGCTCCGCTCCGCATCCTGTGCGCGCCCTGCGCCGCCGGTGAGGAACCCTATTCGGTTGCGATGGCGCTTCTCGAAGCCGGACTGTCCACGCCGCAGTTCTGCATCGATGCGGCCGACGTCAGCCACGCCGCCGTCGCCCGGGCTAAGGCCGCGACCTACTCGGCCAACGCCTTTCGCGGCACCGACCTCGCCTTCCGTGATCGCTGGTTCCGCACGCGGGGGGCGGTTGCCGAACTCGACGAGACGGTGCGGAATCAGGTGCACTTCTCCCGGAGCAATCTGCTCGACGAGTCATTCGCCGCCGACCGGCCGCCGTACGACATCATCTTCTGCCGCAACCTGCTGATCTACCTGACCTCCGACGCCCGCTGCCGCGTGGAGATGGCGTTCGACCGGCTGCTGGCGCCGGACGGCCTGCTCGTGCTGGGGGCGGCCGAACCTCCGATCCTGAAGGGCTCATGGCTCCCGGTCGCCGGCACTGCGGCGTTCACGCTGGGGCGTGGCACGCGGGCGAATGGCTTGCCCGTTCCCACGTCGATGCAGCCGCCCGCCGTCACCGCTGCACCGATCCGTGGCAGCTTGGGCCGCCTCCCCGCGGGCGCCCCATCTGCAGCCCCTGCGGCCGTGCATGCCCCCCGCGGATCAGCTGCGAACGAGCCCGTCACCCCCAGACCGCCGACGGGCGACGAACTGCTTCGTGCAGCGCACGAACTGGCCAACGCGGGCCGCCGCGTCGAAGCGATGGAAGCATGCCAGCGGCATCAGCAGGCCGCTGGCCCCTCCGCGCAGGTCTTTTTCCTGATGGGCATGCTGTACCAGGCGTCCGGCGACCTCGAACGCGCCGAGGCCAGCCTGCACAAGACGCTCTATATGGACCCCGCCCACGACGAGGCGTTCCTGTCCTTGGCGGTCGTGGCGACGCAGCGTGGGGATGCTCCGATGGCGGAACACTACCGCCAATCCGCCGCCCGGATACGGGCGCGTAAAGGGTCATCATGAGCCACGATGTCGCACGTGACGGCCACAAGGTGGTGGCGCCAATGGAGGATTGCTGGCGGCATGTCGGCGTGAATGGTGATCGCAGCTGCGCCGAGTTGTCCACCTTCGTCCACTGTCGCAACTGCCCCGTGCTCGCGTCCGCAGCCCGCCGCTTCTTCGACCGTCCCGCGCCCGCCGGCTACCTCGAATCATGGCAGGACATGCTCGAGCAGCCCGAAGCGGCCCCCGATGCAGACTCCAGAAGCGTGCTCGTCTTCCGGCTCGGCAACGAATGGCTGGCGCTGCCCACGGCCGTGCTCGTCGAAGTCACCCAGCCGCGTCAACCACACGGACTGCCGCATCGCTCGGGCCAGCTGCTTGCCGGAATCGTAAACATCCGTGGCCAGCTGCAGTTGTGCGTCCGGCTCGAGGGTATCCTGGGGCTGGATGCGCCGTCCACGCAGCCGCCACCCGTGGCACCCACGGCACGGCTGCTCGTGGTTGAGCGCACAGGTGCGCGATGGGCCTTCGGTGTCGACGAAGTTGCGGGCGTGCACCGCGTGCCAGGGTGGTCACTGCGCGACGTGCCAGCGACCGTCAGCGGTGCGGACATGCGTGCGACGGTGGCGCTCTTTGCCTGGCAGGACAGGACGGTGGGGCTTCTCGACGCGGCCAGGCTGCTGGATGGCCTGCACAGGCGAATTTCGGGGTGACGGACGACTGCGGCCAGGAGCTCGTGCGGTGGAAGACCTGAGCACATTCTCGATGCTGGATCTGTTCCGACTGGAGGCGGACACCCAGACGGCCGTGCTGTCGGCCGGCGTGCTGGCGATCGAGGAGCTGGAGCATTCCCCGACCACGATCGAATCGATGATGCGGGCGGCGCACTCCCTCAAGGGTGCCGCACGGATCATCGGCCTCGAACCCGCCGTGCGGGTCGCCCACGTCATGGAGGAGGTGTTCGTGGCGGCCGGCAAGGGGGTCTTCACGATACGCCCCGAACATGCCGACACACTGCTGGCGGGCATCGATTTCCTCGGTTCGATCGCCCGGGCAGACGATGCGTTGATTCCGGATGGACCGTCGACAGAGCGGGCCACTGAACTGGTCAAGAGACTGGCAGCGGTCCTGGCCGCTCCCGCCAGCTCTGCCCCGATCCAACGTCCAGCTGCAGTGACCACGGCGGAGACCGCAGCCCCGCCCCAGACGCCCCTGCCCGAGGCGACCCTGCCCGAGGCGATCGCTACCGCCGGCCCCGCTACTCCGACACCGCCGGTCTTCGAGCCTGTCGATCGGGTGGTGCGGGTATCCGCCGACAGTCTGACACGCCTTGTCGGGCTCGCAGGTGAATCGCTGGTCGAGTCGCGGCAGCTTCGCCCCTTCATCGACGGGCTGTTGTCGCTTCGCAGCACGCAGTCGAAGCTCTGCGACACGATCGCGGCGCTCGACGACCAACTCGACCGGGGTGATCGTGATTCGACCGCTTCACGGACCGGACTGCTCGGCGTACTCCGCGAGCAGGCCGACACCGTCCTCTCCGGGCTCACCAGGCAATGCGAGGCGTTCGAAAGCTTCGCCGGCCGCAACGAGGACCTTTCGAGCAGGCTGCACCACGAGGTTCTCACCAGCAGGATGCGGCCGCTCGCCGACTGCATCCGCGGTTTCCCCCGGCTGGTCCGCGACGTGTCACGGTCCCTCGGCAAGCAGGTGCGACTGGAAGTGCGCGGTGAGCAGACGGGCGTGGACCGCGACATCCTCGAGAAGCTGGAAGCGCCGCTCTCTCACCTCATCCGCAATGCGCTCGACCATGGAATCGAACGGACGGACCGCCGGGAAGCCGCCGGGAAGCCGGCCGTCGGCACGATCCTGCTCGAGGCGAGGCACCGCGCGGGCATGCTCCACATCACGATCACCGACGATGGCGAGGGCATCGACATCGAGACGATCCGGGCACGGGCCGTCGCCCTCGGACTTGTCGCGAGCCAGGTCGCGGACCAGCTCTCGACGTCGGAACTGCTGGAGTTCCTCTTCTTGCCCGGGTTCTCCACCAGAAACGAGGTCACGGAGATTTCCGGCCGGGGCGTCGGCCTGGACGTGGTGCAGAGCATGGCGAAGGCTGTGGGAGGCAGCGTGCGGGTGACGACCCAGTCCGGCAGGCAGACAGCCTTCACGCTCCAGCTGCCGATCACCATGTCGGTGATCCGGGCGCTGCTGGTCGATATCGGCGGTGAACCCTATGCCTTCCCACTGACGCGGATCGACCAGATTCTCTCCTGCAGGCACGCCGATATCCGCGTGGTGGAGGGCCGCCAGTACGTCGATCGTGACGGGGTCTCGATCGGCCTCGTCCTGGCGGCGCAGGTCCTCGGCCTGGCCCCGCCCCAGGCCCGGGCGGCGGGCGATGCCCTGCCGGTGGTCGTGATCAGCGATCGCGGCCAGCAGTTCGGCATGATCGTCGGTGCCTTTCTGGGCGAGCGTGATCTGGAGGTTCGCCCTCTCGATCCGCGGCTGGGGAAGGTGCCTGACATCAGCAGCGCCTCCCTGCTCGAAAATGGCAGCCCCGTGCTGATCGTCGATGTGGACGACCTCGTGCGTTCGATTGACGGCCTGTTGACGGGACGACGCCTGACACGCGTGGAGTTCGCCCGGATGGCGGAGCGAGCCCGGCGGCACAAACGGATCCTCGTAGTGGACGATTCGATCACCGTGCGGGAACTCGAGCGGCAACTGCTGCAGTCACGGGGCTTCGACGTCGACGTCGCGGTCGACGGGATGGACGGCTGGAACGCCATCCGCGGCGGGCAATATGACCTCGTTGTGAGCGACGTCGACATGCCTCGTCTGGACGGCATCGGGCTGGTCTCGTTGCTCAAAGCCGACCCGGACCACAGGAACGTCCCCATCGTCATCGTCTCGTACAAGGACCGCGAGGAGGATCGGCTTCGTGGGCTCGAAGCCGGCGCGAACCGCTACCTGACCAAAGCCAGCTTCCACGACGAGACCTTCCTTCATACGATCATCGACCTGATCGGCGAGCCGACCGGCTGAATCGATGCACAAGTCCGCGTGGTGACAGGGAGCCGAGGGACCGTGAGAATAGCGATTGTCAATGACGTACGGGCGGCCGCGGAGTCTCTGCGTCGGGTGGTCAGCAGCCTGCCCGACCACACCGTTGCCTGGACGGCAGCCGACGGCGTGGAGGCGATCGCGATGGCGAAACGCGACCGCCCCGACCTGATCCTGATGGATCTGATCATGCCGCACGTGAATGGCGTGCAGGCCACGCGACAGATCATGGCCGGCAGCCCGTGTGCGATCCTGATCGTCACCGCCACGGTGAGCGGAAATATTTCGCTCGTCTACGATGCCATGGGGTTTGGCGCGCTCGACGCGGTCGATACTCCCACGCTGGGCCCGACCGGCGATATGACGGGGGCCGGAGCGCTCGTCGAGAAGATCGCCACCGTCGCCAAACTCGTCGGTTCTCACGCCGATGCCCGGCGGACCAGGAAGGGCGACGCCCTCCCGGCAACGCCACAGATGCTCGTCATCGGCGCTTCGACCGGAGGACCCAAGGCACTCGCCGACCTGCTCCAGCCCCTGCCACGCGATTGGAACGTGGCCGTCGTCATCGTGCAGCATGTGGATGTCGCCTTCTCGCAAGGGCTGGCCACGTGGCTGGCAGACCGCACGGGCCATGCCGTCCGCGTGGCCGAGCACGGTGAGCGGCCGCAGGCCGGAGCCGTGTTGCTGGCTGGCACCAACGACCATCTCGTGCTGTCGAAGAACCGCACGCTCGAATATTGCGAGGAACCGCGGGAACTGTTCTTCCGCCCGAGCGTCGATGTCTTCTTCGAAAGCGTGGCCGACCATTGGCCGCTTGCCGGCACGGCCCTCCTGCTTACCGGCATGGGCAGGGACGGTGCGAAGGGCATGTCGCGACTGCGTGCCTGCGGCTGGCACACGATCGCGCAGGACGAGGCCACGAGCGTCGTCTGGAGCATGCCCAAGGCCGCCATCGACCTGGGGGCCGCATGCGAGGTGCTCGCCATCGGGCAGATGCCGCCGACGATCCTGTCGCGGATGAGTCGCTGACCGCAAGCGATCAGGGGATCACGAAGCGGAACCGCTGCTCGCCGCACCGGAAGAAACAGTAGGGCGTCAGCCCTACGGCGGAGATCGACACCCAGATGCCGTTGCGGGTGGTCTCCGCGGAAATCATCCACGTGCCGTCCCGCAGCCGTTTGAGTTCGGCGTGCCGGTTTGCCAGCAAGGGGTCGTCGAGTTCGATGTCGGCACCCCCGCCCGCCCGACCGATCACAAGCCTGTCCGAACGCAGCGAAAACTCGACCGCGCCCGGCTTCGTGGAGGCCTCCACCAGAACCGGCCACACGGTCTCCGGAATGTGCGCGCCGTCCATGAGGTTGGTGTGGTGACCGACCGCGGCCATCGAGTTGGGCTTGAGCGGGTTGCGGAGCCGGAACCGCCGGGCCCCGAGGATAAGGATCGCGTTTTGATGCAGCACGGCACGGACGCACCGCACGAACGTGCCATTGACACTTTCGAGGTCGTGCAAATGCCACTGGAAGCCGCCCCTCCACGGCGTGCGGCGGATCTCCGCATGGGCGCCCGAGATCGAAGCGTCGTTGGGCAGTTGGACGTCGCCCGATGTGCGGCCGATCGAGAATCGTTCGCATCGCAGCCGCACGTCCTCTCCCTCCTCCAGCGACCCGTCATCGAGCACGCTCAGCACCGGCACGGGGGGCCGCAGGCTCGGCCGGAAATCATGGCTGTCTTCGGGGGCATACTTCGGCTCGGCAGCGCGGCCGAAAGCATCCGGTTCCGACACCCATTTCACGATCCGGCGGACCGACGCAAACTCCTCCACGACCGGCGGCAAGGTGTTGCCACCGAGCGGCTGATTGTCGACATCCTCGGGCATGCGACTCCTCACTCTTTTGCGACACGCTCATCTGGACGGCCAACGGCCGCGTACCAGCGAGTCTATTCTACCCCACCATCAGGGTGCTGCGACTGGCCGCGCTCGAGGAGACGCATCACGTCGAGCACGATCCGCTCGGACCACAGGGGATCGGCGGCCGGCGGCGCGCCCGGCACGCCCACCACCTGCACACCGATGGGCAGGCCACGGCTGTCCCGATCGGCGGCGACCGCCGCCTGCACGACGCGATCACGACTCAGGACACGCCCGTTTTCCTCATCCGGCCACACCCGCGTCATCGGCACGGTTCCTGCCGGCAGATCGAGCAAATTGGCCAGCATGCAGGGCGCCGCCGCCAGCACCAGCCTGGCGGCGGTGCCATGCCGCAGTGCCGGCAGGGCCGACACCGGACAGACCAGCGCATCATATGGGGCCACCGTCGCGGCGAACCGCGTCGCGAACTCCGCCCGCCGGCCGTGGAGTGACTCCAGCGCCCGAGCGTTCCTGGGGCCGGTGGCACGCAGGGCATTGGCCTCGATGCCGCCCCCCACAGCCTGCGAGAGACACGCGAGCAGTGACCGCAGCCACACCGGGAGACCTGCCAGCCGGAGCAGCCTTGCCACCGGCGGGATCGGTCGTTCGCCGGCGAACAGCCGGCTGATGTCGGCCCCTCCATCGGCCGACAGCACCGCCAGGTGCAGCCATGCAGCTTCCGCGGCCAGACCGCCATCCATGCGGATCGTCTCCACTCCCACCCGCGCAAGGCGGCTCACCGCCTCATGAACGGCTCTCCGCACGGCCGGCGATGGTTCGAGCGGCCCGGCATCATCCCACCAGGCGACCCGTAGACGACGGGCCGCGGCGACGCGGCCAGAGGCACCCGGCATGGCTTCGGCATCTCGAGCCCGCGAGTCGATGTGCCGCACGTGCACCACTGCTTCGAGAGCACAAGCCAGATCGTCGACCGTTCTGGCGAGGAAGCCGGCGCGGGGGCGGACGACCGTCAGGTGCGGCACGGTATCGAAGCCGCCGCCGTCGCCGACCACCGTCGACCGCGGCAGGAATCCGGCGATGCCGCATGCATGCGCCGGTTGCCGGATGCTCCCCGCCAAGTCCGTTCCCACGGCGAGCGGCACCACGCCTGCGGCGACCAGTGCAGCGTCGCCGCCGCTGGATCCCCCCGGGCCGCGAGTGGCGTCAAACGGATGGTTTGTGCGGCCCCAGACGGGATTGTCGGTCTCGTGCAGATACATCGCCTGGGGCACGTTGCCCTTGCCGACGATGATCGCGCCGGCCTCCTGAAGACGGGCAACGATCGGGGCGTCCATGCCGTCGATTGCCTGCCGTCTCGACTTGATGCCGAGACTCGTCACCAGGCCCGCCACCGCGAAGCATTCCTTGACGCTCACCGGCACCCCGGCGAGCGGACCGGCGACCGCCCCCTCACGGAGCCGCGATTCAAGCAGGTCCGCGTCACAGCGGGCCGCGGCATGCCGCGGCTGCACCAACGCATTCAGGGCCGCCGCGGTCTCGCGATGTCGGGCAACGTGCTCCGACAACACGTCGCTCGGCCTCACCTCACCGGCAGCCACGGCTTCCGCGATGCTCACCGCCGATGCGGCCACTGCTGCTCCCTTAAGCCGCACGGCGGGTGCCAGGCGGCCGCGTGCTACTCCGGATCGGACCCCGACACCGGCTGCGGTGCGACCGGCCGCATGTCGGCGGCCCACACGGCGTCACCGTCGAACATCACGCCCGCGACCACGACACGGTCGCCGACGTCGGCCGGCGGAGCCAAGCGTGAGATGATCGACAGGCTGCGGTCGGTGCCATCTGCGTGTGCACCCGCAACCGACGCGCGCGTGCTCCAATAGGGGCCGACCTGTCGCGATGCGCCCAGCGTGGCAACGACGGCGACTCCGTCATTCCGCCGCTTCTGGCTAGTAAGCCACATCCTGCCGAGCCTGTCGAGTTCCGCCACGGCCGTATCGCTGACGCAGATCCGGTCGAAAAGGTCAGCGGCGGCAGCGGGTGTCGGCGAGAGCGGGCGGCCGGAATCGGCCGCCATGGTCTCAAGCCTGACCAACTCCTCGCCGAGTTGTGCCAGCCGTCTGTACCACGTGACCAACGCCCGATCGTGGGCGGGGTCGCCAGCGTCGAAACTCGTGTCCCGCGTTCCAAACTCCAGCGACTCAAATGCCTGCGTCGCACGCTCGGCGGCCATCTCCACGCCGGACAGGTCAAGCGGTGGCAATGCCGGAACTGCGGAGGCCGGCGCCGCCGGGACCGCGGTGTCGGTCGCAGCCACCAGAGCATCGAGACCAGACAACGCATCTGATGGCGGCAGTGCCGCAAGGCTTGAAGCCGCGGCCATCGCCGGGGCTGCCGTACCGGTGTCGGTGACATCGGCCTCAATGGCAGGGGCGGCCGCCGGTTCGGCAGACGGCGCCGGTTCGATGGGCTCCGCTGATCCCGCCCCTTCAGCCGGTGAGGCCACCACGACCGCCGTTTCCATCGGCTCGGCCGGCTTTGCGTCGGCCAACTCGGCATCGGAATCGACCGGCTCGGCGGCGACGGTGGCAGCCGGCTCTGCAGCGGGCGGCGTCGCTTCCTCAACCGGCGGCACGTCCTCGGCCGACGGCACGTCATCGAGCGACGGCACGTCATCGAGCGACGAGACGGCGTCGAGGTTGGAGCCCGCGGCCGGCTTCTTGGGCGGCTTGTACCCGGGCTGGAGTTTCTGTGGCAGCAGGAACGCCAACTGCGGCGGCATTTGCTTGCCGAATTTGAACGGATCCTTTTGGAATCCCCAGATCAAAATTGCGTATGTGATCGGCAGCGCCATCAGCCCGCCCAGCACCACGCCGACCATCTGGCCGAGGCCGCCCCCTTTTTTCTTCGCAACCGCCGGCCTGCCGCCGGTCGAGGCCACGGCTGCCCCTGCCGCAGCAACGGCGGCGCCGGCCACGGCGACGGAGGGATTGAGGGGAATCGAGGCGGGATCGTCCTGCCACGGCTCCGCCGCATCGCCCGCCGGCTCGAACGGTTCGCTGTCGGCGAACGGAGGCGTGCCACCCATCATACCGGCATCGAAAGACACGTCGTCGGAGTGCGCTTCGTTGACTGGCTCGCCAAAATCGGCTGCCGCATCGAGATCCTCTCCCGACGCGAGAGCCTCTGCTGCAATCGCCTCGCCCTCGACGTCCAGCAACCCCAGTTCGTGGGCGATGTCCTTGTCGTCAAATGCGTTATCGACGGCATCGCCAACGCCGAAGTCATCCGAGGCGCCGCGTTCGACCGCGTCGGCCATGGAGATGATGCCAGACTGCCCGGTCCCGATGAGAATTTCCGACCCGGCAGACTCGGCATCCGGTGGTGGAAACAGGGCCAGGGGAATCTCGCCTGCCGCCGCATCGCGCTGGCCGTCATCGTCCAGAGCCGCATCGCCCCCAAATGGCGACTCATCCGCATGGGATGGCTCCCCATCATCAGGCTCCCCCTGATCAAACACCCTGTCGTCGGAGTTCCCGTGAATCGACGCGACGATGGGTTGCGACTCGTGTTCGACCGGATGTTCGAGCGGATGTTCACCAGCGGAATGGTCGCCGGCAGGTGGCCCGATCATCGGCTCATCACCGTCCGCCACCTCCTCGCCGAGCCCGTCGAAGGAAAACGCAAAATCCTCCCCTTTGTCTTCCGCGCCGCCGATGTCCAATCCGGCCCACGGATCCTGCTCGGGAAGCTGTTTGTCGTCGTCGGTCGCCATCGATTCCTCCCTACCGGCCGCCATCGCGTTGTGCAGTGCATCTGTGCCGGCCTTGCCGCCGCTCGAAGAGGCGTTGCCGGGGCATCGAAAGTCTACCATCGCCCCGCCGGCGTCCGAAAAGGCGGAAAGAACGGGTTGCCGGGGCGACCGTCCCTTCAACCATCCCTCCACTGAGTCCGACGATGTTTCCGTGGGGAGGCGGCCCGCAGCCCCCGTCCTTCACGCGAGCCCGTGCGCCGCGCCGTACCGCCGCCAGAGGCTTTCCACGAGCCACCGGGCCGACACAGGCTCTCCAGTGGCCCGCTCCACGAGCGAGGCCGAATCGAACTGCCGCCCGTGGGCATGCACCTGCTGCCGCAGCCAGAAGAGCAGCCCCCCAAAGCGGCCTGACGCGATGTCGCCGCCCATATCGGGCACTTGCCGGGCGGCCGCCGCCATCAACTGGGCGGCGAAAATGTTGCCCAGCGTGTAGGTGGGAAAGTAGCCGATCAGTCCGGCGCTCCAGTGGATGTCCTGCAACACGCCCTCCGCGTCCGACGGCGGACGGAAGCCAAAGTCCCGGGCAAACCGCTCGTTCCATGCCTCGGGAAGATCCGCGACGGTCATGTGGCCGTGCACGACGGCGCGTTCCAAATCAAACCGCATCATCACATGGAGGTTGTAGGTGACCTCGTCGGCATCCACGCGGATCAGCGACGGACGCACCACCATGAGCGACTGCTGCACGCCAGCCGCGGTGGCATCGGACAGTGCCTGCGGAAACGCCGCCCGCGCGATCGGAAAGCACCATTCCCAAAACTCTGGAGAGCGGCCGACGAGATTCTCCCACAGCCGCGACTGCGATTCATGGATGCCGAGCGACGCCGCTTCCCCCGGTGGCAGGCCATACCACTCGGTAGGCAGCCCCTGCTCGTAGAGCCCATGTCCGGCCTCGTGCAACACGCCATAGAGCGCAGTCGGAAGCGCGTGTTCATCCCAGCGGGTGGTGATGCGGCAATCATCCGGTCCCACGCCCGAGCAGAACGGATGCTCGGTGGTATCGAGACGTCCTCGTTGAAAATCGAAACCGATCCGTGACGCGACCTCGCGAACGAACCGTTGCTGGTCGGCCACCGGGTAGCTTCGACGCAGGATGGCGTCGTCTGGCCGCCGCGCTGCGCCTGCGCACGCCTGCACCAGCGGCACGATCTCGGCACGCAGCGCGCTGAACTGCGAGGCAATCGTCGCCCAGCACCCACCTGGCTCGTAGTCGTCAAGCAGGGCATCGTAGGGATCGGCACCGGGCATCTGGCAGGCAGCCAGTTCGCGTTTGAGATCGAACACCTGCCGGAGCCAGGGTTTCAGGGTCCTCCACGACGATTCGGCGCGGGCGGTCACCCATGCCTGCTGGGCCTCGACACAGGTCTTGGCCAGCGCCCCCACCAGCCGCTCCGGCACGCGGGCGTGCTTGTCGAAGTCCTTGCGGAGCAGGCGGATAGCGGCGCGGATCTGCGGGGATCCCTCCTGAGCCAACGGCCCAGTCGCCAGCGTGGCCAACTGCTCGCCGTATGCCGGATCGGATCGCTGTCGATGGACGAGGGTCGCCACCGCCTCCGCCTGGGCGGCCCGATGAACCGCGGCCTTCGGCGGCATCATCGTCTGTTCATCCCACCCCAGCAGCGATTCCACCGAAGCCAGCACGGCGGCCTGTCGGGCGTGTGCGCAGACGCGGTCGAAGAGCTGCTCTTCGCTGGTCTTTTGGCTGGTCTTTTCGCTGGAGTTTTGGCCGGAGCAAACGGACGGGTGCGGGTTCATGCCGGAGAGTATGCTGTCGAGCGGCCGACCGGGCAATCAGCGGTCGCGCGAGACGAATCCTTGCAAAGGCTGCGTAGATGCTCGACGTGCTCGTGATCGCACCGCACCCGGACGATGCCGAACTCGGCATGGGGGGCACCATCGCGCTCATGCAGGCGCAGGGACTGAGGGTGGGCGTGCTCGACCTCACCGATGGTGAACCGACGCCGAGAGGATCGCGGGAGACGCGGGCTCGAGAAACGGCAGCCGCGACCGCGGCGCTCGGGCTCGCATGGCGTGAGAACCTTGGCCTGACCAATCGGCGGCTACGGGCGACACTCGCCGCCCGTGCCTCGCTCGCCGGCGTCATCCGCCGCGTGCGTCCGCGCTGGCTCTTCGCGCCTCACTGGGTCGATGCCCACCCCGATCATGTCGCCGCTACGAAACTGGTGGAGGCAGCGCGGTTCTGGGCCAAGCTCACGAAGTGCGATCTCCCCGGTGACCCATGGCATCCGGAACGGATTTACTACTACTGGTGCGTGCATCTGAAGCTCGTCCGGCAGCCGGCCTTCGTGGTGGACACCACCACGACATGGGACACAAAACGGGCAAGCCTGGACTGCTACGCCAGCCAGTTTGACCAGACCGCCCCCAGGCCCACGGTGCTCGACAGGGTCGAGGCGGCTTCCCGGTGGTGGGGTGCAACGATCGGCACGCTCCACGGCGAGCCGTTCTCATCGCGGGAACCGGTCGCCCTCCGAGGCTTTGCCGACCTGTTTTAACCGCACGAAAAAGGTCCGTTGCCTCTCCCGAGATGCTTCGGCGAGAGGATCACGAGCTTTTCGGCCGCCCCGGCCACCGCGAGGGAACTCATACCGTCCCCGAGCCAATCCCGAGCCAATGCGGGGGACAGCACCAAGCGACACACGAGCGGGGGTTTGAGCGAGATGGCCGGATCGCGGCGACCGGGCGGGGCCACGCAGGAAGGCTGGACGGGCCTCGCATCGCCTGCCGATAGGCCTTTAGGTAGGCCGTGGGTGCGGCCGCTCGGCCTGCAGGATGCGGCGCATGGCTTCCCGTGACATCAACGTCATCGCCCTCGTCAAGGGCGGAGAACGCTACGTCTTCCTCTACGACGACGACAGCCGGGAGGAAACCCTCCGGACGCTCGCCAGGTATGCGTCGAATCCAGACCTGAGTTTTTCCTGGTACGACGCGGCGATGCTGGGGCAGAAGATCCGCGGGAGCACATCCCACAGCCGCCGTCACCGCTTCGCCCCCCGCGCCGACCGCCCGGCCTAGGCTTTTCCGATGGCACCGCACTCGTCGGCATCGGGAGATGGCTTCTCGGGAGCGATCGACCGGTTTCTCCGTTTTTTGGCCGCCGAGCGAGGGGCGTCGCCGCTGACGCTCAAAAGCTACCGGGAGGATCTCCGTCAACTGGAAGAGTTTCTCCGGTCGGCAGGCTGTCGGACGCCGGGAGAGGCTTCCAGCGTGATCCTGCGCCGGTTCGCCGCCGGCCTGCATGCCGCCGGCTATGCCGCCTCCAGCGTGGCTCGCAAGTTGGCCAGTACCCGCAGCTTCTATGCGTTCGGGCAGCGGGAGGGCTGGGTGCCCGCGAATCCCGCCAAGCCGCTGCGCAGCCCCAAACGCTCGCGCAAGCTGCCGAAGTTTCTGACGGGCGAGGAGATCGGCCGGCTCTTGGCCGCCCCCAAACCAGCCAGGGCTGGCGGCCTGCGTGATCGGGCGATTCTGGAACTGATGTACTCGTCGGGCGTGCGTGTCCGGGAACTGGTGGGCCTCGATGACGCCGATCTAGACGTCCGCGGGGGCACCGTCCGCGTTCGCGGCAAGGGCCGACGCGAACGGCTGGGAATGGTCGGATCGCACGCTCAAGCCGCCCTCCAGGCATGGCTCGCAGCCCGCCCACGGCCGGCGATTGCCCCGCCCCGAGGGGCGCCCCGTCCCCTGTTCACCAACCGGTTCGGCGGCAGGCTGTCGGTTCGCGGGGTGGCCAGGCTGCTGGAGAAGCATCTCGCCGTCGCGGGGCTTTCGCGTCGGGCAAGCCCGCACACGCTCCGCCATAGTTTCGCCACCCACCTGCTCGATGCCGGCGCGGACATTCGCAGCGTGCAGGAACTTCTCGGCCACAAGAGCCTCGTCACCACGCAGATCTACACCCACGTGACGACCACCCGGTTGCTCGACGCCTTCGACAAGGCGCATCCCCGGGCGAAGTGAGGCAGACCTCAGCTTCTCGCGATTGAGAGGAGTTCGCGATTCAGACGAGGCCGCGATTTAGACGAGGCCGCGGCGGACAGCCCAGACGGCGGCCTGCGTACGGTCGCCGACAGCGATCTTCCGCAGAATGTTCTGAACGTGCTCCTTCACCGTCTCCACGCTGATCGTCAGCGACTGGGCGATCTCCTTGTTGGAGAGTCCCAGAGCCATGTGCCGGAGCACCTGGGTTTCCCGCTGCGTCAGCGGGATGTCCGGATCGGGCGTCGCCACGCGGTTGGCCATGGTTGTGGCCACCCGGCGGAGTTCACCAGCCTTCATCGGCAACTGGCCTGCGGCCGCTCCGGCGATCGAGTGGATGAGTTCGGCTCGGGTGCAGCCCTTGAGCATGTAGTCGTGGGCACCAGCGGCCACGGCGCGGGCCACATAGGTGGGGTTGTCGAAGGTCGAGAGCATCACCACCTTGACCGCGGGCATGTCGGCACGGATGCGTTCGAGCGCTTCCAACCCGTCCTTGCCGGGCATGCGGATGTCGAGCAGCACGACGTCAGGCTTCAGTTTGCGGGTGAGTTTGACGGCCTCGTCGCCGCTGGCGGCTTCACCGACGATTTTGACTTCCGAACCAGCGAGCAGGCTCACAAGGCCCCGGCGAACCACCTCGTGATCATCGGCAATGACTAATTTGATGGACATCTGCGTTTCAAACCTTTTCGCGGTCTTCGCGAGAGTGCTTCCCGTCGCGTCTCCGAGTGGCACACGCTGAGTGAATCGTAACAAATCAAGTTTTTTGAAACAACCGGCGACCATCGAGATTATCGAACTCGATCCACCTGTTGACGGGGGATACTGTCGCGAAGTCGGGGCAATCGGCCAACCACCCACTTTGGTGGCAACCCCTCTTTTCCGGAGGATTCACGCGTGCCCAGCCCGTGCACGCATGCGGAGCAACATCGATTCGGCTCCACGCGCGAGCAGCATCTCCGCCAGTTGTTTCCCCAACGACTCCGACTGCCCGGACAATGCCCGTCGATCGCCGTCCACAGCAGCCGCGCGGACCGTGGCCGTGATTCTGGTCACGCGGTCGCCCGTATCCTCGAGGACACACCCTCCCAACTCGAGCCGCCCATCGTCGGCATGGCGCCCCCAGGCTCCGATGGGGGCCAGACAGCCGCCCGCCAGGGCGGCGAGACAACTCCGCTCCGCACGTACGGCCTGATGCGTCGCGAGATCGTCGAGCGGGTCGAGTGCGAGACGCATCCGACCATCGTCGTCTCGGATCTGGATTCCCAGAGCACCCTGTGAGACCGCCGGCCAGAAGGCATCGGGCCGCAGTACGTGCGTGATCCGGCTGCCCAGCCCCAACCGCTCGAGGCCCGCCCCAGCGAGAATCAGGCAGTCGTATTCGCCGGCATCGAGCCGGCGGAGCCGCGTATCGACATTGCCACGGATGGGACGGACGACCAGGTCGCCGCGAAGCGATTTCACCTGAGCGACCCGCCGCACACTGGACGTGCCCACCACGGCGCCGGACGGCAGCGATTCGAGCGTGCAGGGCTCCCGCGCGACGAGCACATCGAACGGCATGGCCCGCACGGGCACGCAGGCCACGGTCAGCCCGGGCGTTTCCTCCGTGGGCAGATCTTTCAGGCTGTGCACGGCGGCGTCGATCCGTCGCTCCAACAGGGCCCGCTCCAGTTCGCGGACAAAAACGCCGTCCCCGCCGATCGCCGCGATCGGCACGTCGGCACGCGCATCCCCCTGGGTGGAAACCGTCACGACCTCAACCGCATGCCCATGGCTGCGGAGTTGTTCGACCACCCAGCCGGTCTGTGTGCGGGCCAGAAGACTGGCCCGGGTGCCTACCCGAATCGGGTCACTCTGCCGAGTGGGTTCTGAATGCGTATGCATGCCTGCGTATTGCTCCTGACTGCCGCGATCGACGCTCCAAGGAGTCCTGGGTACCGGAGCGCGCGTTTGAGCGTCTCCGAGCCAAGCGGCCTCCACGCCCACTGGCCCCGCCGAGGAGCCGCTCTGCGAGCGATGGTATCCAGGGACTCCGAACACCGCCCCGAGTCTACCCGCAGAAACCTAGCGGTCATCGTTGCTTCGGTCGGCCTTGGCCACGACCGCCACGTCGACGGTCGCTGCGCCGGCGGCCACGAGCGCCCGGCAGCAGGCGGACAGGGTCGCCCCCGTCGTGACGACGTCGTCCACCAGCAGAATCCTCTCGCCATCGAGCCGGCGGCGGCCGCGAAAGGCCCCCCGTACGTTGAGCGGCCGGTCCTCAATCGGCAGTTCGTTCTGCATCCGCGTGGCCCGCTGCCGCACGAGCGCCCGGCTGTGGGGCAGCCCCAGCAAGGAGGCGATCCGCAGCGACAACTCATCGGCGGCACTTGTGCCGCGGATCGACCGTCGCAGCCAATGCATCGGGACTGGCACGACCCGACCGACTCCCCAAGAGACCAGCGTATCCCCGTGCTTGCGGACGATCAGCGACGCCAACGCGGCCGCCACGTCATCCCCCGCCGGACGCTTGGCACGCAGCACCGCCTCGCGAAGACTGCCGGCATACGACGACAAGACCGCGATCTGACGCCAGTCGTGGGGCCGCTGCGGACAGCGTCGACAGCCGTCGGTCGCCCCGCCGGCTTCGCCACACAGCCGACAGCGGCCGCTGTCGGCTGACAACTCCCGCGCGCACATCCCGCAGACCGTGGCGGTCCACGATTGCGCCGAGGATGATGGCCCGGGTTCCGACGCCGCCACCAGATCCTCGGCGGAGTGTTCGCGGCGGCAGATCGGACACCGTGGCGGATAGAGGAGATCGAGGCCGCGGGCCATCCAACGGCTGGCCTGAGCGTGCAGCGATCGAGCCCATTCCATAGCCGTGCCTCTGCTGCTGCGAATCATGGCCGCCATGCTGCGGTGCGAATCCAGGCTGTTTGAGGCCTCTGCCGCGGCGGTTTTGCGGTCAGAGTCCAGGTTGACGCTCCGAGCGGACCGGCGTACCCTCCGCCGCCCCGCGGGCACAGGCCGCCGCTGGCCCAAGATGCCCGTGTCGTGTCACCGGGTCAATCGTCCGCCACGGCCGCAATCCGTCAAGCGTTCATGCTCATAGACCGCTACATCACCCGGGCGCAGCTGCACGCGTTCATGATCGTATTCGTGAGCCTGGCCGGGCTGACGTTCGTGGTCGATGCGTTCACCAACATCGAGGAATTCATCGCCCACGCCCCGGAGTCGGGCGGCCTGGCACAGGTGCTGGGAGCCTACTACGGCTACCGGCTGATCTCGTTTTTCGACGCCACGAGCCCGGTGATCTCGCTGGCCAGCGCCATGTTCGCGCTCTCGTGGCTGGAGCGGCACAACGAGCTCACGGCACTCCTCGCTGCCGGCGTGACCCGTTGGCGCATTGCCCGCCCGACACTGGTTTTTGCCGCCGTGGTGAGCCTGCTCGCCATGGCGAATCGGGAACTCGTGTTGCCGCAGATACGGCACAACCTCTCCCGAAACGCCCAGGACCTCCGCGGAGACGCCGCCCACCCCTTCGAAGCCCGCTACGACCACGAGACGGAGATCCTGTTCCGCGGTCGCACCGCCCAGTTTGCCAGCTGCAGGATCGACAAGCCGAGCCTGCTCATGCCTCCGTCACTCTCCGAGTATGGACCGCAGATCGATGCGGCCGAGGCCTTCTGGAAGCCGGCCGACGCCTCGCACCCCGCAGGGTATCTCCTGTGTCAGGTGCGTGAGCCCGTCGACATCGATCGGCTGGCGCCGCTGGAAAGCGATGGGCAGACGGTCGTTTTCACGCGGTCCGCCGCGGACTGGCTCTCCCCCGGACAGTGCTTCGTGACCAGCGATGTGACCTTCGAGCAGCTGATCGGTTCGGCCAACTGGAGCCAGTATTCGTCGACCGTCGAACTCGTCCGGGCCATCGCCAACCCCAGCCTGGGCGTGGGCGCGGAGATTCCCCTGAGGGTTCACGCCAGGCTCGTTTCCCCGCTGCTCGACATGTCGCTGGCGCTGCTCGGCATCCCGCTGGTGGTGGGCCCCAATCGCCGGGGCATCTTCGTCGCGGTTGGCCTGTGCGTACTCGCGGCGGTGCTCTTCTTCCTGGTGATCTTCGGGTGGCATGCCCTGGCCGCGGCCTACATGGTCAGCCCCTCGATCGGCGCCTGGGCGCCGCTGCTCATCCTCGCGCCGCTGGCCTCCTGGGCCGCCCAGCCGATGTGGCAATGAAGGCCGCCGCGGCGAGGCTCACTGGGCCGCGGCCGGTGCAGCCTCCGGAGCAGCCGCCTCGGGGGCTTGTACGGCGGGTTCTCCCGGGGCCTTGAACTCGACGGTGCGGGCCACCAAGCCCGCCAGTTCGTTCAGCGGCACGTTCGCGGCGAGTTCCTTCGGAACCCGCCAGACCAGCACCGCGGCAACCTTGGCATCGGGGTCGGACGCCACCCAGACCTGCGTTTCCCCTTCCGTGTTTTGTGTCTCGGTGATGCCGTTGTTCACGCGGTCGAAGGGCTGCTGGCCGTCAAGCTTCAACACCGACCACGCCGCTTTGCCGCCGGCAGGCGGCTGGCCATCCACCGCGGCCCAGGCCTGCTTCGCGAACGAGGACTCCTTTTGCACCTGATTCAGGATTCTCTTCTTGAGGTCTTCGAGTCCGCTCTCCTTGTCGATCGGGGCTCCGACAGAGAGCACGGCCGGCAACTGGATCCCATCAGCAGTGAGAAGTGCCTGATACGACACACAAAACCCCGGGAAATCCTTGAGGAACGGCGGCTTGGATCGCTCCTTCTCCCCGGTGGCATCCTCGTCCGTGAAGAGTTTGGGCACCCGGAGCAGCACGCGGTTCTCAGCCAATGCCTTCGGTTCTCGATGCAGTCGCTGAAACTCGCCATCCTGTCGGTAGCGTTGCAGGCTGCCACGGAAATCCTCGTCATAGCCGCCAGACAGGCAACCGGAGGCTGTCAACAATCCGATGGCGGCAAGCAGAACGAAGCGACGCATCATTTTCTCCACGTGAAAGGCAGGGACTGCAGCCCGACGAGCGTCGCCCCGACCGCTGATTGTGACAGATTTACCGAATTCGCAACCGGCCCTTCCCAGCCCCTTACGGCCACGCAGTCGTCGCCAACCCCATGGCCGGCAACGTCTTCCGCACCCTTCTTTTTTATCCAAGCCTATTTCTTCAACCCCAACCACCCCGACTGCCGATCTGAAATGTGCGGACAGGAGTCGGGAGGCCGAGTGGCCACCGACGCTGTTTCGCTGCGTTCGAGGCGAAGGAGTGCCATCACCCATGCGGATCACCACCAATAGGTTCGGACGGATCGACGTCGATCCAGCGGATATCCTCCACTTCCCCAGCGGCCTGCCGGGACTCGAGGGCTGCCGCGACTGGGCGTTGCTCGCCGACTCAGACAACGACGCCCTGGGATGGCTGCAGAGCACCACGCGTGGAGATGTCGCGTTGGCCGTGGTCAGCCCACGCCGCTTCGTCCCCGACTACCAGGTACGGATTCCCCGGAGCGAACTCACCCCCCTGGCGTTGGCCGACATGCGGCAGGCGCAGGTGGTGGTCGTCGTCGGAAAAACCGCCACGGGCCTCACGCTCAATCTGAAAGCACCGATCGTCATCAACCTCGAAGCCCGCACGGGCCGTCAGGTCGTTGCCAGCGGAGAGCTTTCCATGCAATACGAACTCACCCCCCAACGACCGCCACTCAAAAAGAGTGCATAATCTTTGTAGCCACCGACGCAGGATCGTCGGCGATACGAAAGGATCAGG